>DASXLW010000098.1:0-1850 GCA_036496025.1 Streptosporangiaceae bacterium
AGCGGGACCACGCGGTCATGCTCGAGGTCATGACCCGGCGCTACTACCGGATCAGGCCGCTGGAGAACGTGCAGGTCACCGAGCGCGGCGGCCGCCCCCTGCTGACCGCCGAGTACACCCACGACGGGCAGGACTACCTGGTCATCGCGACCGTCGCCGAGGGCACGGAAAGCGCGGCGGAATCCAACCTGCCCGAGCTGCCCGGCGCCGTGGCGGCCGGCCGCACCGTGCTCGTCGACCTCTACGTGACCACCCAGGCCCCCGGGGACGAGGCCGACGGCGACCCGGACGCCCGCGCCGCGCGGATCCTCGACAAGCTCGGCGTCGTCCCGCCCGCCGTCGAGCGGGTCGCGGTGGCGGTGCTGGTTCCGGAGGGCGGCTGGCCGGCCTGGTTCACCTTCCGCCCGGGACCGGACGGTGTACCGGAGGAGGACCGGACCCAGCGCGATCTGCATCCGATGGTCGCCGAACGCCTGGGCCTGTGGCGCTTCTCCCGGTTCGAGCTGACCCGCCTGCCCGCGGCGCCCGACGTGCACCTGTTCCGCATCCGGGGCCGCGAGGTACCCGACGACCAGCGGCTCATGGTGCTGGCCGATGTCCGCGACCTGACCGTGCTACGCGACCAGGACGGGCGGGTCCGCGGCCTGCCGCAGCTCGAGCGCACCCTGGACGACTGCCTGGAAAGCCTGCGCGCGGCCCGTTCGGCCGACCGCGAGCTGGCCAGGCTGGACTGGAACCGGGTCAAGCTGTACGTCTGGCCGGTCGTGGACGCCACGATCGGCGAGTTCGAGCAGGTGATCAGGTCGCTCGCGCCGCGCACCGAAGGCCTCGGCCTGGAGCAGGTGATGGTGCAGTTCAAGATGGCTTCCCCGGACGGCGGGGTCCGCGAGGTGATGCTGCGGATGTCGCGGCCACCGGGCGCCGGGCTGACGCTGCGGGTCACCGACCCGCCGCCGGAGCCGTTGCGCGAACTGAACTCCTACACGCAGAAGGTGATCCGGGCCCGCCGCCGCGGCACCGTCTACCCCTACGAGCTTGTTCCCCTGATCACCCGGTCACCGGACCCGGGCGGCACGCCGGGCACGTTCACCGAATACGACCTCGACGAGTCGGGCTTCCCGGCACCGGTGGACCGGGAGCCGGGGCTGAATACCGCGAACCTGGTGCTCGGCACGGTCAGTACGTCGACCATGCGCTACCCCGAGGGGATCTGCCGGGTCGTGCTGATGGGCGACCCGACGCGCGCGCTGGGCGCGCTGGCCGAGCCTGAGTGCCGCCGGGTGCTCGCCGCCCTCGACCTGGCCCGGCGGCTGCACGCCCCGGTGGAGTGGTTCGCCATCTCGGCCGGAGCCAAGATCTCCATGGACTCCGGCACCGAGGCGATGGACTGGATCTCCCGGGCGCTGCGCGGGATCGTCGGATTCACCCAGGACGGCGGCGAGATCAACGTGGTGGTCACCGGCATCAACGTCGGCGCCCAGCCGTACTGGAACGCCGAAGCCACGATGCTGATGCACACCAAGGGCATCCTGATCATGACCCCGGACTCGGCCATGGTCCTGACCGGGAAGCATTCGCTGGACTATTCCGGCGGGGTCTCGGCCGAGGACAACTTCGGTATCGGCGGTTATGACCGGATCATGGGCCCGAACGGGGAGGCCCAGTACTGGGCCCCGGACATATCGTCTGCGGTCGACGTCCTGCTGGCGCACTACGAGCACGCGTATGTGGCCGAGGGCGAGCGCTTCCCCCGGCCGGCCCCGACCGCCGACCGGGACGACCGGGATATCTCGGTGTCGCCGCACTCCGGCCCGGCCACCGAGTTCGGCGCGCTCGGCGAGATCTTCGAC
>DASXLW010000099.1:0-1520 GCA_036496025.1 Streptosporangiaceae bacterium
GATCCGGCGATCATGCCCGGCCGCAGGTACAACCGGACCAGGTACGACGCGGACCTGATGATCAGCGCGTTCGTCGCCCGGCTGCGGGACGGCACCGATCCGGACGCGGTGCGGCCCGGCCTGACCGCGCCGTGGAACCTGTGCACGTATCACTCTGGTCCGGCCGGATGCCCCGATGACGTCCTTGGCCGGCGGACGGGAAGGCGGACCCGCAGCACCGTTTCGCCCGGGCGGGAGTCGATGCTGATGGTGCCGCCGTGCCGCTCCACGACAATGCGCTGGGCGATGTCGAGCCCGAGGCCGACGCCCTGGCCGACGCCCTTGGTCGTGAAGAAGGCCTCGAACGCACGGTCTGCCACCTGCGGCGACATGCCCCGGCCGGTATCGGAGACCTCGACGGCGACGAAGCCTTCCTCGGCTCGCGTCGTCAGCCTTAGCGTGCCCGGCACGTCCATCGCGTCCACGGCGTTATCGACGAGGTTGGTCCACACCTGGTTAAGCTCGGCGGGGTAGGCCTCGATCTGGGAGACGTCCGGACCGTAGTCACGCACCACCGTTATCCGGTCGGGCAGCCGCTGGCCGAGCATCACCAGCGTGCTCTCGAGGCCCTCGGTCACGTCGACGCGCTGCAGCGACGCCCGGTCCATTTGCGAGTAGGACTTGACCGCGGCGACGAGCTCGGAGATGCGCCGGGTCGACTCCTTGATCTCCGACAGCAGCGCGGTGGCGGACAAGGTGCTCGCCACCCACTCCAGGCCTGGCTGCAGGGCCGGTCCCGGCAACGCCGCTGCCGCTCGCTCGCACCAGGCGCGATCCGCTCCGGCGGCGGCCAGCGGCGGGGCGATCATCCACTCGCCGGCCACGCCGTGCCGGGCCAGCCACGCCGACAGGGCGTCCTCGCGGTCGGCCAGGACCAGCGGATCATGCGCCGCCGCAGCGGGCTCGATCTCGCCGCGCAGGGCGTCGAGCGCGATGAACTGCCGGGCCGAGATCTCTTCCCGCGCGAGCCTGCCAGGACCGGAGAGCAGCGTCTGGCATGCGGCCTCCAGGTCATCCACTGCCCGGGTCGCGGCCGCCGCCGGGTTGTTGATCTCGTGGGCGAAGCCGGCCGCGAGCTTGCCCAGGGTGACCAGGAACTCGCGCTGCCGCGCAGTCGACTCGATGGAACGCGCGGTCTGGTAAAGCCCCGCGATGAGATGCCCGCCGAGCGGGAACCACGCGCTGAGCCACTCCCGCAGCACGCCGGCCGGCACCCGCAGGAGCCGGCTAAGGGCCGACGCCCGGGCGGTGGCCAGGTAGACGCCGTGCCCGTCCCAGGCCCGGAAACCGCCCGCCCACCGGCCCGGGACGTTCATCTTCCCGACCACGGTGTCCTCGCCACCGACGCGCCGCACCAGGTCGATGGCACCATCGATGAGTACCCACCAGAAGTCCGCGTGCTCACCCTCGCGGAACGGCTCGGCCCCTGGCTCGACGCGAACCACGGTGCTGCCCGCCACCAGCTCCGCGAGCTGATCGTC
>DASXLW010000100.1:0-13192 GCA_036496025.1 Streptosporangiaceae bacterium
CCGGGGGCGGTCCGCTCGTCTGGGCCGGTCCGGTCACCGGGGGCGGTCCGGCCGCCGGGGGCGGTCCGCTCACCGGGGGCAGGCCCGGCGCCCGAGGGCGTTCCAGGCATGCGGGCCGCGCCGGCGTCATCCGAGGGCGCGTCCTCTCCCCGGGTCGTGGCGCCCTCGTCAAGGGTGGTGCCGTGATCCGAGGCCGCGTCGTGATCCGAGGCAGTGCCGCCAGGAAGGGCAGTGCCGTCATCAAGGGCGGTATCAGCGTCCCTGCCTCCGGAATCGGCAGGCGCGGCAGGCCCATGGCCCTGCTCGGCGAGATCCGCTCGGGCCACGGCCATGATCCGCTCGCCCAGCCGCGCACTGGGCTCGGCGGGCGGCGCGGTATCCGCCAGCGCCGCGGCCACCTCCTGGAATTCCGCCAGCGTCTGGTGGCATCGCGAGCACTGCTCAGCGTGCCGGAGGAAACGCTGCTCGTCCGCGGGCTCCAGGGCGTACAGCACGTAGCCGGCCGCGAGCTCGTCGAAGACCGTGTGCTCAGGCGCCTGGTCGGTCATGAGGTTTCCTCCCCTCGCAGGTCATCGAGGGAGGCCAGGCGCAACTGCAGCCGCCGCATGGCGGTGAACATGCGGGTCTTGACCGTGCCCAGCGGGGTGCCGGTGAGCTGGGCAATCTCGCGCTGGGTGTACCCGCCGAAATAGGCCAGCGCGAGCGCGTGCCGCTGCGGTTCGGGCAGCTCAGACAGCGCGGCCCGGACGGTCTGCGCCCGGATACCGGCCCACGCGGCCGCCGCCGGGTCATTCGGGGGCGGGTCAAGCGCCTGCTTCGCCGCCTGCGCGTTCTGCCGCCGTTGCTGGGCGGATTCCCGGCGCACGAAGTCCACTGCCTTGTGATGGGCGAGTCCCAGCAGCCAGTTCAGGACACTGCCCTGGCCGGGGACGTAGGCCGCCGGATCGCGCCACAACCCGACGAACGCCTCCTGGACGGCGTCCTCGGCCAGCGCGTCGTTGACGGTGACCCGCCGCGCCAGCCGGTAGCAGGCGGCGCCGTGGCGCTGGTACAGGACCGCCAGCGCGTCCGGATCCGCGATGGCGACGAGCTGCACCAGCGTGGCGTCATCGAGATCGTCCCGGCGCCCGGCGTAGCCGGGCCTGCTCACCGGGTGCATAGCCCGTCCCGCCCCGGGCCCGCGACCGCCAATGAGTCCAGTTCTGGCCTTCCTGCCTGGCATGTTACGAGACAGCAAACGTATCGGCCATGCCTGCGCTCGCGGGGTGCTGGCAATGGAAACAATAGCGGCCCGGGCAGGCGAAGGTCACGGCGAAGGCGAACGGCACCGCTGCGGGTTCGCCGGCCGCGACCGCTGCGGGCGGGGCTGCGGGTTCGCCGGCCGTGAGCCCTGCGAGGGGAGCTGCGGGGCCGCCAACCGCGACCGCTGCGGGCGGGGCTGCGGGTTCACCGGGCGTGAGCCCTGCGAGGGGAGCTGCGGGGTCGCGGGCCGTGAGCGCTACCGACCGCCGGGTTGTGCTCACCGCTGCTCTACCTCCCAGCCAGCGCCGGCTGCCGTCGGCGGTTGCGACCGCGACCGACCGGCACGGCATCTCGTTTCGCCCGGCACTGTACCCGGGTAAACGATTCGCGCCCCCGGCTGTTCCGGTTCATGATCGGGAGACCGCTGCGACCACAGCGGCTTGTGACCGCTGTGATTCGCGGCCACTGCGCCTCGTGACCACTGCGGCCCTTGTGACTGTTGTGACTCGTGACGACTGCGGGCGTGACCACCGCGGCCCCTGACCGCCGCCACGATCGCGGTCGGCGGATCAGTCCTTCAGCTCGCAGATGACGCCGCCGGCGGCCACCGTCTGGCCGATCTGCACGGCCAGCCCGGTCACCGTCCCATCCTTGTGCGCGGTGAGCGGTTGCTCCATCTTCATCGCCTCGAGCACCACCACCGTGTCACCGGCCGAGACGTGCTGACCTTCCTCGACGACTATCTTGGCGATCGTGCCCTGCATGGGGCTGACCAGGTCGTCACCGCTTCCGGCGGCCGCGGGGCCGCGGTCGCGGTGACCCGAGTGGCGGCTACGCTCCCGGCCGGGCGGCTGCGCGGGCTGGCCCCCCGTGGCGAGCCCAGCGGGCAGCACGACCTCGAGCCGCTTGCCGCCCACCTCGACCGTGATCCGCTCGCGGTCGGGCCCGGGCGCACCCGGCTCGGCCACCTCGCCGGAGTAAGGGGGGATCTTCGTCGCGAACTCCGTCTCGATCCACCGCGTATGCACCGCGAACGGCTCGTCGGTGAACGCCGGGTCGTCCACCACGGCCCGGTGGAACGGCAGCACGGTCGGCAGCCCGTCGATCTCGAACTCGGCCAGCGCACGGCGCGCCCTGGCCAGGGCCTGGCGGCGGCTGGCGCCGGTGATGATCAGCTTGCCGATCAGGGAATCGAATGCCTGCGGTATGGTCATGCCCGCCGTGTATCCCGCGTCCAGCCGCACCCCAGGCCCGGATGGCGGCTGCCAGACCGTGATGGTCCCGGGCGTGGGCAGGAAATTGCGCCCCGGATCCTCGGCGTTGATCCGGAACTCGATCGAATGGCCCCGGGCCGGCGGGTCGTCGTACCCGAGCGGCTCGCCCTCGGCGATGCGGAACATCTCCAGTACCAGGTCGATCCCGCTGACTTCCTCGGTGACCGGGTGTTCCACCTGCAGCCTGGTGTTCACCTCGAGGAAAGACACGGTGCCGTCCTGACCGACCAGGAACTCGCACGTCCCCGCGCCCACGTACCCGGCCTGGCGCAGGATCGCCTTCGACGAATCGCGGAGCTGGGCGATCTGTTCGTCGGTCAGGAACGGCGCGGGGGCCTCCTCGACCAGCTTCTGGTGCCGGCGCTGCAGCGAGCAGTCGCGGGTCGAGACGACCACGACGTTCCCGTGCTGGTCGGCCAGGCACTGCGTCTCCACGTGCCGCGGCCGGTCCAGGTACCGCTCGACGAAGCACTCACCGCGGCCGAACGCGGCCACGGCCTCCCTGACCGCCGAGGCGTACTGCTCCTCGATCTCCTCCGTCGACCGGGCCACCTTGAGCCCGCGCCCGCCGCCGCCGTACGCGGCCTTGATCGCGATCGGCAGCCCGTACTCGCGCGCGAACGCGAGCACCTCCTCGGCACCGGACACCGGACCCGGCGTGCCAGGGGCCAGCGGGGCGCCGACCTCTGCGGCGATGTCGCGGGCCCGCACCTTGTCCCCGAGCGCCTCGATCGCGTCGGCCGGGGGACCGATCCAGGTCAGCCCGGCGGCGGCGACGGCGCGCGCGAAGTCGGCGTTCTCGGCCAGGAATCCGTATCCGGGATGCACGGCGTCGGCCCCGGACTCGGCGGCGGCCTTGAGAATCTTGTCGATGTCCAGGTAGCTCTCGGCCGGACTCTGCCCGCCGAGAGCGAACGCCTCGTCGGTCATCGTGACGTGCAGCGCGTCGAGGTCAGACTGTGCATAGACGCCGACGCTAGCCAGCCCGGCGTCGCGGCATGCCCGGGCGATCCGCACCGCGATCTCGCCGCGGTTCGCGATCAGGACCTTGCGCAAAGACTTAGTCTCCTCATGAGTCTGTGAGGAGTCTAGTGGTCAGCCTGCGCACCGCGGCCCCGGCGCCAGGCGGAGCGGTCCGGCGCTCATCCATTCCGGCCGCAGGTAACTGGGCCGGGCGACCTGCGGCCGGATTGGTCCGTTAACGCGAAGCGTTAGCACGGCCATAGCGCTACTTACGCTCCGCCCTGAGGGATGGCCCCTCATCGGCCGGCGGCTACCCCAGCAGGCGCTATGCCCCGGCGCCGGGCCGCGCGCTCGCCCGCCACGCGCCAGGACCGTGACTGAGCGGCTTGCGCAGCATGGCCCGCCTGCTGGCCCAGCCGAAGGCCTGGCCGCCGCGGCCCACAGTCGAGGCGGCCGCCGCGCGGGCCGCAGCGGCGCTGCCGGCCGCGAGCACGGCGGTCAGCGCGGCAATCTCCTCGGCCGAGGCATCCCCCCTGACCACGGCGAGCACGGGCGCTCCCGCGCGCTCGGCGCACGGCGGCCCGTCGCTCTCCCGGCTGTCGCTCTGCCGACTGTCGCTCTGGCGGCTGTCGCTCTGGCGGTCGGCCGGGCCGGATCCGGGCCCCGCCATCAAGATCGCGACTTTCCGACGCCGATGCCGAACTGCCTGTGCACCCGCTCCCAGAAGGCGTCGCGCAGCCACTCCCTCGCCTCTTGATAGGGGCGCAGCGACTGGCCCAGCTCCTTCTCGGCCTCGACGAGGAGTTCCTTGTCGATGACCGGGGGCAGGATCGGCCCGGGCAGCAGGTCCCTGATGTTGTCCTCACCGCGGGTCAGGATCCACTTCTGCGCCACGTGCTCGCCGGCCTCCTCGACCCGTTCCCGGTCGGGCCCGAGCTTGCTGGCGGCCGCCGCGCCGGGCGGGCCGGCCGGGCCGTGCGCCACGACCCTCGCTCCAGGACGGGGGGGATGCCGCTCACCGAACAGCTGGGCCGGCGAGGGCACGATGGCCGTCATCTGGACGTCCAGCCGGGCGGGCTCGGCCTCGGTGATCAGCTGGCTGGTGAAGTACGGCTTGACGAAGGCCGCGTCGAGCACCTCGACCGTGTCCGACTCCCAGACCAGCCGCTCCGCCTGGTTGGTGCCGTAGGGCGGCTCGACTCCCCACAGGTGAACCCGGACCCCGTAGGCCTGCGCCGCCTCCACCGCCGGAACCATGTCTTCGTCCCCGGCCACTAGCACCGCGTCGGTGAGAGCCCGGTGCCGGGCAAGCGCCTCCATGTCGGCGCGGATCTGCGCGTCCACGCCCTTCTGCTGGCCGCGGGCGTTCAGGTTGCCGAGCCTCAGCTTGACCCACGGCATCTGCGCGATCACTCGCTGATCGATGGTGGGCACCCGGTCCCTGGCCGCGTCATACCAGTAGACCCGGAGCAGCTCGCCCCGGATCTTGTTCTCGGCGTTCCTGGTGAGCTCCTGGATGAGGCCGGGCGCATCCACCCGGTACTCCCGGCGCGAGCTGGCGCCCAGCAGCAGCTCTCCCGCCGCGGCATAGATGTACCCGACGTCGACCATGATCGCGTAGCGGGCGAGAATCGGCAGGGGCGCGGAGAGCTCGGTCATTGTGCTCCTGACTCTAGGCCATGCCCAGAGAACCCCCGTCGGTGTGCCGTTGCCTCCCCTCCTGTGTCGGCAATGTGCCATCGACCACGCGACGGATGCGGCCCGCGGTGCGGCGGCTACGCGGTTACAGCGGGATGTTCCCGTGCTTCTTCGGCGGCAGGGTCTGCCGCTTGGTGCGCAGCGCCCGCAGCGCCACGGCCACCTGCCCGCGAGTCTCGGCCGGCCGGATCACCGCGTCCACATAACCCCGGTCGGCCGCGATGTAGGGGTTGGCCAGCCTGTCCTCGTACTCGGTGACGCGCCGTTCGCGCAGTTCGGCCGGATCCTCGGCCTCGGCCAGCTCGCGCCGGTACAAGATGTTCACCGCGCCCTGGGCGCCCATGACGGCGATCTGCGCGGTGGGCCAGGCCAGGTTGATATCGGCCCGCAGGTGCTTGGAGCCCATGACGTCGTAGGCGCCGCCGTACGCCTTGCGGGTGATCACCGTGATCTTGGGCACGGTGGCCTCCGCGTACGCATAGATGAGCTTCGCGCCGCGCCGGATGATACCGCCCCACTCCTGCGCCGTCCCGGGCAGGAAGCCGGGGACGTCCACGAACGTCAGGATGGGGACGTTGAACGCGTCGCAGGTCCGGACGAAGCGCGCGGCCTTCTCCGAGGCGTCGATGTCCAGCGTGCCGGCGAACTGCAGCGGCTGGTTGGCCACCACGCCGACCGGCGAGCCTTCCACCCGGCCGAACCCGACGATGATGTTGGTCGCGAACAGCGCGTGGATCTCGAGGAACTCGCCGTCGTCCACGACCCGGGTGATCACGTCGTGCATGTCGTACGGCTGGTTCGGCGAATCGGGGATCACCGTGTCGAGCTCATCGTCGGATGCGGTCAGCTCAGCCCCGCCAGCGTTCGGGACCAAAGCAGGCTGCCCGGTATCCCACGGCGGGTCGTCCATGTTGTTGGACGGCAGGTAAGAAAGCAGGTCGCGGGCGAACTCCAGGCAGTCATCCTCGTCCCTGGCCTGGTAGTGGGCCACCCCGGACTTGACGTTGTGCGTGTGCGCGCCGCCGAGTTCCTCGAAGCTGACCTCCTCCCCGGTCACCGTCTTGATCACGTCGGGCCCGGTGATGAACATGTGCGAGGTCTGGTCCACCATCAGCGTGAAGTCGGTGATGGCCGGCGAGTACACCGCGCCGCCCGCGCACGGCCCCATGATCAGCGAGATCTGCGGTATGACTCCGGACACGAGTACGTTCCGGTAGAAGATCTCGGCGAACATGCCCAGCGCGACCACGCCCTCCTGGATCCGGGCGCCGCCGCCGTCGTTGATGCCGATCACCGGGCAGCCGGTCTTCAGCGCGTGGTCCATCACCTTGACGATCTTCTCGCCGTAGACCTCGCCGAGCGACCCGCCGAACACCGTGAAGTCCTGGCTGTACACGCAGACCGGCCGGCCGTCCACCGTGCCGTACCCGGTGACCACCCCGTCCCCGTAGGGACGGCGGTCCGCGACCCCGAAGTCGTAGGCTCGGTGCCTGGCCAGCTCGTCGAACTCGGTGAACGAGCCGGGATCCAGCAGCTTGTCGATCCGCTCCCTGGCCGTCATCTTGCCCCGGGCGTGCTGCGTTTCCACCGCACGCTCCGAGCCCGCGTGGATCGCCTCGTGCCTGCGCTGCTCCAGGTCGGCGATCTTGCCCGCGGTGGTGTGCGGATACGGCTCGCCGGCCTCGTCCTGGATGCTCTCGTCCCGGGCTTCGCTGGTCATGGGCACACAGTAGCGGCGTCCGGCGGGTCGATGGCTACGCTGTCGCCCGTGAGCCGGGAGTCGGACCGACAGCAGATGCCGCAGCGGATGCGCCGTGACGTCCGGCTGCTGGGTGACCTGCTCGGCGAGGTGCTCCGCGAATCGGGGGGCGAGGACCTGCTCGCCGACGTGGAGCGGCTGCGGCACGCGGTGATCGAGGCGCGCCGCGAGGACCCGCCGCCGCAAGGCGATCCGGTCGGAGACGAGATCGCCACCCTGGTCGCGTCCTGGCCGCTGGACCGGGCCGAGCTGGTGGCCCGCGCGTTCACCGTCTACTTCCACCTCGTCAACATGGCCGAGGAACATCAGCGGATCCGGACCCTGCGCGAGCGCGCCGCCGGCGGCGCGCCGCTGCGCGAGTCGCTCGCCGTCGCCGTGGCCGACATCCGCGCCGCCGCGCCCGGCGAGCTCGAAACCTTGCTGGCCCGGCTGCGGGTGCACCCGGTGCTCACCGCGCACCCGACCGAGACGCGCCGCCGCGCGGTGACCGCCGCGCTGCGCCGGATCAGCGGGCTGCTGGCCGGGCTCGACGACGCGCCTGGCCCGGGCGTGCAGGCGGAGACGCAGCGGCGGCTGCGGGAGGAGATCGACCTGCTCTGGCGGACCTCGCCGCTGCGGGTCAAGGCCATGGAGCCGCTGGACGAGATCCGCGCCGCGATGATCGTGTTCGACGAGACGCTGTTCCGCGCGGTCCCGGCGCTCTACCGGTCACTGGATCACGTGCTGACCGGCGCGGACTGCGGCCGGGTCCCCGCGGCCGCCCCGGCGTTCCTGCGCTTCGGCAGCTGGGTCGGCGGCGACCGGGACGGCAATCCGTTCGTGACCGCGCAGGTCACCAGGGAAACCGCGATCATCCAGGCGCAGCACGCGCTGGCCGCGCTGGAGACGGTCACCGAGCGGATCGGCCGCGCGCTGACCGCGGAGGCGCCGCTCACCCCGCCGTCAACCGCCCTGGCCCGCGCGCTCGAGATCGCCGGGGCGGAGCACCCGGAGTTGCTGGCCGACATCGCGGCCCGCTCCCCGGCCGAGCCGCACCGTACCTACCTCCTTTTTCTAGCCGAACGGCTCCGCGCTACCCGGCTGCGCCATGCCGATCTGGGCTATGGGGATCCAGCCGGGTTCCTGGCCGACCTGCGCCTGGTGCAGGACTCGCTGGCGGCGGCGGGCGCGCACCGGCAGGCGTTCGGCGAGCTGCAGCACCTGGTCTGGCAGGCGGAGACGTTCGGGTTCCACCTGGCCGAGCTGGAGGTCAGGCAGCACAGCGAGGTGCACGCCCGGGCGCTGGCCGAGCTGGAGCGCGGCGAGCCGCCGTCGCCGCAGACGCAGGAGGTCCTGGCGACGTTCCGCGTGATCGCCTGGATCCAGGGCCGGTTCGGGACGCAGGCGTGCCGGCGTTACGTGGTCAGCTTCACCCGCTCGGCTCGTGACATCGCCGTCGTGTACGAGCTAGCCCGCCGAGCGGTCCCGGACGGCCGTCCGCCCGACCTCGACGTGGTCCCGCTGTTCGAGAGCGGTGCCGACCTGGACCACGCCGTCGAGGTGCTCGACGAGATGCTGAAACTCGAGCCGGTGGCGAGCAAACTCGGCGCACCGGATCCAGCCGCGTCCGGGGCCGATCCCGCCGAGGCGGGTTCCGGCGGGACGGGTTCCGGCGGGGCGCGTTCCGGTGCGGCGGGTTCCGGCGGGGCGGACTCCGGCGAGGAGGGCCCGGCGCTGGAGATCATGCTCGGCTACTCCGACTCGGCCAAGGAGCTCGGCCCGGTCGGCGCGACGCTGCGGCTGTTCCGTGCGCAGGCCGCGCTGGCGGCCTGGGCGGCGGCGCGCGGCGTCGCGCTGACGCTGTTCCACGGCCGCGGCGGCGCTCTTGGCCGCGGCGGCGGCCCGGCCGGGCGGGCCGTGCTGGCGCAGGCACCTGGCTCGGTCGACGGGCGGTTCAAGGTCACAGAACAGGGCGAGGTGATCTTCGCCAGGTACGGTCACCTGGCCCTCGCGCAACGGCACCTGGAGCAGGTCACCTCGGCCGTGCTGCTGGCCTCGGCGCCCGCCGCCACCGTCGCGGCAGGACGGGTGGAAGAGCGGATCGCCGACCTCGCGGGGAAGCTGGAGGCGGCCGCGCTGGATGCCTACCGGAGCCTGGTGGACACCGAAGGCTTTGCCGCCTGGTTCGCCAGGATCAGCCCGCTGGAGGAGATCAGCGGGCTGCGCATCGGGTCCCGCCCGGCCCGCCGGGCGGCCGTGTCGTCCGGCCTGGCCGACCTGCGGGCGATCCCGTGGGTATTCGCCTGGGCGCAGACGCGGGTGAACCTGCCCGGCTGGTTCGGCCTCGGTAGCGGGCTGGCGGCGGTGGCCGAGACGCCCGACGGCGTGGCCGAGTTCCGCCGGGCCTACCGCGAATGGCCGTTGCTCGCCGTGCTGCTGGACAACGCCGAGATGAGCCTGGCCAAGACGGACCGGCGGATCGCCGCGCGCTACCTCGCGCTCGGCGGCCGACCTGACCTCACCGCCGCGGTGCTGGCCGAGTACGACCTCACCGCCAGGCTGGTGCTCACGGTCACCGGCCACGACCGGCTGCTCGCCGACCGCCCGGTCCTCTCGCGCGCGGTGGCGCTGCGCAACCCCTACGTAGACGCCCTCTCGCACTTGCAACTGCGCGCCCTGGCCGCCCTCCGCGCCCCGGCCGCGGAGTCCTCGCCCGACCGCCCGCGCCTAGAACGCCTGCTCCTCCTCACCGTCAACGGCGTCGCCGCCGGCCTCCAAAACACCGGCTAACCTCGTCCCGCCCCGCCAGCCCAGCATGATCGCTCCCTGACTAATGCGCACGCAATGACCAAGACACGTTCGACTTGCCCCCGATTTCGTCCCCGTCGAGCCGCGCGCAAGAGTGGGCTGAGCCGGGAAATGGGCGCGGGCTTCGGCAATAGCGGCAATATTGGCTGCATGAGCGCAGGTGAACGCGCGCCGCTGAGCGGGGTGACGCTGGCGGGTGCGTTGGTACGGCCGGGCGGGTTCTGGCGTGCGGTCGAGGTGACAGGGGTCACCGGCTCGACCAATGCTGACCTGCTCGAGCGGGCCGCCGGGGGCGCCCCGGAGGGCACCGTGCTGGTGGCCGAGGCGCAAACCGCCGGGCGGGGGCGGATGGGCCGGGCCTGGGTCAGCCGGCCGGGCGCCGCGCTGACGTTCTCGGTGCTGCTGCGCCCGGTGGAAGTCCCGCCGGCCAGGCGCGGCTGGATTCCGCTGCTGGCCGGGGTGGCCATCGCGTCCGCGGTCGCCGCCGCGGCCAGGCTGGACGCGCGGCTCAAGTGGCCGAATGATGTCCTGGTCGGCGGCCGGAAGCTGGCCGGGATCCTCGCCGAGCAGGCGGCCGGCGCGGTCGTGGTCGGCGTCGGGCTCAACGTCTCCGCGCGGCGGGATGAGCTGCCGATCGAGACGGCCACGTCGCTAGCCCTCGAGGGGGCGGCGGGCACCGGACGCCAGCAGCTGCTCGGCGCTGCGCTGGGCGAGCTGGAGCGCTGGTACCTGGCCTGGGCGAACGGGGCGAGCCCCGGCGACCCCGACGCTAGCGGCCTGCGCGCGGAGTATCGCCACCGCAGCGTCACCCTTGGCCGGCCGGTGCGGGTGGAGTTCCCTGGCGGCGACGCGGCGCGCGGGACGGCGCTGGACGTCGACACCGAAGGGCGGCTGGTGCTGCAGACCGCCGGGGACCAACTCGCGGTGAGCGCCGGCGATGTCGTGCACCTGCGCTGAGCCTGCCCGGCGCTGCGCCCCGCCGCGCCCGCCCAGCCCGGGCAGGTGCGGGCCTGCGCGCAATCCCTGCCCGCTGCGCCCGGGTCAGGCCGGGCCGGCTGAGCGCCCTGCGCGCAGGCTCGGCGGGTGGTGCCGGCGATGATGAGTGCCATGGCGCTCCGTGACTATGCGGCCTGGCACGACGAGTACGACCGGGCCGGCTCGCCGCTGCACCTGCGCCTCCTCGTCGTGCAGGACCTGATCGCCGCGGCGCTGGACGAGCTGCCGCCGGGCCCGATCCGGGTGATCAGCATGTGCGCGGGCCAGGGCCGGGATCTGATCGGCGTGGCCCGGCGGCACCGGCGCGGCGCGGACCTGGCCGGCGTCCTGGTAGAGGCCGATCCGCGCAACGCGGCGGCGGCCAGGACGCGCATCGAGCAGGCCGGCCTCGACGGGCTCACGGTCATCGAGGGCGACGCCGGCCAGTCCGGCGTTTACGCCGGCGCCGTACCCGCCGGCCTCGTCCTGGCCTGCGGCATCTTCGGCAACGTCAGCGACGAGGACATCAGGCGCACGGTCGGGTTCCTGCCCGCGCTCTGCGCTGCGCGGGGCTGGGTCATCTGGACCAGGCAACCACGGGAGGACGGGATCCTGCCGGTCATCCAGGGCTGGTTCGAGGAGGCCGGCTTCCGCCCGCAGGCGCTCGTCGTAGCGGAAGGGAACCTGTTCGGCGTGGGTGCGGCCCGGCTGACCACACCGCCGCGGCCGTTCCGGTCCGGGCAGGAGCTGTTCACCTTCGTCCAGTAGCCGAGCGCCCGATGACCGCCGCCCCGGCGGCGCGGTACCGCGTGGCGTGGAACGATGTGCTCCATGGTCAGTCAAGAACGGGAGGACACCGAGCGCAGCGTGCTCCTGGTGCACCCGCACTGGAAGACCGTGCTGCGCCCGTTGTTCGTCGGAGTGCTCACCGTCGCCGCGGCGCTGGCCCTCCTCGTGGCGATCCCCTCGGGTTCGGCGGCCGGCTGGGCGCGGCTCGCCGTCGGGGTCATCGCGATCGTCATCCTGCTGGCCTGGGTCCTGGTCCCGATCCTGCGCTGGCGGACCACCACCTACGAGCTGACCACGCGCAGGCTCCGGCTGCGCGAGGGAATCGTGTCCCGCCAGGGCCGGGACTTCCCGCTGCTGCGGATCAGCGACGTTTCGTTCGCGCACGGGCCGATCGACCGGCTGCTCGGCTGCGGAAAGCTGACCGTGGAGTCCGCGGGCGAGCAGGGCCAGCTGGTGCTGACCGAGATACCGGACGTGCAGGAGGTACAGGCCACGCTGTTCCAGCTGGTCGAGAACGAGCAGCAGCGGCTGGCGGGAGAGCGCTGACCATGACGACGGGAGAGCGCTGACCATGGACGGGGTGAGCCTGCGCCGGGATGAAGCCGGAACGCCCGCGGTGGCCGAGATCGTGCTGGACCGGCCGGACGCGCTCAACGCGCTGGATACGGCCATGGCCGGGCGGCTGGCCGGCGTCTGCGCCAGCCTGGCGGCCGACGGCACCGTCCGGGCCATCGTCTTGCGCGCGTCCGGCCCACGCGCGTTCTGCGTAGGGGCCGACCTCAAGGAACGGCACGCCATGACCGATGCGGACTTCGCCCGCCAGCGCCCGGTCTTCCGCAGGGCGTTCGACAGCTTGCGTAACCTGCCGCAGCCCACGGTGGCGGCGGTGCACGGTTACGCGCTGGGCGGCGGCTGCGAGCTCGCGCTCAGCTGCGACCTGGTCGTGGCGGACGAGACCGCCGTCTTCGGCCTGCCGGAGACCACGGTCGGCCTGGTCCCCGGGGGTGGCGGCACCCAGCTCACGCTGCGCAAGCTGGGGCCGGGACGAGCCATCGACCTGATCATGACCGGGCGCCAGGTCGACGCCGCCGAGGCCTACCGGATCGGCCTGGCCGACCGCCTGGTGCCGGCCGAGGCCGCTCGCGACCATGCGATCCGCCTGGCCGGCTTCATCGCGCGCAATTCACCCGTGGCCGTTCGGGCCGCAAAACAAGCCATCAGGCAGGGCAGCGGGACCGCTCTCGCCGCCGGGCTGGACATCGAGGACGCCGCCTGGCGGACGGCCGCCTTCTCCGGGGATAGAACAGAGGGCATCGCGGCGTTCAATGAGAAGCGGGAGCCACGCTGGCCCGGCGAGTAGCAGAGGAAGAATCACATTGAGCGACCTTCCGGATCGGATATCGCTGCGCGAGGTCGGCCCGAGGGACGGCCTGCAGAACGAGGACCCGGTCCCGACCGGCGCCAAGGTTGAGCTGATCAACACCCTGTCCGGCACCGGGGTGCAGCGGATCGAGGCCGTATCCTTCGTGCATCCCAAGGCCATCCCGCAGATGGCCGACGCGGACGAGGTCTGGCGGCAGGTCACGCGGACGCCCGGCGTCAGGTACTCCGCCCTGGTCCCGAACTCCCGCGGCGCCACCCGGGCGCTCGACGCCGGGTTCACCGAGCTCGAGGCCGTGGTGTCCGCCTCGGACACGCACAACCG
>DASXLW010000101.1:0-28169 GCA_036496025.1 Streptosporangiaceae bacterium
TGGATGTGACAACGTCGGCCAGGCGGTCGCCCATCTGCCGCTCGCGGCGCTCCAGCGTCTGGCGCCCCGCGTCGCTGATCTCGATCAGCGAGCGCCGCCGATCACTCGGGTCGGTCGTCACGCGGACCAGGCCGCGGCGCCGCAACCCGGCCAGCGCCACGCTGACCGCCTGCGACGTCACGCGCTCGCCGGTGGCCAGCGCACTGGCCGAGGACGGCCCGGTGCGTTCGACCCGGAGCAGTACCGCCAGCTCCAGGAAGGACGACTCACCGGGCGCCTGGCCCTGGCCGTAGATCCTGCGCAGCCGGCGGGACAGTCGGCCGACGGCCACGCGGACGTCACGCGCGACGAGTACCGCATCGCCTGTCATATAGCTCAATTTAGATTACGTAATCTAGATTGAGCAAATGTTTGAGGAGAAGCTAGCTAGGAACCTTCGTATGAGGAGGCCGGGAACCTGGACCAGGCGGCACGTCCCAGCCATCGGCCGCTGGGTCCTAGGCTTGATGACATGCCGGAATACATCTACCAGATGCGCGCGGTGCGCAAGGCGCACGGCGACAAGGTGATCCTGGACGAGGTCACGCTCGCCTTCCTGCCGGGCGCCAAGATCGGTGTTGTCGGACCAAACGGCACGGGCAAATCGACCCTGCTCAGGATGATGGCCGGGGTGGAGCAGCCGTCCAACGGCGATGCCAAGCTGATGCCCGGCTACACCGTCGGGCTGCTCGCGCAGGAGCCGGTGCTCGACGAGAACAAGACGGTCCTCGGCAACGTCGAGGATGGCGTGGCGGAAACCAAGCGGCTGCTGGAGGCCTACAACGAGGTCGCCGAGAAGATGGCGACCGACTATTCCGACGAGTTGCTGGCCGAGATGGGCAGGCTGCAGGAGGAGCTGGACCGCCGGGACGCCTGGGACATCGATAGCCAGCTCGACCAGGCCATGGACGCGCTGCGCTGTCCGCCGCCCGACGCCGACGTCCGGGTGCTGTCCGGCGGTGAGCGCCGCCGGGTCGCACTGTGCCGGCTGCTGCTCTCGCAGCCTGATCTGCTGTTGCTCGACGAGCCGACCAACCATCTGGACGCGGAGAGCGTGCAGTGGCTGGAGCAGCACCTGGAGAAGTACCCGGGCACGGTGGTCGCGGTGACGCACGACAGGTACTTCCTGGACAACGTGGCCCAGTGGATCCTCGAGCTCGACCGCGGTCACGCCTATCCCTACGAGGGCAACTACTCCACCTACCTGGAGACCAAGGCCGCCCGGATCAAGGTCGAGGGGGCCAAGGACGTCAAGCGGCGCAAGCGTCTGGAGGACGAGCTCGAATGGGTCCGGTCGAGCCCGCGCGCCCGCCAGGCGAAGAGCCGCGCCCGGCTGCAGCGGTACGAGGAGATGGCCCAGGAGGCCGAGAAGAACCGCAAGCTGGACTTCGAGGAGATCCAGATCCCGCCGGGCCCGCGGCTCGGCAGCACGGTGGTCGAGGCAGAGCACCTGTCGAAGGGCTTCGGCGACCGCGAGCTGTTCGAGGACGTGAGCTTCTCGCTGCCGCGCAACGGCATCGTGGGCGTGCTGGGCCCGAACGGCGTCGGCAAGACCACCCTGTTCAAGATGATCGCAGGGCAGGACACTCCCGACTCGGGCAAGATCCGGGTCGGCGACACCGTCCGGATGTCCTACGTCGACCAGCTCCGGTCCGGCATCGACCCGGACAAGACGGTCTGGGAGGTCATCTCGGACGGCGAGGCGACCATCAAGGTGGGCAGCTTCGAGATTCCCAGCCGGGCTTACGTGGCCGCGTTCGGCTTCAAGGGCTCCGATCAGCAGAAGCCCGCCGGGCTGAATTCCGGCGGCGAGCGCGGCCGGGTCAACCTGGCCCTCACCCTCAAGCAAGGCGGTAACCTGCTGCTGCTGGACGAGCCGGCCAACGACCTGGACGTGGAGACGCTGTCCTCGCTGGAGAACGCGCTGGCGGAGTTCCCCGGCTGCGCGATGATCACCAGCCACGACCGCTGGTTCCTGGACCGGGTCGCCACCCACATCCTGGCCTGGGAGGGCGAGGCGAACTGGTTCTGGTTCGAGGGGAACTTCGAGGCCTACGAGAAGAACAAGATCGAACGTCTCGGGGCGGAGGCGGCGCGGCCGCACCGGGTCACATACCGCAGGCTCACCCGCGGCTGACGGCCTGGCTCACCCCGACGGGTCGCTCGCGGTCCTCAGGCCGGCGGTCGCTCGCGGGCCTCAGGCCGGCGTGAGGCCCAGGTCTCCGTGCCGGCCGGTCGGCTGCTGGTTGACCAGGCTGTGCGCGGCCACGACCAGGTAGTCCCAGAGCCGGGCGTCGAGGGTCTCGTCCAGGCCGAGGTCGTCAAGCGCGGCGCGCATGCGGCGGAGCCAGGCATCCCGCTCCGCTTCCCCGATCGCGAACCTCGCGTGCCTCATCCGCAGCCGGGGGTGCCCCCGCTGCTCGCTGTAGGTGCCCGGGCCGCCCCAGTACTGCATGAGGAAGAGCCGCAGATGCTCCTCGGCGGGCCCGAGGTCCTTGCTCGGGTAGACCGGCCGGAGCACCGGGTCATCCGCTACCCCCTGGTAGAAGGCGTGCACCAGGCGCCGGAACGTCTCCTCGCCGCCCACTGCCTCGTAGAAGCTCATCTCACCGGAGTCGCTCATAGCGATACCAGGGTACGGGCGGCTGGCCGGTCGTCAGGACGCCTTCGCGGCCCCCGCTGTCACCGGGGCCGACGTGTCACCCCCGGCCAGGGCCACGATCGTCGGAACGGTGGTGATGCCCCGGGCGTCCAGCGCTGCCTTGATTTCTTCCCGCAGCGCCCGTTCCACCTCGTACTGCCTCGGCGGCGTGGTCATGGCGACGAGACGCCAGGTGGCCTCGCTGCTGGACAGCGACTGGACGCCCCAGACCTTGGGCTCCTCGAGGATGATGCCCTGCCACTCCGGCCGCGTCCACATGTCCGTCACCACCTGCGTCATGACCTCGCGCACCTCGGCCATGTTCTGGTTGTTGGGGACCGGGATGTCGATCACCGCCCGGGCCCAGCCCTGGGACTGGTTGCCGACTTGCTGCAGTGATCCGTTCCTGATGTGCCACACGACCCCGTTCACGTCGCGCATCCTGGTGACCCGCAGGCCGACCGCTTCCACCGTTCCCGACGTGGTACCCGCAGTGATGACGTCACCCACCCCGTACTGATCCTCGAGCAGGATGGACACGCCGGCCAGGAAATCGCCGACCAGGCTCTGCGCCCCGAAGCCGAGCGCAACGCCGAGCACGCCCGCGCTGGCCAGCACGGGAGCCAGGTTGATGCCCAGGTCACCGAGGATGGTGATCCCCGCGATGCCGAAGATCAGGATCGTGGTGGCGTTGCGCAGTATCGACCCGAGCGCGTGCGAGCGCTGGTGCCTGCGCTCGCCGTTCCGCTCGGGCAGCGGACCCCGGCCGGAACCGACTTCGGTGGCCGGATGGCGTTGCGCCGCCCGGCCCGTGAGCCGGTTGATGGCCCGGTGCGTTATGGCCCGACGCAAGTTCGGTGGCGAGCGCGTGGGCCATCATGGGGAGACCCTTTCCGAGTCGCGGTACCGGACCGGGCGACAGGGCTTGGATCAGCGCCGCACGATGGCCGCCCGCACCGAAACTAGGGCATCTGCGGTGCGCCGGGCGGCCCACTTGCCGTTTTGCCAGCGCTCCGTACCCAGCCTTTGCCGCGGACCGCCCCGGCCGGGCCGCGCACTCAGCGCCCCAAGCCGGGGTGGCCGGTGTGATAGGCCGCGAACGCGAGGGTGTCGGCGGCCAGCGATACCGAACGGCTGACGGCCCGGGCCCCGTGCCCGGCCGATACCTCGCGCCGCAGCAGGACCGGCCGGGCTGGCCGGCCTTCCCGCGCCGTGTCCGGCGAACCAGGCGCGGCGGCCGCATGCGGCGGCCCGGCGGCGGCTGCGCGCGGCGGACCGGCGGCGGCTGCGCGCGGCGGACTGGCGGCGGTGGATGCGCGCGGCGGACCGGGCGTGGCGGCGGTCGCGTGCTGCAAGGCCGCGCACATCTTGCGGGCGTGCATCGGATCCACCCGCGTGTCGCTGTCGAAGACGGTGAACAACACGGCGGGGTAGCGGGTTCCGTCCCTGACGTGGTGATAAGGCGAGTAGCTGAGGAGCCAGCCCAACTGCTCGGGATCGGACGCCGTGCCGTACTCGTCGTTCCACGTCTCGCCCAGGCCGAACCGCTCGTAGCGGACCATGTCGAGCAGCGGGGCGGAGCAGATCGCGGCCGCGTAGAGCTCGGGGCGCTGGGTGATGGCGGCGCCGACGAGCAGCCCTCCGTTCGATCCGCCGGAGATGGCCAGCTGGCGCGGCGTGGTCCAGCCGCCGCTGATCAGCCGCTCGGCCGCCGCGTAAAAGTCGTCGAAGACGTGCTGCTTGCTCTCGCGCATGCCGGCCCGGTGCCAGGCCTCGCCCTCTTCGCCGCCGCCGCGCAGCGAGGCGATCGCGTACACCCCGCCCGCCTCCACCCAGGCGAGGATGGACGCGGTATAGGCGGGCGTCAGGCTCACCCCGAACCCGCCGTACCCGTACAGGATGGCCGGCCGGGCCGTCCGGGCCGCGCCCGTCCCGCCCCCGTTCGTGCCCGTCCCGCCCCCGTTCGTGCCCGCCGTAACTCCAGCCGTGCCCCCCGTAGCGCCCGCCGTGCCCGCCGTAGCGCCCGCCATGGCGCCCGCCGTGCCCGCCTGGTCCGGCTCGCCGCCCGAGATGACCAGCATCCGCACCGCGGTGCCGTCCTTGGACTCGTAGGTCACCTGCTCCGCGCGCACCGGGGGCACATCGACGCTGCCCGGAGCGCGAGCCCACTCCCGCACCTGGCCACTGCGCCCGTCATAGTGCTCGATGATCACGGGCGTGGTGTTATCCGTGTAGCTGAACCAGGCCTCATGACCGCCCTCGGGCCGCTCGCTGATCCCACCGATGCTGCCCAGGCCGGGCAGCGGCACCGTTCCCGTCTGCTCGCCGGTGGCCAGGTCGTGCACGGTGATCTCGCTGATCGCGTGGCGCGTCCACCCGGCCAGCAGGAGGGGCCTGCGCAGTTCGGCTCCGTCCAGGATCGCGTAGCCGCCCAGCACGGCATCAGCGCGCTCGCCGATGAGATCCCGCCAGCCCGCCGGACCCGGGTAGGCCGGATCGGCGATCGCCAGCCTGCCGCGCGGCGCGTCCAGATCGGTGTGCACGTACAGCCGCCCGTCCCGGCCGGCCCGCAGGCCGGTCCTGGCGTCGACGCCCTCCTGCACCACCTGCAACTCGGGCGCGGCCTCGTCGGATGCGGTCAGGTCGGCCAGCCACAGGTCGTTGCGCGGCGCGGTGCCGACCGAGGCCGAGACGATGAGCCAGCGCCCGTCCCGGCTCACCTGCACGCCGTAGTAGCTGGTCTTCTCCCGGCCCGCACCGAAGATCACCACGTCCTCGGAGGCCGGGATGCCGACCCGGTGCAGGTAGACGCGACGGTGGTACTGCTCCTCGCCCTCGGGCACCGCCTCGGGGGGCAGCCGTCGCACGTAGTAGAACGCCTTGCCGACCGGTCCCCGGCTGCTGCTCGTGCTGGGCAGCCAGGCCACCCCGGAGTAACGGCAGCGATCGATCGGCCCATCCACGTCCAGCCCGGTGGCCACGTCCATGACCCGCAGCACGGACTCCTCGTCGCCGCCCTCGGAGAGCTGGTAGGCCAGCAGTTCGCCTTCCTTGTCCGGCTGCCACGCGTCCAGCGTGGTGATCCCCGACGGGTCGATGCCCATCGGGTCGATGAGCACGCGCTCCGCCGGGGCCGCGGCGTCCTCGGGGGAGCCGGGCCCGGCCGTCAGCAGCACGGCGTGATCCTGATCGGGCGTGCGGCGCATGAAGAACTGCCGGTTGCCGCGCCAGGCTGGCGGGCTGACCGCACCCGCCCGCACGAGCTCGGCGATCCGCGCCGCCATGACGTCGCGGCCCGGGAGCGACGCGGCGTACTCGGCGAACAGCGCATCCTGCGCCGCCTGCCAGGCGCGCGTTTCGGCCAGGTCGGCATCTTCGAGCCAGCGGTACGGATCCAGCACCACATGGCCGAAGATCTGGTCGGCGACTTCGAGCCTGGGGGCGTAGGGGTAGCGCAATTCGGCCATGGCAGGCACCCTAGCGGCGGCTCGTTCAGGCGGTCGATGGCCTATGACCGACAACGCACAGGGCCGTTACGTGCATCGCCATCCCGCGCATCCCCGCGTGTCACCCGGGTATTCCTGCCTGTCGCCCGGGCATCCCCGGCTGGCATTCCGGCGGCTCCGCCCGGCGCCCGGACTGCTTCGCGCCACGCGGGCGCCCGCAACGCGGACTTTATGGTGGCGGATCGCCGTCCCAGCCGACACACTAGGTGCAGGGCGTACCCTGATCAGGCATGCCTGCGACGATAGCGGGAGGTGTAAGACGGCGGTGCGGCGCGTACTGCTCCTCAACGTCACCTATGAGCCGCTTACTACGGTGGGCCTTCGCCGCGCCGTGTGCCTGGTGCTGCGCGAGAAGGCCGACATCGTGCACGACGACCTGGACGGCAAGATGCTCTGCTCGGCTTCGATCAGCCTGGCCACTCCCTCGGTGATCCGGCTCCGCCGTTACGTCCGGGTGCCGTACCGCAACCGCGTTCCGCTGACCCGGGCCGCACTGATGCGCCGGGACAACTACCTGTGCGCCTATTGCGGCCGCCGCGCCGAAACCGTCGACCATGTCGTGCCGCGCAGCAAAGGCGGCGGGCACACCTGGGAGAACTGCGTCGCCTCCTGCCGGACGTGCAATCACCGCAAGGCCGACCGGCTGATCGAGGAGCTGGGCTGGACGCTTCGGTGCGTGCCCGCGGTGCCCCGCGGCGTGCACTGGCGGCTGATCGGCGCGAGCCATGACGGCGACCCGCAGTGGGACGCCTACCTGGCCGAGCCCAGCGCGGCCTGACCGTCAGGCCCCGCACCGCAGCCCGGTCGACCGGCGTCGGCCTCTGGTGCTACCGTCGCCGACATCCGGGGGTACCTTCGCCTCGCATCCCGCCGTCGACGGAGGTTCGCAGTGGAACGTGACGTCTTCACCGAGGAGCATGCGGCGTTCCGCGACCTGGTCCGTTTGTTCATCGCCAAGGAGATCGCGCCGCATCACGAGCAGTGGGAGCGAGACGGCATGGTCTCCAGGGACGTGTGGCTCGCGGCCGGCCGGACCGGCCTGCTCGGGATCGAGATCGACGAGAAGTACGGCGGCGGCGGGCTGCAGGACTACCGGTATTACCTGATCCTGGGTGAGGAGCTGGCCCGCACCGGAATGCACGGGCCCGGGTTCGGCGTGCACAACGACATCATCGGGCCGTACCTGCAACGGCTGTGCACGCCGGAGCAGTGCGAGCGCTGGCTGCCCGGATACTGCTCAGGCGAAATCATCACGGCGATAGCCATGAGCGAGCCCGGGGCGGGCAGCGACCTACAGGGGATCCGCACCACGGCCGTCCGCGACGGCGACCACTACATCCTGAACGGGCAGAAGACGTTCATCTCCAACGGGCAGCTGTGCGACCTGGTCATCGTGGTGGCCCGGACCGATCCGGAGGCCGGTTACCGCGGCATCAGCCTGTTCGTGGTGGAGCGGGGGATGGACGGCTTCGAGCGGGGTCGCAACCTGGACAAGGTCGGCATGCACGCGCAGGACACCTCCGAGCTGTTCTTCAGCGACGTCCGGGTGCCGGCCGGCAACCTGCTGGGCGAGGAGGGCGGAGGGTTCATCGCGCTGATGCAGAACCTCCCGCGTGAGCGCGTCGCCATCGGCACCGCTGCCCTGGCCGGGGCGGAGGGGGCGTTCGAACAGACCCTGGAGTACTGCAAGCAGCGGCAGGCGTTCGGCCGCCCGATCGGCAAGTTCCAGCACAACAGGTTCGTGCTGGCCGAGATGGCGACCGAGCTCGCGGTGGCCCGTGCCTTCACCGACCGCTGCGTCACCGAGCACAACGCCGGCCGGCTGAGCACCGAGGAAGCCTCCATGCTCAAGTGGTGGGACACCGAGCTGTGCAACAAGGTCATCGACCGGTGCGTCCAGCTCTACGGCGGCTACGGCTACATGCGCGAATACCCGGTGGCGCGGGCCTATGCCGACGGCCGGGCGCAGACCATCTTCGGCGGCACGACCGAGATCATGAAGGAGATCATCGGCCGCGGCCTCGGTGTGTGACCCGGCGGGGCCAGCGCCTCTGGTGCCCAGCGCGTCACCGGAACCGGTGTAACTGCGTACCGCATAAATTGCCGTATGCTGTCACATGTGCGGGCGGGGAAGCGTCGTACCCAGGACGGAGCGGCACAGTGACCGATAAGGACACCGAAGCGTCAGGGCCCGGAGGGCTGGTCATCCCCGAGGGCGGGTTCTGGCCGGCACCGGCGATCATCCAGCCGAACATCTACCCGATGGAATGGCGGGTCGAGACGCAGAAGCTCGCTGACATCTACCAGAAGTCCAAGCGGGTGGCGTGGAACCCGGCCGACCTGCCCTGGGATGACCTGCGCGCCGAGGATTTCACGCGCGAGCAGCGGCTGGGCATCATGTACTGGTTCTCCGTGCTGGCCAACTTCGACGCCTCCGGGCCCGCGGTCTTCGCCCGGGCCACGATCCACGCCTTCGAGCAGCACGAGGAGGATCCGGTCCGCAAGTGCTTCTTCTCGATCACCAGGGACGAGATGAACCACGAGGAGTGCTGCCAGCGCACGATCGCCGCGCTGTGGCCGGGCGGCCCGCTCGACTGGGAGCCGCGCACCGACCTGGAGAAGGCCGCGCACAACAACATCAGCTGGCTGTACCACAACGGCGGCCGCTACTGGAACGGCTACAACAAGGCGGTCGGCAAGTACTCGCTGGCCGTCCTGTTCACGAGCTTCATGATGGGCGAGATGGCGGCGTCCACGCTGTTCCGCGGGATGGCGTCGGCCGCCACCCACCCGGTGTTCGCCGGCATGTTCGGCCGGATCGGGCGGGACGAGTCGCGGCACCTGCAGATCTGCATGACGATCCTCGAGAACGAGTGGCCCGGGCTCACCGACGACACCAAAACCCTGATCACCCGTCAGCTCCGGGCCGGATTCGTCTTCCTCTCGATGATCCTCTGGGAGCCGCCGCCCGGCTTCTGGGACATCCCGCCCTACTTCCTGCCCAACCACCGCGTGCTGATGAGCCACGCCCGCGAGGCCGGGCTCGGCGTGCTGGGCTACGAGGAGCAGGCGGAGAACTGGCGGGTCGCGATGGCGCGGGTGCGGGCGATCGTGACCCGGTGGGGGATCGAGTTCCCGGCGATCCCCGAGCTCGACATCGAGGGCGTCAACGTGGCCGATGACATCGACCCCGAAGACATCATCCCGGTGTTCTGATCTGCCGCCGCGGTCACCGGCCCGTCAGCTACCCGAGCGGGCGACCGGCCGGGTAGCGTGCGGTACATGACGACCAACCAGGCGGCCGGAGCACCGTTCGGCCGGATGCTTACCGCGATGATCACGCCCTTTACCGCTGACGGCGCGCTTGACGCCGAGGGGGCGGCCCGCCTCGCCACCTACCTGGTCGACGAGATGCGCAACGACGGCCTGATAATCAGCGGCACTACCGGGGAATCGCCGACCACCAGCGACGAGGAAAAGGACCGCCTGCTGCGCGCGGTCGTCGAAGCGGTGGGGGACAGGGCCGCGGTCGTTGCCGGGGTCGGCACCTACGACACCGCGCACAGCCGCGAACTCGCTCAGCAGGCAGAACGCGCTGGCGCGGACGGGCTTCTCGTTGTCACGCCGTACTACAACAAGCCGCCCCAGGAAGGCCTGGTCGCGCACTTCACCGCCGTCGCCGACGCGACCGGCCTGCCGGTGATCCTCTACGACATCCCCGGCCGCACCGGGACGGCGATCGCCACGACGACGATGGTCCGGCTGGCCCAGCACCCGCGGATCGTCGCCGTCAAGGACGCCAAGGGCGATTTCCGCGCCGGCTCGGAGGTGATGGCCGCCACAGACCTGGTGTTCTACAGCGGGGACGACATCCTCAACCTGCCCTGGCTGTCGGTGGGCGCGGCGGGCTTCGTCAGCGTCATCGGCCACGTCGCCGGTGACCGGCTGCACGAGATGATCGACGCCTACCTCGCCGGGCGCGTGACCGAGGCCCGGCAGATCCACCTGGACCTGCTGCCCGTGGTCGTCGGGATCATGACTCGCACCCAGGGTGCCATCATGACCAAGGCAGCGCTCCGGCTGCTCGGGCTGCCCGGCGGGGTGACCCGGTCACCGCTCATCGATGCGACCGAGCCCCAGATCGAGCAGTTGCGCACCGACTTGGTGGCCGGCGGGGTGAAGCTGCCAGCATGAGCCACCCCCATCCCGAGCTCGGCCCCCCTCGCGCGCTCGCCGAACGCGGCCTGCGGATCATCGGCCTCGGCGGCCTCGGCGAGATCGGCCGCAACATGACGGTATTCGAGCACGCCGGCCGGCTGCTGATCGTCGATTGCGGGGTACTTTTCCCGGAGCCAGATCAGCCTGGCGTGGACCTGATCCTGCCGGACTTCGGCTACCTGGAAGACCGGCTGGACGACGTCGAGGCGCTCGTGCTCACGCACGCGCACGAGGACCACATCGGCGGTGTGCCCTACCTGCTGCGGGAACGGGCGGACATCCCGCTGGTCGGCTCGAGGCTGACGCTGGGACTGATCCGCAGCAAGCTGACCGAGCACCGGCTGACACCCGCCACCATCGAAGTGAGTGAGGGCACCCGGCAGCCGTTCGGTCCCTTCGACTGTGAATTTTTCTCGGTCAATCACTCGATACCCGACGCGCTCGCGGTGGCCATCCGCACCGACGCCGGCCTGGTGCTGCACACCGGCGACTTCAAGATGGACCAACTGCCGCTCGACGGCAGGCTCACCGACCTGGGCGGGTTCGCCCGGCTCGGCGGCGAGGGCGTTGACCTGCTGATGTCGGACTCGACCAACGCCGAGGTGCCGGGCATCGTGACCGCGGAACGGGATATCGCGCCCGTGCTCAGCGAAGTGTTCGACGCCGCGCGGCAGCGGGTCATCGTGGCCTGCTTCTCCAGCCACGTGCACCGGGTGCAGCAGGTGCTCGACACGGCGCAGGCGCACGGGCGCAAGGTGGCGTTCGTCGGCCGTTCCATGGTGCGGACCATGGGCGTCGCCCGCGACCTGGGGTACCTCCAGGTGCCCGGCGGCCTCGTGGTGGACCTGCGGGAGGCCGAGCAGCTGCCGCCGGACCGCGTGGTGCTGGTGTCCACCGGGTCGCAGGGCGAGCCGATGTCGGCGCTGTCCCGGATGGCCGGCCGCGACCACCCGATCCGGGTGGCCGAAGGCGACACGGTGATCCTGGCCTCATCGCTGATCCCGGGCAACGAGACGGCGGTGTACCGGGTGATCAACGGGCTGACCCGGCTGGGTGCGCGCGTGGTGCACAAGGGGAACGCGCTGGTGCACGTGTCCGGCCATGCCGCCGCCGGCGAGCTGCTGTACGTCCTGAACCTGACCCGACCAGGCAACTTCATGCCGGTGCACGGCGAGTGGCGGCACATGCGCGCGCACGCGCGGCTCGCCTCGCTCACCGGGGTACCGGACGGCAACATCGTCATCGCCGAGGACGGGGTCGTGGTTGACCTGGTGGACGGGCAGGCTTCCATCGCCGGCTCCGTACCGTGCGGGTACGTGTTCGTGGACGGGCTGTCGGTGGGGGAGGTGACCGAGGCTTCGCTGAAAGACCGGCGGATCCTGGGCGAGGAGGGGTTCGTCTCGGTGGTCATCGTGGTCGACTCGACCAGCGGCAAGCTCGTGGCGGGTCCCGAGATCCACGCCCGCGGTTCAGGCATCGACGACGCGGCGTTCGGCGAGGTGCGGCCGCGGATCGAGGAGGCGCTCGCCTTCGCGGCCACCGAGGGGATCAACGATGCGCACCAGCTCAGCCAGCTGGTGCGGCGGGTGGTCGGCCGCTGGGTGAACGAGAACTACCGGCGCCGTCCGATGATCATCCCTGTCCTGGTCGAGGTCTAGCGTCTGCGGCCCGGCCGGGTCTCGTGGTCGGGGCGGCCAGCCAGCGGCGGTACTGTCGCATCTGGCGTCCGGGGCGGCTGCTCGCGGCACGGAAAGGATCTCAGCGCTGTGACCTTCGTGCGCGGTCTCTTCGAGCGGGTCAGGCATCTTGTCCACGAGCTGGCTAAGTTCGGCGTGGTCGGCGCGGTCGGCTTCGTGGTCACCGAGGTCGGCTTCAACCTGCTGCATTTCACCGCGGGATTCGGCCTGTTCACGTCCAACGTGCTGGCTACCGGCACGGCCGCGGTCGTCACGTTCGCGGGGAACAAGTACTGGACGTTCCGGCACCGGTCTGGTCTCGGCACCGGCCGGGAGACCGTCATCTTCTTCGTGCTGAACGGCGTGGGTGCCCTGATCCAGTACGCGTGCGTGTGGATCGCCAAGAACGGTTTCGGCGTGACCGACAAGTACCTGCTCAACGTGGCGTTCCTCATCGGGATCGGGCTGGCCACGCTGTTCCGGTTCTGGTCGTACCGCAAGTGGGTGTGGGGGTTCGTGGCCGAGGAGTCGCCCGCCGGGCCCAGCCCGCGCTCGCCCGCCTCGGTCTGATCCGCCCCGGCTGGGCCCGTCCGCGCGGCTCGGGCCGCCACGTCAGGCCGTCCTCGTCAGGGCGCCCGCGTCAGGGCGCCTGGGTCAGGCCGCCCGGGTCAGGCGGAGGGCCGGAAGACCGACACGCGCACCGACACCGTGGCCGTCATCTGCTCGGGCAGGGTTCGCACCCGGGCGGCCAGGTCGGTCTCGCCGGCGTGCCAGGCGGCCGGTCCCATCTGGGCGGCGGCCAGGATGTCAGCCTGACCGAGCTCGAGCCCGGCTCGGTACTCGCGCCGGCTGGTCAGGTCGAAGTACGGGCCCAGCTTCTCGGCTAGCCGCTCCTGCTTGCGCTCATCGACGCTCAGCAGGCCGAGCGCTCCGGCCAGCTCGCGCAGGTGGTCATCGTCCGGGGTGACCACGACCAGCCGGCCGGCCGGATGGAGTATCCGCCGCAGCTCGGCGCCGTTGCGCGGCGCGAAGATGTCCAGCGCCAGCACGGCCGCGGTGGCGGTCACCGGCAGCCTGCGCCACACGTCGCAGGCCACGGCGCCGATCCGCTCGTGCGCCCGGGCCGCCCGGCGCAGTGCGTACCGGGATCGGTCCAGCGCTATGCCGGCCCGGCCGGGAACCGCGTCGAGCACCCGGGCCAGGTAATAGCCGGTCCCCGCGCCCGACTCCACCACGCACCCGGCCCCGGCCCCGTCAGCCGCGGCGGCGCCGAGCGCCTCGGCCGCGGTGTCGGCCACCTCGGCCGCCAGGTCCGCGAAGTGCCCCGCAGCCAGGAAGTCGGCGCGGGCCTGGACCATCGCGGCGGTGTCCCCGCCCTCGCCGTGCGCCTTCTTGGGCAGCAGGCTGGCATAGCCCTGGCGCGCGACGTTGAACGCGTGCCCGCGGGCGCAGTGCAGCGCGGAGCCGGTGCGGGTCAGCCCGGCGCCGCAGTAGGGACACGCCAGGTAGGGGAGAACGTCATCGAGCACGAGACATGCCTAGATGGCGTCGCTAGCCCGCGAGCGGGCCGGGGTTACCGGGTGCCTCGGCCTCGCGCAGCCTGAACCGCTGCAGCTTGCCCGTCGTGGTCCGCGGCAGGGCGGGCAGGAAGGCGACGGCGCGCGGGTACTTGTAGGGCGCGATCTGCTGTTTGACGAACTCCTGCAGCCGCGCCGCCATCGCGTCGGTGCCCTCGGCGCCGCTGCGCAGCACCACGTACGCCTTGACGATCTGGCCCCGGGTTTCGTCCGGCACCCCGACCACCCCGCACTCGGCCACGTCCGGGTGCAGCAGCAGCGCTTCCTCGATCTCCGGCCCCGCGATGTTGTAGCCGGCCGAGATGATGATGTCGTCCACCCGGGCCTGATACCAGAAGTAGCCGTCGGCGTCGCGGAGGTAGCTGTCGCCGGTGAGATTCCAGCCATCCCGGACGTAGCTGCGCTGCCGGTCGTCGGCGAGGTACCGGCAGCCGGTGGGTCCCTTGACCGCGAGCCTGCCGATGGTCCCGTCGGGCACCGGCTTGCCTTCGTCGTCCAGGATCGCGGCCTCGTATCCGGGCACCGCCTTGCCCGTGGCACCGGGCACGATGTCGTGACCGGCCGCCGAGATGAAGATGTGCAGCATCTCGGTGCTGCCGATCCCGTCGATGATCGGCACCCGGGTCGCTTCGTAGAAGGCCTGCCAGGTGCTGGCGGGCAAGTGCTCTCCGGCCGAGACCGCCAGGCGCAGGCCGCGCAACTGCTCCGCGCAGCCCGAGGCGATCATCGCGCGGTAACCGGTGGGCGCGGTGCTGCACGCCGTGACGCCGCGCTCGGCGATCTGGGCGGCCAGTTCCTCCGGTGCCGCCTTCTCCAGCAGCAGGGTGGAGGCGCCGGCCCGCAGCGGGAACACCAGCAGTCCGCCGAGCCCGTAGGTGAACGCGAGCGGCGGCGTGCCGGTGAAGACGTCGTCGGGGGTAGGCCGCAGCAGGCGCGCGGAGAACGTGTCGCCGATGGCCAGCACGTCGCGGTGGAAGTGCATGGTCGCCTTGGGCCTGCCGGTCGTCCCGGAGGTGAACGCGATCATGGCCACGTCGTCGGCGGCCGTCGCCACGGAGGCGAAGTCGCCCGGCTTCTGGCCGGCCAGGCTGGTCAGGTCACCGGGCTGGTCGCCGCCGTACGGCACGACGGGCAGGTCGGGCAGGCCCGTGGTGAGATCCCAGGTGAAGCGGTGGTCGCACAGGGCCAGCGTCGGCTTGGCGATCTCGCCGATGGTCGCGAGCTCGGTGGCCCGCAGCAGCGGCATGGTGGAGACCGTGACCGCTCCGGCCTTGATCACGCCCAGCCAGCAGGCCACCAGCCACGGGTTGTTCGGCCCGCGCAGCAGCACCCGGTTACCAGGCACGATGCCGTAGTCCTCGGTCAGCACGCGCGCCACCTGGCTGGCCACGGTGAGCACGTCGCCGTAGGTCCAGTCGCCCGAGGGCGACAGCACGCAGGGCCGGTCCGCGCCGTGCCGCTTGATCGTCGTGTCCAGCAGCTCCTCGGCGCAGTTGACCCGCTCCGGGTAACGCAGCTCGGGCAGCGAGAAGGAGAAGTCCGGCCACTGCCCGGGCGGCGGGAGACTGTCCCGGCAGAACGTGTCGGCGTGCGCGGACGGCGAGAGCTGCATGGCCTGAGCCTCCTCGCCCGCCTGCCATGACCGGGCCTACCGGTCACCGGCGGGACTGTCCCAGTATTCCCCAGGGATAGCGCGATCGCCTGCCCCGTCATGCTCTCCCGGCCCGCCGCGACCGCGGGCCGGCGGGCGCGGACGGGAACTCGGTTGCCCCCGGGCCGAGCGCTGGCTAGGCTCGCGGCCCATGCTGATCAGGGACGCGGTCCCCGGCGACTGGCCTGCCATCTGGGCTTTCATGCACCGCATCGCAGCGGACGGCGAGACGTTCTCCTGGGACCGCGACATCAAGGAGGAGGACGCCCGCGGGTACTGGCTGCGCGGATGGCCGGCGCGGGCGGTGGTCGCCGTCGACGACGACCGCACCGTGCTCGGCACCGCCGAGAGCGGGCCGAACCACGGCGGTCCGGGCTCGCACATCGCCAGCGCGGGCTTCATGGTCGATCCTGCCCACCAGGGCCGCGGCGCCGGCCGCGCGCTGGCTCAGCACGTGCTGGCCCAGGCCCGCGCGGACGGCTATCGGGCCATGGTGTTCAACGCGGTGGTGGAGTGCAACACCCCGGCGGTCCGGCTCTGGCAGTCCCTCGGATTCCAGATCCTCGCCACCGTGCCCGAGGGCTTCCTGCACCCGGTGCACGGTTACGTCGGCCTGCATGTCATGTACCGCCGCCTCTGACCGGCCGCGATCACCTGGACCGCCGGGTGACGGTAGGGTCCCAGGTCATGGCTCTCGCGCGCTTCAAGGATCTGTGCATGGACGCGACCGGCCCGGCCCGGCTCGGCGAGTTCTGGGCGGAGGTGCTGGGCCGGTCCTGGGAGCCGGACGGAGACGGCGACGGCAGGCTTAGCGGGCCGACCGGCCGGCACACCATCTGGATCAGCCGGGTGCCGGAGCCGAAGACGGTCAAGCACCGGGTGCACCTCGACATCTACGCGCGGCGCCTCGCCGATCTGGAGACCCTGGGCTCCACCGTGGTCCGGCCCGCGGGTGACGACCGGACGTGGACGGTGATGGCCGACCCGGAGGGCGGCGAGTACTGCGCGTTCCTGCGCGACGACCTGCCCGCCGAGCGGCTGCACGGCTTGGTGGTGGACAGCGCCGACCCGGCCGCGCAGGCCGAATGGTGGGGTGCGGTGTACGGCGCGTCCGTGGCGCACAGCCCGCGCGGGTTCTCCACACTGGAGAACGTGCCCGGCATGCCCATCCTGACCATGGACTTCGACTCGGTGCCCGAGCCCAAGACGGCGAAGAACCGCATCCACTGGGACGTCAGCGTGCCGGCCCTGCAGCCGCTCATCGACGCGGGCGCGACCGTGCTCGCGCGGCCGAACGAGCAGGCCCGCTGGCACGTGCTGGCCGACCCCGAGGGCAACGAGTTCTGCGCCTTCACTGAGGACGAGGAGTAGCCGCACGGTCACGCGTCGCGGCGGCCCGATCTGTCAGTAGGAAGCGTTAGGCGTGTTATGGCAGTCCTGATGCTACGTCTTAACCGCTGGCCATTCCCCGCCGACCCGCCGCCCCGCTCGGGCGGGTCAGGGCAGCATCGCATACCCCTGCACTTCCACTAGCGCCTCGGCATCCCACAGCCTGCTGACACCCACGGCGGCCACCGCCGGGTACTGCGGCCCGGCCAGCCGCCGCCAGACCGCGCCGATCTCGCGCGCGTGGGCCCGGTAGTCCGCGAGATCGACGGCGTAGATGGTCAGGCTGGCCAGGTGCTCGGGCGCCCCGCCGGCCGCGCGCAGCGCGAGCAGCAGGTTGGCCAGCGCCCGCTCGAACTGCACGGCCACCGTCTCGCCCTCGATCCGCCCGTCCGCCCCAGTTGCCGTCTGCCCGGCCAGGAACACGACCCGCCCCCCCGTGGCCACCACCGCATGCGAGAACCCCGACGCCCGCGCCAGCCCCCCAGGATTCACCCGCTCAACCCCCACAACGCCGCCCACCATCGTCAATGATCATCTTGACTTTGCACACGGTACGACCACAAGAACCGCCACAAACCGGACAGATCTTGGTCAGAACGTGTGCAAAGTTGCTACGGAGGGCCGCGCCGCTCATGGCGGGCTCGTGGCGGGAGGCGGGGTGGGCGCGGGCGGGCGCCAGCGGTGGTGCCTGGTTACAGGCTCGCCTTCGGTGATCAGCTGGAGGCGGGGGCGGGGGCCGTCTGTCCGGCCGGCCTGCGGCCGGCGGCTGCCTGCGGCCCACGGCTGCGGCCAGGTCACCGCGGGGCCGTTGTAGCCCTGCTCGGCGGCGGCGTGCAGCGTCCAGTTCGGGTCGTAGAGGTGAGCGCGGCCGATCGCGCATAGGTCGGCCCGGCCTGCCAGGATTAGCGAGTTCACGTCGTCGAACGACGAGATCACGCCGACCGCGACGGTGGCGATGCCCGCCTGGTTGCGGATCGCGTCGGCGTACGGCGCCTGGTAGGAGCGGCCGAAGGCCGGCTGCTCATCCGGCGTCACCTGGCCGGTGGACACGTCGAGGGCGTCCGCGCCCGCCGCCCCGAAAGCGCGCGCGATCTGCACCGCGTCCGCGGCGGTGATGCCGCCCTCGTACCAGTCGGTGGCCGAGATCCGCACGGTCATCGGCTTGCCGTCCGGCCACACCGCGCGCATCGCGGCGAACACCTCGAGCGGGAAGCGCAGCCGCCCGGCCAGTGACCCGCCGTACTCGTCGGTCCGCTGGTTGGTGAGCGGGGAGATGAACGACGACAGCAGGTACCCGTGCGCGCAGTGCAGCTCGACCAGGTCGAAGCCGCAGCGATCAGCCGCCTTGGTGGCGGCCACGAACTGCTCCCGGATCGACGCCATGCCGGCCGCCGACAGCTCCGCCGGCACCTGGCTCACGCCGGGCAGGTACGGCAGCGGCGAGGGCCCGCACACCGGCCAGTTGCCCGACTCCAGCGGCTGGTCGATCCCCTCCCACATCAGCTTCGTCGATCCCTTTCGGCCCGAGTGCCCGAGCTGAAGCCCGATCCTGGCCGCCGACGAGCCGTGCACGAACGACACGATCCGCCGCCAGGCCGCCTCCTGTTCGGCCGTGTACAGCCCGGTGCACCCGGGCGAGATCCTCCCCTCCGGGGACACGCACACCATCTCGGTCATGACCAGCCCGGCCCCGCCCAGCGCCTTGCCGCCCAGGTGCACCAGGTGGAAGTCCGACGGCAGGCCGTCGGCAGCCGAGTACATGTCCATGGCCGAGACCACGACCCGGTTGGCCAGCTCCAGGCCGCGCAGCCGCAGCGGCTGGAACATCGGCGGCCGCACGTCGCCCGGGGCCATGCCGCGCCGCTTCTCATGGCCGGCGAACCAGGCGTCCATCCGGGCCACGAACTCCGGATCCCGCAGCTGCAGGTTCCCGTAGGTCACCCGGCGGCTACGCGTGATGATGTTGAACGCGAACTGCTCGGGTTCCTGGTGCACGTACTGCCCCAGGTTCTCGAACCACTCCAGGCTGGCCTGCGCGGCCCGCTGCACGGACGCGACCACCGGCCGCCGCTCGGCCTCGTAGGCGGTCAGCGCGTCGTCGACCGACGGCTGCTCGTGCAGGCAGGCGGCCAGCGCCAGCGCATCCTCCATGGCCAGCTTCGTGCCGGAGCCGATGGAGAAGTGCGCCGTGTGCGCGGCGTCGCCGAGCAGGACCACGTTGTCGTGCCGCCAGCTCTGGCAGCGCAGCGTGCCGAAGCTGATCCATTTGGAGTTGTTGGCGTGCACCGCGTGGCCGCCCAGGATCGGCGCGAACATCTCCCGGATCCGCGCGATCGACGCGTCGTCGGAGGCACCCGGCGGCAGGACCGCCGGGGCCAGCTCTGCGAACCCAGCGGCCCGCCAGACCGCGTCGTGCATCTCGACGATGAACGTGCTGCCGGTGGCGTCGTAGGGATAGCCGTGGATCTGCATCACTCCGTGCGGCGTCTGCTCGATGTAGAACTTGAAGGCGTCGAAGACCAGGTCCGTGCCGAGCCACATGTACTTGCAGTGCCGGATCTCGAGGTCCGGGCGGAACGTGTCAGCGAACTGCGCCCTAACCGCCGAGTTGGCGCCGTCGGCCGCGATCACCAGGTCGTAGCCGGCGGCCAGCCGGGCCACGTCCGGCGCCTCGGCGCGGAAGTGCAGCCGCACGCCGAGATCGGCGCAGCGCTGCTGCAGGATCGCCAGCAGCCGGCGGCGGCTCATCGCGGCGAAGCCGTGCCCCCCGCTGGTGATCGTCTCGCCCTGGAAATGCACGTCGATGTCGTCCCAGCGGGCGAACTCGCGTTCCATCGCCCGGTAGATGCCGGGGTCGGCGTGCTCGATGCCGCCCAGCGTCTCGTCGGAGAACACGACGCCGAAGCCGAACGTGTCGTCGGGGGCGTTCCGCTCCCAGACGGTTATCTCGTGGCCGGGGCCGAGCTGCCGGGTGAGGGCGGCGAAGTACAACCCCCCCGGGCCGCCGCCCACGACCGCGATCCGCACGCCGCCTCCCTGGGTCGCTGCCTGCCAGGGTAATCCGCGCTGTCCCCCGGTTTCGCCGAGGGCCGAGGCGACACGCCTGCCGCGTGCTTCGGCCAGGGCGAAATGCTCGCTAGCGTGGGCATCATGGCCACTCGTGCGCCCAAGGGCACGCAGACCGCCGCCCGCTCCCGGGGCGGCCGGGCCGAGCCGGCGCCCCGCGGCCGGACTTCCAGGAAGACCAGCCGCAAGGCGCGCGCCAAGAAGACACGCAAGTACCGCAGCACAGGGCGCGGACGCCGGCCGTCCAGCCCGCGCAGGCCGGGCCCGTCGCTGTCGGCCAACCCAGTGGCCATCCTGCTGGGCTGGGTGGCGGGCGCCGTCGCCGGGGTGTGGATGCTGCTGGCGCACGGGGTCGGCGCCGTGGTCCGGGGGATCGGCCGCAGCGCCCGTGACCTGGAGCCCGCGCATCGCAGAGACGGAATCGGGCTGGCCGCGATCGGCGCCGCCATCGTCGTGGCCGCCACCACCTGGTGGCACATGGACAACGCGGTCGGCCGGGTCATGACCGCGGTGGTGCGGGGCGGGTTCGGCGCGCTCGCCTGGCTCGTCCCGGTGCTGCTAGCCCTGCTGGGCTGGCGGTTCCTGCGCCATCCCGAACGCAACGGGGAGACCGGCCGGCTCGTGATCGGCTCGCTGGCGCTGATCATCGGCGTGACCGGCCTGGTGCACATCGCGAACGGAACCCCGCGGCCGGCCGGCGGCGCGACGGCGATGCGGGACGCGGGCGGGCTGATCGGGTTCGCCGCCTCGGCGCCGCTGGTGACCGCGCTGACGCCCGCGGTCGCCGCGGCGCTGCTCGCGCTCGTCGTCGGCTTCGGTGTGCTGGTGATCACGGCGACGCCCCTGCATACCGTCCCCGCCGTCCTGGCCCGGGCCCTCGGCCGCCGCACCGATGCCGACGGCGGCACGGCGGCCGGGGAGAAGACCGATGATCCCGAACGGGCACGGGGCGGCCCCCTCGGTCGCGGTCGGCTCGGCCGCCGGCAGCAGGCCATCGAGGCCGGCGACCGTGAACGGCCCTACGACTCGCCGCTGCTGGCCGAGCGGGGCGGCCGGGCCAAGCCGGGCCCCGCGGACGGCGCGGCGGGTCAGGAGGCCCCGCTGGGCGGCACGACCGGCGGCATCGACGAGGAGCTGCTGCAGGCGATCGGCTTCGGGCCGCGGGCCGAAGCGGCCTCCGGCGGGAAGGGCGGCGAGGCAGCCCCCGACGGCCACGACGGGCTGCTGCGCAAGCCCGAGCAGCTGATGCTGGCCGGAGCCACCGACGCCAGCTACACACTGCCGCCCGCAGCCCTTCTGCGGCCCGGATCGGCGCCGAAGGCCCGGACCCGCGCCAACGATCTCATGATGGAGGCGCTGACCGGCGTGCTCGAGCAGTTCGAGGTGGATGCCGAGGTCACCGGGTTCACCCGGGGACCGACGGTCACCCGGTACGAGATCGAGCTCGGCCAGGCGGTCAAGGTGGAGCGGGTCACCGCCCTGTCGCGGAACATCGCGTACGCGGTGAAGAGCGCGGACGTGCGGATCCTGTCGCCGATCCCGGGCAAGTCCGCGATCGGGGTGGAGATCCCCAACACCGACCGCGAGATCGTCAGCCTCGGCGACGTGCTCCGCTCGCCGGTCGCGGTGTCCGATCATCACCCGATGGTGGTCGGCCTGGGCAAGGACGTCGAAGGCCACACCGTCGTGGCCAACCTCGCGAAGATGCCTCATATTTTGATAGCCGGGGCTACCGGTAGCGGGAAAAGCACGTGCGTGAACGGGCTGATCACCTCGATACTGCTCCGGGCTACGCCGGATGAGGTGCGGATGATCCTCATCGACCCGAAGCGGGTGGAGCTGGCGCATTACCAGGGTGTCCCGCACCTGATCACGCCGATCATCACCAGCCCGAAGAAGGCGGCGGAGGCGCTGAGCTGGGTGGTCGGCGAGATGGAGCGGCGCTACGACGACCTGGCCGCGTCCGGGTTCCGGCACGTGGACGACTTCAACCAGGCGGTGCGGTCGGGCAAGCTCACCGCGGCGCCGGGCAGCGAGCGAGAGTACCTGCCCTACCCGTACCTGCTGGTGATCGTGGACGAACTGTCCGACCTGATGATGATCGCCCCGCGGGACGTGGAGGACGCGATCGTCCGGATCACCCAGCTGGCCCGGGCAGCCGGGATCCACCTGGTGCTGGCCACCCAGCGACCGAGCGTGGACGTGGTAACCGGGCTGATCAAGGCCAACGTGCCGTCCAGGCTGGCGTTCGAGACCTCCAGCGTGACCGACAGCCGGGTCATCATGGACCAGCCGGGGGCGGAGAAGCTGATCGGCCAGGGCGATTCGCTGTTCCTGCCCATGGGGGCGAGCAAGCCGATCCGGCTGCAGAATGCGTTCGTCACCGAGAAGGAGATCCGCGAGGTCGTCGCGCACTGCAGGAAGCAGGCCGAGCCCGCCTACCGGGAAGACGTCATGGTGGCCGAGGGCCGGCAGCGGGAGATCGACGCGGAGATCGGCGACGACAGGGAGCTGCTCGTCCAGGCGGCCGAGCTGATCATCACCACCCAGTTCGGCTCCACCTCGATGCTGCAACGCAAGCTCAGGGTGGGCTTCGCCAAGGCCGGACGGCTGATGGATCTGCTGGAGAGTCGCGGCATCGTCGGGCCCAGCGAGGGCTCCAAGGCCAGGGACGTGCTGATCAGGCCGGAAGACATGGAAGAGGTGCTCCGGCCGCTGCGCGGCGAGTAGGGTCGGTGCCGACCCGGTTGCGGCGTCACGGAGGGCAGGCGGTCCGCGCACGGCGGCGAAATCGTGCGCCAATGGGGCGTCACCGTTCTCGCGGCTGTGTCCGCGTGTCTACACTTGGTAACTGTCCCCCCGCTCGGGACGCACGCGCCCGGCGGCCGTCGGCGCCGCGTGGGATTGCACGTTCCGACCGAAGCAGTGGAGGCGCGGCGTGAGCATCGGTGACACGCTGGCGGAAGCGCGACGCCAGGCGGGTCTCACCGTTACGCAGGTCAGCCAGCAGACCCGCATCAGAGAGACGATCATCCGCGGCATCGAGCGCGGCGATTTCTCCGCCTGCGGCGGCGACTTTTACGCGCGCGGGCACATCAGGAGCATCGCGAAGGTGGTCGGCCTGGACCCGGATGCGCTCATCGCGGAGTACGACGCCGCGCACAGCGCGCCGCACTCGATCAGGGCCGCCGAGGTTTTCGAGCCGTCCACGCCGATCAAGCTGAAGGAACCACGGCGCAGGTTCAACTGGAGCGTGGCCATGGTGCTCGCCCTGGCCGTGATCGTCGGCTACGTGGTCTACCACGCGGTGTCCTCTCACGCGGGCACCAAGCACCCGGCCGCGGCAGGGCAGCATCAACAGCACCCCGCCGGCCATCACAGCTCGCCGGCCTCGTCGCACAGCTCGCCCCCCACCCCATCGACTTCCCATTCCAGCAAGCGCCTGGTCATCAAGCTGGTGGTGATGGCCCAGCCGTGCTGGGTCGAGTTCACCCGCCCGAACGGCGCATACCTGACCCAGGCCACGCTGCTGCCCGGCAACAGGAGGACCTGGAGGTTCAAGCACGCGGTGAACATGCAGCTGGGCAACCCCGGCGCGGTCGTGCTCACCGTGAACGGGCAGAACCGTGGCCGACCGGGTACCGTGGGCAACCCGGTCACGCTGAGCTTCCATCCAAGTAAGCATTTGTCCGGCTGACAGGCCGCGGCCCGGTGCTGCGCGCGTGGCCGCGTGCCGATCCGGGGGGGCACGTACCGTAGTCTTCCGGTGTGCCGCAGAACAAGGTGACCCCTCCCGTAGCGGACCGGACGGTCCGCCTGGTGACCCTGGGCTGCGCGCGCAACGAGGTGGATTCCGAGGAGCTGGCCGCGCGGCTCGAGACGGCGGGCTGGGCACTGACCGACCAGCCCGAGGCAGACGTGGTCGTGGTCAACACCTGCGGCTTCATCCAGGCGGCCAAGCAGGAGTCCATCGACGAGCTGCTCGATGCCGCGTCTTCGGGGGCCAAGGTGGTGGCCGCGGGCTGCCTGGCCGAGCGTTACGGCGCCCAGCTCGCCGAGGCGCTGCCCGAGGCGCAGGTCGTCAGCTTCGACGACTACCCGGACATCGCGGCCCGGCTGGACGCGGTGGCCGCCGGAGACCGCTGGGCGGCGCATACGCCGCGTGACCGCCGCCGGCTGCTGCCGATCGCCCCAGCCGACCGGCCGGGCGCCACGCCGGACGGTGTCCCCGGCCCGGTGGCGGCTGGCCTGCCGCCGGGACCGGCGCCCGCCGAGATGTGGCAGAACGATATCCCGGACCTGCCGCCCGGGCTGGCCCCGGCGTCCGGGCCCCGCGTGCCGCGCCGACGGCTGGACCGGGGAGTGACCGCCCCTCTCAAGATCGCTTCTGGCTGCGACCGCAGGTGCAGCTTCTGCGCGATCCCCTCGTTCCGCGGCGCGTTCCTGTCCAGGCCGGTGGCCGGCCTGCTGGCCGAGGCCCGGTGGCTGGCCGGCCAGGGCGTCCGGGAGCTGATGCTGGTCAGCGAGAACTCCACCTCCTACGGCAAGGACCTGGGCAACCTGCGGCTGCTCGAGGAACTGCTGCCCGCGCTGGCCGCGGTGGATGGCATCGCCGTGGTCCGGGTGAGCTACCTGCAGCCCGCCGAGCTGCGCCCCGGGCTCATCGACGTGCTCGCGTCCACCCCCGGGGTGGCCCCGTACTTCGATCTGTCGTTCCAGCACGCCAGCGGCCCGGTGCTGCGTGCGATGCGGCGGTTCGGTGACGCGGAGCGGTTCTGCGACCTGGTCGACCGGATCAGGAAGGCCTGCCCCGCCGCCGGGATCAGGTCCAACTTCATCGTCGGGTTCCCCGGCGAGACCGAGGCTGACCTGGAGACGCTGCAAGGATTCCTCGACGACGCCCGGCTGGATGCCATCGGGGTCTTCGGCTATTCCGACGAGGACGGCACGGAGGCCGCGTCGCTGCCCGGCCAGGTCGACCCGGCCGAGATCGCCCGGCGGGTGGAAGAGGTCGCATCGCTGGCCGACGAGCTGATGGCGCAGCGCTCCGCGGACCGCGTAGGCGAGATCAGCGATGTGCTGCTCGAACGTCGGCTCGGCCCCGGCCGCTACGAGGGCCGGGCCGAGCATCAGGCGCCGGAAGTAGACGGGATCACGATCGTCCGGGGATGCGCCGACGCCCGCGCCGGGGACCTGGTGCGGGCCAAGTTTGCCGCGGCTGAGGGGGTAGACCTGCGGGGGGACCTCGTCGAGACCGTTTCCCCGGTGCCGCGTTGAGCGGTTCACCAGACCTCCCGCACGATCCCGCGGCCTCCGGCCCCGCGGCCTCAGGCCTGCCCGTTCCGCCCGTCCCCGCCAGCGCGGCCTCGGGTCCGGCCGCCCCGCGCCCGGGCCTGGTCAACGTGGCCAACGAGCTGACCCTGCTGCGCCTGGTGATGGTTCCGTTCTTCGTCGTCTTCCTGGCCATGGGGGGGACCGCCGGGCGGGTGGTCGCGTTCGGGCTGTTCATCGTGGCCTCGGCCACCGACCTGCTGGACGGCCGGCTGGCCCGGCAGCGGGGCCTGATCACCGACTTCGGCAAGATCGCGGATCCGGTAGCCGATAAGGCCCTGACCGGCTCGGCGCTCATCACCTTGTCCGCCATGGGGGAGCTGTCCTGGTGGGTGACGGGCGTGATCCTGGTGCGGGAGCTGGGCGTCACCGCCTTGCGGATCATCGTCATCCGGCACAACGTGATCGCAGCGAGCCGGGGCGGCAAGCTCAAGACCCTGCTGCAGGTCATCGCGATCAGCCTGTACATCCTGCCCGTGCCGTTCGGCGTGGCCCGCCCGCTGGTCATGGCGGCCGCCGTGGTGGTCACGCTGGTAACCGGGGTCGACTACGTGGCCAGCGCGTGGCGGAACAAGCCGTGACCAGCCCGGCACCGGAGCCGCTGGCGGAGCTGATCGTGACGCTGCTGACCGAGCGGGGCCAGACCGTCGCGGTGGCCGAGTCGCTGACCGGCGGGCTGCTCGCCGCCGCGCTGGTCGAGGTCCCCGGCGCGTCCGTCGTCTTCCGCGGCGGCATCGTGGCGTACGCCACCGACCTCAAGTCCGCCCTGCTGGGCGTCCCCCTGTCCCTGCTCGAGCATTACGGGGCGGTGCGCGCAGACGTGGCCAGCGCGATGGCCGAGGGCGTGCGCAAGCGGCTGGACGCCACGTTCGGGGTCGCGACCACCGGGGTCGCCGGGCCGGATCCGGCCGACGGGCAGCCGGTGGGCACTGTGTATATCGCGGCGTCCGGGCAGCTCAGCACGGTGCAACGGGGACTGTCCCTGGCCGGCGGCCGGCGGTCGATCCGGGACCAGGCCGTGCAGCAGTCGCTGTTGCTGCTGCAGGGAATGCTGGAGGCGCAGGGGGCATGACCTGTCCCGCCCGGGAAGAGAGCGAACGATTACAGCGTTACGTCAGAAGCGAACACGCGGCGAATTCATCTCGCAGACTGTCCGTGATGCCAGGTACGGTGGAGTCATAAGCAGAACGGCCGCGGAAGGGAGTGCGACGATGGTCCTGCTTCGTCACTTGCTCGGTGACGTGCTGCGGCGGCTTCGCCTGCGGCAGGGTCGCACCCTCCGCGAGGTGTCTGCGTCCGCCCGGGTCTCGCTCGGTTACCTGTCCGAGGTCGAGCGCGGGCAGAAGGAGGCCTCATCCGAGCTGCTGTCCGCGATCTGCACGGCGCTCGACACGCCGCTGTCCCACGTGCTGAGGGAAGTCTCTGACAACTTCGCCCTGGCTGAGCTGCAGAGCAACCCGGTGCTGAGTGGGCCCCGGGAGCCAGGGCTGCATCGCGACCGGGAGGCCGCGCTGGGTGCCCGGGTGGGCCCGGTACTGGAGACGTCGCAGGACTCGGTGCTCGGCGGCGTGCGGCTGCGCCCGACCCGCCACGACGTGCGGCAGACAGAGCCCGCGCTGGTCACCCGCGACGCCGCGTTCGACGGGTCGGCCCGCCGCCCCGGCGACGTCACCGACATGGTCCCGGTATAGGGCTCAGCCGCTGACGACTACGCCCAGGCTCTGGGATCCCCGACCAGTTCGTTGACCTGCTCCGGCAGTTCGCCGGAAACGATCTGGCCAAGCGTCACCGATTCGAGGATGGCGCGCTCGCTGGCCCGCAGGGCAATCCACACCCGCTGCAGTGGCTCGGCGGCGCCGATGTACCCGACGTTCTCCGGGCGCTCGCCGCGCACCCCCAGCAGCTGGCCGTCGATGGCCCTGATGATGTCGGCCAGAGAGATCTCGTCCGCGGGCCGGGCCAGCCAGAAACCACCATCCGGCCCTCGCTGGCTGCGGACCAGGCCGGCCCGCCGCAGCTGGGTGAGGATGGTCTCCAGGAACTTGACCGGGATCTGCTGCGTACGTGCGACCTGGTCTGCTGTGACATGACCTTCGCCGATAGAGGCGATCTCGATCGAGGCGCGCAGGGCGTAGTCGGCACGAGCAGACAATCTCATGACCGTCATTATGCAGCCAGTCAGCACGTAGCGTGGTCAGCAGGCCGTCAATGCCGTCAAGGACGCAGCGGTATCACGGGGGCAGACGGCCGGATGGTGCTGCTGATGACGCCGAGGCGATCCACCTCCAGCCGCACCTGGTCGCCGGGCTTCAGCCACGGGTAGGCCTCGGGCCCGTGCACCGCGGACAGCTCCAGGATGCACCCGGTCCCGACCGTGCCGCTGCCGATGATGTCGCCGCTGCGCAGGGTCGTGCCCCGGGACGCGTACGCAAGCAGCTCACCGAAGCGCCAGTGGATACTCGAGAACGTGCCCCGGGAGTACGGTCTGCCGTTCACCGAGGCGGTCATCTCCAGGTCATAGGCGTTCCCGGCCCGGCAGTCCTCGAGCTCGTCGGGTGTGACCAGGAACGCGCCGAAGCTGGTGGCGCTGTCCTTGCCCTTCGCCGGGCCAAGGCGCCCCTTCATCTCCTGCGCTTGCAGGTCCCTAGCGCTCCAGTCGCACATGACCATGTACCCGGCGAGGTGCTGCTCCGCGGCGGCCGGGTCGAGATCCGAGCCCGGTCCGCCCACCACGGCGGCGACCTCGAGCTCGTAATCGAAGCGGGACGAGCCGGGAGCGACCGGGATGTCGTCGTACGGTCCGCGGGTCGCGGCGGGATTGGTGAAATAGAACAGCGGAATCTCGTACCAGACCGGGCTGACCTCGCGGCCGAGCGCCTGGGCGCTCGTCTTCACGTGCTCCTCGAACGCGTAAAAGTCCCTGATCGACGGCGGATCCGGCACCGGCGCCAGGAACCGCACCCCGTCCTCAGCGACCACTTCCGCGGGGTCGGCGATGGCTCGCTCAGCCGCCTCCGCCATCCGCTGCCCGTCATCCCCGAGCAGGTCAACCAGCCTGCCCTCGCCGGGCAGCCC
>DASXLW010000102.1:0-1957 GCA_036496025.1 Streptosporangiaceae bacterium
ACCCGGCACAGGTCGAGCACCTTCACTCCACTGAGCGGCGGCGTCCCGGGCAGGCCGACGAAGCCGAGGGGTGCGGCGATCGGGGTAGCTGACACGAAGTCAACCGCTTGCCGCAGGGTCCGCACCGGGTGGCCAGCGTCGTCGTCCTGCTCGACCACGCAGCCGGCCGCCTCGGCGGCCGGCTCGCGCAGCCATTCGCGGGTGGTCCTCAGCCGGGCGATCGGAATGCCGGCTGGCCGCAGCAGCGTCTCCCACTCGTCGGCGTCGCGGGTGGCGAACAGGCTGATCAGCTTCGCCCGCCACGCGGCAGGGGCCTCCGGATCGGTGCGCAGGGCAGCACAGTCCACGGAGCCGTCCTCGATCCAGGCCTCGTTGCCGCTGACGACGGCCAGGCCCACCAGGTGCCGGTGGGCGCCGCTGGTGAAGCACATGACCTGGCCGTCGCGCGATCGGTAGAGCCCTGGCGCGAAGACGCCGCCCCGCATGGGAGCCTGCTTCTCTACGCGGGTGGTGAGGATCCCGCTGCCCTCGAGGAGCGCGTCGGAGAGCGGGATCTCGATGCGCTGACCCAGCCCGCCGTCCCGCTCGCGGGCGATCAGCGCGGCGCAGGCGGACAGCGCGGTCATCCCGGCCGCGAAGCACGATGCCAGCGGGAGCGACGGGAAGTCCGGCATCTCCCCGGTCGCGCCGCCAAAGATCGGTGAGCTGGCCTGACGCGAGTAGGCCCCGCCCGCGGCCATGACGACGCCCTCCCAGCCGGCGACCCCGGCGCGCTCGTCAAGCTCAGAGAACCCAGGCAGCGAGCAGTAGATCAGGCCGGGGTTGAGGTCGTGGCAGGTGGCGGCGTCCAGTCCGAGGCGGCCCATGACCCCCGGCCGGAAGTTCTCGATCAGCACATCCGACCTGGCCACCAGCGCGAGCGCCTGAGCCTGCCCCTCCGCCGACTTGAGGTCGAGCACATGCGTGGCAGCCCGGCCGCGCAGCAGATAGGCGTTGCCAGGATCGGTGAACCGCGGCCCGCCGGGCGGCTCGATCCTGGTCACCTCCGCGCCCGCGTCGGCAAGCAGGGTGGCTGCCATGGGGCCGGCGACATACTGGCCGAAGTCGAGCACTCTCACGCCCTCAAGCGGTCGGCCGGAACCCTGTGCGGTCATGACGCCCCCGTTCCTCAAACTCGGGTTGGTTCGAAGCCCGCCAGCGACTGCAGTGCTTCGCCGGTCGAGCGGACGCGGCGGATCGGGTCCTCGTCCGGGGTCAGCGGCGATTGCGTGAACCAGCAGCCGTCCAGGCCCGCGTCTGCGGCCACCTGGCGCAGCCGGGCCTCGCACTCGTCCGCGGTGCCAAGCAGTTGGAACCGGTTGATCAGGTACTCCTGGATGTCCGGATGATCATCGAACAGGTAGCCATTGGTGTTCCCGGCGCCGACCCCGTGGTTGGAGAAGTCGTAGCGGGCCAGCCGCTCCCGCAGGATCGGCTGCCACGCCTCGGGCACGCCCTTGTCCTCGAAGGTCGAGCTGAACGAGAAGCGGGCGGTGCCCACCGAGCGGCCGCGCTGGCTGATCCGGGCGGCGTCGGCGGTGGCCTTGTCCGGCGCGACGTACGTGGTGACGAAGCCCCAGATGCGCAGGGGAGTGGTGATGCCGGCCGCCGTGCGGGCCGCCCGCGCGCGGGCGGACAGCGTCCGCAGGGCTGTCACGTCCAGCCCGGTCCCCAGGATCAGGTCGGTGGCCACCCGGCCCGCCGCCTCGACCCCGCGCGGTCCCGACGCCGCGATGTGGACTTCCATGTCGGCGGGCGCCCAGTTTCGGACGTTGGCCACGTCCTTCTCGAGCTTGGCCCAGGTGCTCGGGGTCAGGCCGACCGAGTGGCAGGCCCCGTCGCCGGTCGCCACGCCAGCGAAGAACCGGCCGGGGTAGAGCTCGCCGAACGTCCGCGCGGTCGCGCCGAGCACCGACCA
>DASXLW010000103.1:0-18456 GCA_036496025.1 Streptosporangiaceae bacterium
GGCCAGAGATACACAGGATCGTCACGGCGGTGGCCCCGTCCGCGCCTACGCGGTACGGGCTGGGGAGGACGTCCCGGTGCCGGAACGGTAGCGGGACGACCGTCGTGGCGGCCTGCCGCCGCTCACGTCAGCCGAGGGCCCAGCGGGGGCGCAGTCGGCGGTGGGCGGCGGCCGCGGTTCCGGCTCACCCGGGACCGATAGCGGGATCGGCGGGCGGTGACGCTCTGTTCACCGGGTCGGCCGCCGCTTCGCAGCGCGGATCCGGCTGTACCCGCCGCAGGCCCTGCTGCCCCAGTTGCAGGCACGGCTACCGCTGCTGACCGGGGGGCCGAGGAACCTGCCGCAGCGCCAGCAGACGTTGCGCGCCACCCTCGACTGGAGTGACGCCCTGCTGTCTCCCAGCGCCCGGGACCTGTTCGCCCGCGTGGGGGTATTCGCCGGCTCGTTCGATGCCTCCGCCGCGGCAGCGGTCTGCGATGTCGCCGATCCGCCGGCGATGACCGAGCAGCTGGCCGAGCTGGCCGAGCACAGCCTGCTCGAGGTGACCCCCGGTCTGAGTCCGCGGTTCGGCCTGCTGGCGACGATCCGCGAGTATGCGCTGGCCCGGCTGGCCGAATCCGGGCAGGCCGACTCGGCGCGCGAGCGGCACTTGCGTTATTACCTGGCGCTGGCGACCCGGGCCCGGGCCGGCCTGGACGGGCCAGAGCAGGCCGACTGGTTCAACCGGCTGGAAGCCGATTTCGCGAACATCCGCGCGGCCCTGGACTGGGCCCGGTCCCGGGCCGAGGCGGACGGCAGCTACCTGGAAGATGGGCTGCGCCTGGCCACCGCGGCGGCGCCGTTCTGGCGCCGCCGCGGGTCCCTGGCCGAGGGCGCGCTGCACCTGGAGCGCCTGCTGGCCATCGACGCCCGGCACCGTGCGGCGACCCCGGCCACCCGAGCCTGGGCGGTCCTGGAAGCCTGCGCGCTGGCCTGCTTCCGCGGCGACTTTCCCGCCACGACCGATCTGGCCCGCGAGGGCCTGGAACTCTGCGGCGAGCTCGGTGACCTGCGGGGCCAGGCCTGGGCGCACCGCTACCTGGGCGAGGCCGCCCTAGCCCAGGCAGACCTCAGCGCCGCCCAGCCGCATTTCCAGAGCCAGCTCGAACTGGCCGCTCGCGCCCGTGACCCGTGGACCGAGGCGACGGCGCGCAACATGCTGGCCCAGGTCAGCCGGTACGAAGGCCGCTATCGTGACGCCTCCGCGCAGCTGCTGTTGGCGCTGCGGGCCTTCGAGGTCGCTGGTGATCCCGACGGCGCCGCGACAGTGCGCGCCAGCCTGGCCGAGGTCGCCCGCGACGCCGGGGAGCCGGACCGGGCCCGGGATCTGTTCCGCCAGGCGCTGCGCGGCCACCAGCAAACCGGCAGCAAGCGCGGCATGGCCTACGACCTGGAAGGGCTCGCCGCCGTGGCCGCCCTAACCGGGAACGGCCGGGCCGCCCTGACCTATCTGAGCGCGGCGCAGGCGCTGCGCGAGCAGAGCGGCGGGCCGCTGATGCCCATCGATCAACCCATTTACGACCGGCTCTTCGACCCCAGCGTGGCCGCCCTCACCCAGCGCGAGCGCGAGCAGGCCCTGGCCGAGGGGCGCGATCGCCCGCTGGCGCAGATCATCGACGAGGCACTCGGCAGGTAAGACCGCTCCGGGTGCCATCGTGGTCGGTGGCACATCGCCTACCGGATAGCGTCGGCGATGGCGCATCGACCACGATGGCGGGGTGCCGGGTAGGGTTGGCGGGCGTGCGGACGCGTGTGGCCGGGGTGCTGCTGGCCGCCGGCGAGGGATCCCGGCTCGGCCGTCCCAAGGCCCTGGTCGAGATCGCCGGGCAGAGCCTGGCCGATCGCGGGGTGGCGCTGCTCCGGGCGGGCGGCGCGGCCCCGGTGGTGGTGGTCACAGGCGCGGCCGCTGCCGAGCCGCCCGGCGCACTGATCGTGCACAATCCGGATTGGCCCACTGGCATGGGATCGTCGCTGGCCGCCGGGCTGACCGCGCTGCCTGACGCCGCCGAGGCGGCGGTGATCGCCCTGGCCGATCAGCCGCTGGTCGGGCCGGAGGCGGTGCGGCGGCTGATCGCCGCCTACGACCACGGCGCGGGCGTGGCCGTGGCCGGGTACGACGGCCAGCCGCGCAACCCGGTGCTGATCGCCCGCCCGTACTGGCCCGAGGTGATCGCGGCCGCGGTGGGCGACAGCGGCGCGCGCGCATTCCTGCGCTCGAGCCCGGAACTCGTCACCCTGATCGAATGCGGTGATACCGGCAGCGCGGACGACGTCGACACACCCGAAGACCTGGAGCGGGTCAGGAGGGCAGTACGGTCACTCAGGACGCCGGGCTGACGTCCACCCCCCAGGCGTGCCGGACGGTCTCGCCCGGCTGCAGGATGAGCAGATCGGTGCCGGTGACGAACGCGTTCGGCGGGCAGGTCATCGGCTCGACCGCGAGGGCGCGCCTGCGACGCGGCGCGCCGAGCGGGTCGCCGGTGAACACCTGCAGCCAGGGGTAGCCCTCGCCGGCCCAGAGCCTGACGCCGCGCTCCGGTCCCGCCAGCCGCACCCAGGCCCGGCCGTCGGCGCCGCGCTCCAGGCCGGTGAGCGGGTGATCGAGCCGGACGTCGGCCAGCCGACGCCCGTCCCGGAAGTCGTACGGGGTGCCGCCGACGTCTTCGGCCGGTCCCGAGGGAATGCCGCGGTCCCCGATCGGCAGCCAGCGCGCGGCCGGCACGGTCAGCTCGCAATCATCGATGAGCGGCGTCCCGGCGGTCAGGTACGGGTGCGAGCCCGTTCCGTACGGGGCGGGGGCGTGGCCGGAGTTGCGGGCGATGATGTCGACCCGCAGCCCTTCCTCCGGGTCCAGCCGGTATTCCGCCTCGATGTCCAGGCAGAACGGATAGCCGACGTGCCCTCGCAACGGCTGGTACAGCATTACCCGGTCGGGGTCGTGCGCGACCGCGACCCAGGTCGCCCACCGGGTGAGGCCGTGGATCGCGTTGCCCGCGGCGGGCTCGCTGAGGTCGAGTTGCAGCCGCGAGCCGCCGAACGAGTACCGGCCGCGGTCGACGCGGTTCGGCCACGGAAGGAGCAGCTGCCCCGCGCCGCCCGGCGGAAGCTGGTTGGGCTCGTACCCGGCCAGCAGCGGCGTGCCTCGATGGTGCAGCGCACGCAGGCCCGCGCCAAGCTCGGTCACGACCGCGGTGTAGTCACCCGCGGAGATCTCATACTGCGTACCGGTGAGCGCTGTAGGCATGGCCCCATTCTGTCGGACCCGGCCGGTGCGGGGGGCTGATGCCGGCCAGGCCGGTGCAGGCAGGCCCGGGTCAGCGCGCGGACACCGCCAGGACCAGCGCGGCGCGGCAGCCCGCCACCAGTCCCCAGGCCAGATCGGCGCCCGCGGCTGGCGCGGTGCTCGCGAGCAGCATCCTGGTCACGGCGGCCAGCGGCTCCTGGCCGGCCAGGCCGCGCAACACGGCCGATACCTCTTCTGTGGCCTGGCCGTGTGCGGCGCAATACAGCAGCGTGGCCCCCAGCGACGTGGTCCGCCGCGAGGCGTCGGAGGTGACCGCGGCGCCCAGCCAGTCCGCCAGCCAGACCGCCCGCGTCCCGCCGGGGATCGCGCCGCCCAGCAGCCGCAGCGCCAGCAGCAGCCCGCTGATCATGTTGTCCCCGCTGGGCGCCAGCCCCGGGCCGAGGCCGGTCATCCGTTCGGCCGCCTCCACCGCCCCGGCCAGATCGCCGCCGGCGCAGCTGGCTGCCAGCGTCGCCGGGGCATCGTGGCCGGCCAGGCCGGGTGCGCGGCCAGCCGCTGCGCAGGCCCGGTGCAGGGCGGCCGCGCCCTGTTCCAGCCGGGCCCGGGACAGCGGGCCGAGCACGGGGGAGGGATCCCACCAGCGCAGCACGCGCACCGTGAGCTGGTCGGCCTGCACGACGCCGCGGCCGACCCAGGACTCGCCGGGTGCCTCGGGAACGAGCCGGTCCAGCCCGGTGGACACGGTGACCGCGTTCGGCAGCCGGGACATCCCGGCCGCGGTCAGCACGAGGACGCGGGGTTCGGCGGCTGACGGCGGAAGTTCCAGGTAGACCGCGTCGGGCCGGGCCGCGATCACTCGTGCCTGGCGATGCGGGCCGGCGAGCGGCTGGCGGACCGCCAGGCTCGCGGTGCCCGCCACGACCAGCGGCCGCGGGCTGACAACAGCCGTCATGCCAGCCACGGTACCGGCGAGGGTGTGCCGGCGGGGCTGCTGGGGAGCGGGGGACCGTTAGCCCCGCCGACACTTGCACCATAACCAACATCCGGGGAGGTGAAGTGTAAATTTCACTAAGCCTGAGGCAACTTCCCAGGCTTCACAGCTACTCTCCGTAGTTATTCAGGTGCGCGGATGCCCGAGCTGCCCAGGGTGGCACCAGCCGGCCGTCGCGCACCGCCTCGGCCGCCAGCAGGCCGAACAGGTAGAAGTAAGCGGCTTCCTCGTCGTTGAAGAGCCGCGCCTCCCGCTTGACCCCGTCCGACGCGCTGAACACCTCGAACCCGGTGTCGGTGCTGACCAGGCACATGGCGCCGTCAACCGCCTCATCCACGGCGTAGGAATCCGGCGGCAGCGCGGCCAGCCTGGCGAGTTCGGCGAAGACCTGCCGGATCTGCGCGCGCGGCGGCCGGCGCGCCGCGCGGCGCTGCCGCTTGTCGAGCTCCGCACCCGGATCCGGGCCAGTGATCGCCGGGTCGGGTCTCGGTTCGGGGTGGGAGATTGCCGGGTCGGGCACCGGTCCCCGGTGGGTGATCGTGGGGTCGGGCCTCGGGTCCGGGTGGGTGTTGGCCGGGTCGGGCCTCGGTTCAGGGTGGGAGATTGCCGGGTCGGGCACCGGTCCCGGGTACATGGCCGCCGGGTCGGGCACCGGTCCCGGGTAAGCGGCCGCCGGGTCGGGCCTCGGTCCCGGGTGCTCAGCCGCACGATCGCGCACCGGCCCTTGGTACATGACCGCAGGGTCGGACTCCGGCTCCGGGTACCCAACCGCAGGGGTCGGTGCCGTGGTCGCCAGGTGGCCGTCGGCGGCGTCTGCCGCGTCGCTGCCCGGCCAGCCTTCCTGCCACGGCAGGAAGGCGTGATCCACGCGGTCCTCGGTGATGTCCGTCACGTCCTCGCGATCGGCCAGCAGTTCGAACACGCCCGGTTCCATCTCGGAGTATCCGAGCCGCCCGGCGCGGGCGAGATCATGGCCGAGGTAGCTGATGTGCAGGTGCTCGCCCAGGTCGTCGAGGACCAGGCACGGCTCACCGCCGAACACGCCGGACGGGCGCGATTCCCAGACGGCGTCCACCTCCGCCCGGCTCACCGCCTTGCGCCAGTGGCCCGTCGCGGGCTGGAACCCCAGCTCCTCCGGCGGCGGGAGCGCCGCGAACAGGGTGACGTCCCTGTCGGTGGGCCCGACCCCCGCCTCGTAGGCGGCACCACGGTACATCGCCATCAGCCGGTATCGCATCGGTCAGCTCCCCGCGCCGATCCGGAGCCAGGCCTGCCCGTCGTAGCGGGCGATGAATTCCTCCCCGGCCGGCGTGATCCGGTACATCTCGGTACCGATCGGGATAGGGCCGGGCGCGATGAACAGCTCGAAAGCCGGATGGCCCCGCCCGCCGTACGGTTCGCCCCATGGCCGCGGCCCGCGGTCACCGTCGGGCGGCACCGGGCTGGCGGCCAGGTAGGTCTGGATGTCGAGGGCCCGCCAGCGCAGCACCCACAAGTCATCGGTCTCCCGTGCGTGCGCCCCGGTCACTTTCCCCGCATCGTGCGCCGCGCGCAGCCAGGACGGCCCGGGGAGCATGCCATCCTCCTCGCGGTGCACGAACCCGGAGATCACCGAACGCTGCGTACTGAGGTACGGCTCCACCAGATGCTGCGCTACCAGCTTCTGCATCAGCGTGCCCGCCTGGATCCGGACCGGCACGCCCGGGCCGTACGGTACCGGGGCACGCGAAGACGCCGCCTGACCGACGGGCACTGGCTCATGACCGAGCTGCGTCACGCATCTCCCCTGAGTCCGACGGCGGTCCCAACGCGAGAAGCTCTCTTATCGCAACATACCGACTCAACTGGCCCCGGCGGAGCCGTAATGCATAGCAGGAATGCGCAGTCGGGCCGGCCGACGTGGAAGGATCGAATACATGGTGCGCTGGCTGACCGCGGGGGAGTCGCACGGGCGCGCGCTCGTCGCGATCATCGAGGGCGTGCCCGCAGGCGTGCAGGTCACCACCCCGGACATCGCGGCCGCGCTGGCCCGGCGGCGGGCCGGCTACGGCCGCGGCGCGCGGATGAAGTTCGAGCAGGACGAGATCGAGATCACGGCCGGGGTCAGGCACGGCCGCACGCTCGGCGGCCCGGTGGCTATCAGGATCGCCAACACCGAATGGCCGAAATGGGAGACGGTGATGTCGCCCGATCCCGTCGATCCGGCGCAGCTTGAGGGGCTGGCCCGGGCCGCGCCGCTGACCAGGCCGCGCCCCGGCCACGCCGACCTGGTGGGCATGCAGAAGTACGGCCACGACGACGCCCGGCCTGTCCTCGAGCGGTCCAGCGCCCGCGAGACGGCCTCGCGGGTCGCGCTGGGCGAGGTCGCGCGGCGTTTCCTCCGGCAGGCGCTGGGCGTCGAGATCGTCAGCCACGTGATCGCGATCGGCCAGGTGACCGTGGCCGAGGGCACCGTCCCCGGCCCCGGGGACACCGAGCACACCGATGCCGATCCGGTGCGCTGCCTGGACCCGGCGACCAGCGAGAAGATGGTGGCGGAGATCGACGCGGCGCGCCGGGACGGCGACACGCTCGGCGGCGTCGTCGAGGTCGCGGCCTACGGCCTGCCTCCCGGGCTCGGCAGCCACGTGCACTGGGACCGGAAGCTCGACGCGCGGCTGGCCGGCGCGCTGATGAGCATTCACGCCATCAAGGGCGTCGAGATCGGCGACGGCTTCGAGACCGCGGCGCGCCGCGGTTCGGCGGCGCACGACGAGATCGAGCCGGCCGGCCCGGGCGTGCGCAGGCGGACCAACCGGTCCGGCGGGATCGAGGGCGGGATCAGCACCGGAGAACTGCTGCGGGTGCGCGCGGCGATGAAGCCGATCTCCACCGTGCCGCGCGCGCTGGACACGGTGGACGTCAGCACCGGCGAGCCGGCTAAGGCGATCAACCAGCGCAGCGACGTGACCGCGGTCCCGGCGGCCGGGGTGGTGGCCGAGGCGATGGTGGCGCTGGTGCTCGCCGACACGGCGGCCGAGAAGTTCGGCGGTGACTCGCTGACCGAGACGCGCCGCAACATCCGGGGCTACCTCGACTCACTGGTGATCACATGACGGGCACCGGGCCCGCGGCGATCCTGGTCGGGCCGCCCGGGTCGGGCAAGTCCACCATCGGCCCGCTGCTGGCCGCCCGGCTGCGCACCGGCTTCCTGGACACCGACGACGAGGTCGAGGCCATCGCGCACAAGCAGGCCGGCGACATCTTCGTAGAGGACGGGGAGCAGGCCTTCCGCGCCATCGAGGCCCGCGTGGTCCGCCAGGCGCTCAGCTATCACGGGGTCGTGGCGCTCGGCAGCGGCGCGATCCTCGACCCGCGGACCCGGGACCTGCTGGCTGGCCGGCCGGTCGTATACCTGGAGACCGGCTTCTCTGAGGTGACGAAGCGGGTAGGCATGAACAGGCCCCGCGTGCCCGTGCCGGGCAACCCGCGGGGCATGCTGCGGGCCATGCTCGAAGAACGGCTTCCGCTTTACCAGGACGTCGCGCGCGTCACCGTTCGGACTGACGATCTTTCTCCGGAAGAGATCGCGGACCAGATCGCGGCGGCGCAGATCAGAGCGGGGGAGTCCGGCCAGTGACCGCCACCCGGATCGCGGTCGGCGGTGAGCGGCCGTATGACGTGATCGTCGGCGCTGGCGTGCTCGATGAGCTGCCCCGGCTGGCAGGCCCGCGCGAGCCCCGGGGCGCGGCCGTGGCCGTCGTCCACGCGGCCGGCCGTGCCGAGACCGCCGCGGCCGCCTGCCGGGTGCTCGCGCAGGCCGGCTACCGGGTGCACGCGCAGGACATCCCGGACGGCGAGGCGGCCAAGGACATCGCGGTGGCGGCGCGGCTCTGGTCTTGGCTCGCGGCCCATCGCATCGGCCGCACCGACTGCATCGTCGGCATCGGCGGCGGGGCGGCCTGTGACCTGGCCGGGTTCGTCGCGGCCACGTGGCTGCGCGGAATCCGGGTGGTGCTCGTGCCGACCACGCTGCTCGCCATGGTGGACGCGGCGATCGGCGGCAAGACCGCGGTTAACATTCCCGAGGGCAAGAACCTGGTCGGTGCGTTTCACTCGCCCGCCGGGGTGCTGGCCGATCCGGCCACGCTGGCCACGCTGCCCCGGCGCGAATACGTGAGCGGCCTGGCCGAGGTGATCAAGGCCGGGTTCATCGCCGACCCGGCCGTGCTCGACCTGGTCGAATCCGATCCCGGGCTGGCCGCGGACCCGGCCGGGGCGCCCGCGGGCGAGCTGATCGAACGCGCGATCAGGGTCAAGGCCGCCGTGGTCGCCGAAGACCTGCGCGAAGCCGGGCGGCGGGAGTTCCTGAACTACGGGCACACGCTCGGTCACGCGATCGAGCGGGTGGAGGGGTTCGGGTTCCGGCATGGCGAGGCGGTGGCGATCGGCATGACCTACGCCGCCGAGCTCGGCCGCCTGGCCGGCCGGCTTGACGACCGCACGGCCCGGCGGCATCGTGAGGTGCTCACCGCGGTCGGGCTGCCGACCCGGTATCGGCCGGATGCGTGGCCGCAGCTGCGGACCGCTATGGGAGTGGACAAGAAGGCCCGCGGATCCCGGCTGCGGTTCATCGTGCTCGACGGGCTGGCCCGGCCAGGTGTCCTCGGCGACCCCGCGGAAGAGCTGCTCGAGCAGGCATACCAGGAGGTCTGCGCGCCATGAGGCAGGTGCTCGTGCTCAACGGCCCCAATCTGGGCCGGCTGGGCGCCCGCGAGCCCGAGGTGTACGGCTCGGCCAGTTTCGATGACCTGGCCGGGGAGTGCCGCACCGTCGCCGCCAAGCTCGGGCTGCGGGCGGACGTCCGGCAGACCGACGACGAGACCGAGCTGATCCGGTGGGTGCACGAGGCGGCCGACGGCCGCATCCCGGTGGTGCTCAATCCGGCCGCGTTCACGCACTACTCCTACGCGCTGCGGGACGCGCTGGCGATGCGCACCGCGCCACTGGTCGAGGTGCACCTGTCCAACCCGGCGGCCCGCGAGTCGTTCCGGCACAACTCGGTGGTGGCGGGCGTAGCGGACGGGACGATCGCCGGGTTCGGCCTGATGTCCTACCGGCTGGCGCTGGAGGCTATTGCCGAGCTGGCCGGCCCGGGCGAGCCCGGGGAGCCGCGCGGGCCGGGCGCGGCCCGCGCGCCGGGGGAGGCCCGGGAGCCCGGGGAGCCCGGCGAGGCCGGGTTCCAGTGATCGTCCTCGTCGGCTTCATGGGCGCGGGCAAGACCACGGTGGGCCGGCTGCTCGCGCCCGGGCTCGGGCTGCGCTTCGCCGACAGCGACCTGGTCATCGAGCAGCGCCGCGGCCGCAGCATCGGGGAGATCTTCGCCGAGGACGGCGAGCCCGCCTTCCGGGCGGCCGAGCACGAGGTGCTGGCCGAGCTGATGCGCGGGCCCGACGCGGTGGTAGCGGTGGGCGGCGGTGCGGTGGAGTACCAGTCATCACGGCGGCTACTGCGCGCGGCCCGGGTGATCTACCTTCAGGTCAGCTACGACGAGGCCATGCAGCGGGTCGGGGCAGACGCCGGGCGGCCGCTGCTGCGCAGGCCCGATCTGGCCGACATCTACCGGCGGCGGCTGCCGGTCTACCAGTCGGTGGCCACGCTGACCGTGGCCACCGCAGGGCGGCCTGCCGAGGCGGTCTGCCAGGAGGTCATCAGCAGGCTGGCCCGGGAGCCCGGCCTCCCGCCGGGGCCCCGCGCCGGTTACGCTCGCTGACAGCCCCGAACCGGATTCGGCCGCACGAAGGGTGGCGCCATGCGCATCGGGATGTCCCTCAACTACGCCGGCGGCTTCGCCGAGACCGTCGAGGAGCTGGCCGACTACGAGCGGGCGGGCCTGGACATCGTCTTCGTGCCCGAGGCCTACAGCTACGACGCGGTGAGCCAGCTCGGCTTCATCGCGGCCAGGACCTCACGGCTGCAGATCGCCTCGGGCATCCTGCAGCTGTACTCGCGGACGCCGGCTCTGACCGCGATGACCGCGGCCGGGCTGGACTACGTGTCCGGCGGCCGGTTCAACCTCGGCCTCGGGGCGTCCGGACCGCAGGTCATCGAGGGCTGGCACGGCGTGCCGTATGACGCGCCGCTGGGGCGGACCCGGGAGATCATCGACATCTGCCGGAAGGTGTGGGCCCGCGAGCGGCTGGAGTACCAGGGGCGGTACTACCAGATCCCGCTGCCGCCCGGTCAGGGCACCGGGCTGGGCAAGCCGCTCAAGCTGATCAACCACCCGGTGCGCGACCACATCCCGGTCATACTGGCCGCGATCGGGCCCAAGAACACCGAGCTGGCCGCCGAGCTGGCCGAAGGCTGGGAGCCGATCTTCTACCTGCCGGAGAAAGCCGCCCAGGTCTGGGGCGACCCGCTGGCCGCCGGGCGGGCCAAGCGAGATCCCGCACTCGGACCGCTCGACGTGGTCGCCCAGGCGGGGCTGGCCATCGGCGACGAGGCGGGCAGGTTCCTCGATCTTGGCCGGCCCCTGCTCGCGCTGTACGTCGGCGGCATGGGCGCGCCGCGGGACAAGGGGCCGAACTTCTACTTCAACCTCGTGACCCGGTACGGCTACGGCGCGGAGGCGGAGAAGATCCAGGATGCCTACCTGGCGGGGCGCAAGGACGAGGCGGCCTCGTTCGTCCCGGCCGAACTGCTCGAGCGGATATCGCTGATCGGATCCGAGGGCTTCGTCGCCGAGCGGGTGGCCGCGCTCCGGGAGTCGGGTGTGACCACGCTGAACGTCACGCCGCTGGCTGCCACGCATGCCGAGCGGGTCGCCCTGATCGAGAAGATCCGCGACCTGGCAGGCTAGCCCAGCCCGCGCAGGGCACGGCCGAGGGTGGCGACGCCCTCCTCGATATCGGCCGTCGTGTTCGCGGCATACCCCAGGACGATCCCGGGCCGCTGCGGGCGCTGGCCGTGCCATGACAGTGGCTGCACCTTCACGCCGCGGGCCAGCGCCGCGGCGGCCAGGTCGGCGTCCGCGAATCCGGCCTCGAAGGTGATCATGAGGTGCAGCCCGGCGGCGGCGCCGTGCACGACCGCGCCGGGCAGATGGGTCCTGATCGCGACGATCATTGCGTCCCGGCGGCGGCGATGGCGCCTGCGCACGAAGCGAAGCTGGCGTTCCATCTCGCCGGATTCCATCAGCCGGGCCAGTACCAGCTGTGGCAGGACCGCGTTGCCGAGGTCCGCGTGCCGTTTGGCGGCCACCAGGGCGTCCCGGTACCTCGGCGGCGCGAGCACCCATCCCACCCGCAGCGCGGGCGCCAGCAGCTTGGACACGCTTCCCGCGTAGCAGACATGCTCGGCGAGCATCGAGCGCAGGGCGGGGACCGGCGGCCTGTCGTACCGGTGCTCAGCGTCGTAGTCGTCCTCGATGACCAGGCCCCCGTCCCTGGCCCACCGCATCAGCTCGCGGCGGCGCCCGCCGTCGAGCACCACTCCGGTCGGAAACTGATGCGCTGGGGTCAGCAGGACCGCCCGGGCGCCGCTGGCCCGGAGCTCGTCGACCCGCAGGCCGCCGGGATCGACCGCGACCGGCGGGGTATCCAGCTGCCAGTCGCGCAGCTGCTGTCGGGTGCCGAGCGATCCGGGGTCTTCGACCCCGACCGCGCGGATGCCGTCCGCGAGCAGCCCCTGGGCCAGCAGGCTCAGCGCCTGCGCGACGCCGGCCACGATGCAGATCTCTTCCGGGTCCACTCTGATCCCGCGGTTGCGGGCGAGCCAGCTGGCCACGGCCTGGCGCAACGCGGGCGTCCCGCGGGGATCTCCGTACCCGAACCCGGCCGGCGAAAGCTGGCCGAATACCGACCGCTCCGCGCGCAGCCAGGCCGTCCGCGGGAACGCGGCCAGGTCGGGCAGGCCGGGTGACAGGTCGATCCGGGCCGGAGCCGCGCGCAGCGCGTCGAAGACGTTCGCGCCCGGAGCCGGGCCGAACAGCGCGCTCGCGGCCGACGGCCCCGGCGTTGCCGACGTTGCCGGCGGTCCCGGCTTCCGCTGCGTCCCCGGTGGTCGGGCCGGCGCCGGCGCGGTCACCGGAGCGGCGACCACGACCGTCCCGCCGCGGCCGTGCCCGGCGACGTGTCCGTCCTCGGTCAGGCGCCGGTAGGCCTCGGTGACCACGCCGCGGGACACGCCCAGCTCGCCGGCCAGCACCCGGGTGGCCGGCAGCCTGCCGCCCACCGGCAGGCGCCCGTCCTCTATCGCCAGCCGGAGCTGCCGGGCCAGCCAGCTGGACAGGCCGCCAGCTGGCGCGTCGCCGATGTGCAACTGGAGGAAGTCGGCCCCCTGCGTTATGGACCTGTCACTTGATTCCTCTTTGGCCCTACCCATCAGACCATTGTGACGGCAGGGTGTGCCTATGCCAACCGCGACAACGCCGCGCCGGGCCAGGCCCGCCAACCTGATCACGGGCATCCTGGCCATGACGCTGGTCGGTGGCAGCGTCGGGGTCTCGCGCACGCTGACCGGTGCTCCGCTGTTCGCCGCCCAGGCGATCCGGTACGCCGCGGCGGCCGGCATCCTGCTCGCCGTGGCCCGGTCGGCCCGCATCCCGATCCTGCGACCGCGCGGCCGGGAATGGCTGTGGCTGTCGGGCATCGCGGCCACCGGCCTGGTGCTGTTCAACGTGGCCATCGTGCGTGGCGTAGCACACGCTGAGCCCGCCGTCATCGCGGTGGCCGTCGCGTGCGTGCCGGTGCTGCTCGGCGTGGCCGGCCCGCTGGCCGAACACCAGGCGCCGGGCCGCCGGATGCTGCTGGCCGCCCTGGTGGTCACCGGCGGCAGCGTGCTGGTGGCGGGCGCGGGCCGGACCGATGCGGTCGGCGTGGCCTGGGCTGCGGTCGTGTTGCTGTGCGAGTCCGCGTTCACGCTGCTGGCCGTGCCGGTGCTGCCCCGTCACGGGGCCTGGGGAGTCTCGGTGCATTCGGCCTGGATCGGCACGCTCATGCTGATCGTGCTCGGCGGTGTCACCGAGGGGCCCGGCGCTGCGGGCAGGCTCACCGCGGCCGACTGGGCGGCGATGGGCTATCTGGCCATCATGGTCACCGCGGCGGCCTTCGTGCTGTGGTACTCCACCGTTGCTGCCCTCGGGGCGGGGCCGGCGGGCCTGCTCACCGGCATCGCGCCAGCCGCGGCCGCGGTAGCCGGCATCGTAATCGGGAGCCAGTCGCCGCGCCCCCTCGTCTGGCTGGGCATACTCATCGTCATCTGCGGGCTGGCCATCGGCCTGCGGACGCACCCGGCCCGGGCCACACGCCTGCGCCGGGTACCGGTGGCACAGGCAGGAGGGCCGCCATGATGTTCGGCTACGACGCGGCGGTCACCGAGCGATACCCGGCCATCCGCGCCGGAGTGGTCCACGCGACCGGGCTGAGCAACGGGCCGAGCCCGCCTGGCCTGCAGGCGGAATGCCGGGCCGGGCAGCAGGCGGCCCGCGCGCGGCTGGCCGCGACGGCGATGGCGGATCTCCCGTCGATCGCCGCCTGGCGGCGGGCGTTCACCGCGTTCGGCGCCAAGCCGACCCAGTACCGTAACGCCGCCGAGGCGCTGCTGAGACGACTCGCCAAGCAGGGCGACATCCCCGCCGTCAACACGCTTGTCGATATCGGCAACCTGGTCTCGATCCGGTACGCCATCCCCGTGGCCGTGATCGACCTGGACAGCATCGCCGGCTCGATCACGGTCCGGTTCGCCACCGGCTCGGAGCTGTTCACCGACCTCGGTTCGGCCGACAGCGTCCACCCGGATCCCGGCGAGGTCATCTTCGCCGACCGCGACAATACGGTGAGCGCCCGGCGCTGGTGCTGGCGGCAGAGCGCGCAGAGCGCCACCAGCGCGGCCACGGTCGGCGCTCTCATCGTGGTGGAGGCCCTGCACGAGACCGCCGCGCCCGACATCGCGAGCGCGGTCACCGACCTCACTGCCCTCCTCACCACCTACCAGCCCCACGCCCGCCTCACCTCCTGCACCCTCCCGGCCCCGTGAGCACTTTGCACACGTTCCGACCAAAATCCCGGGCGTTTTGTACCGGTTCCGTGGCCGGAACGTGTGCAAAGTCGCGATGATCCCTAACGGGCGCGGGCGGGCGGTAGCGGTCAGCGGCGGACGGGCGCGGCGTACAGTCTGCGCTATGTCTGACACGCACGCCGCGCGTCGTGACCGCGCGCAGCAGCGCGTCGCCGCGCTGGACGCCGACGCCGCGCTGATCACCCACCTGCCGAACGTCCGCTATCTCACCGGGCTGGACAGCTCCAACGCCGCGCTGCTGGTCCCGGCCACGGGCGGTTGCGTGCTCGGCACGGACTCGCGGTACACGCTGGCGGCGCAGCGGGACAGCCCGGATCTCGAGCTGCTGACCGAGCGGTTCCTGGTGCCCGCGTTCGGCGCGCTGGCGGCCGAGCGCGGGTACAGCAGGCTGCTGTTCGAAGCGCAGCACATGACGGTGGCCAGCCACCAGAAACTCGCCGCCGAAGCGGCGGGGGTCGAGCTGGCGCCGTTCGGCCGGGAAATCGAGGAGCTGCGCATCGTCAAGGACGACGGGGAGCTCGCGCTGCTCGGCGCCGCCTGCCGGATCAGCAGCGAGGCGCTGGAACAGCTGCTCCCGACGATCAGGCCGGGAATCACCGAGCGCCAGCTGGCCACCGCCGTCGAGCGCCGGATGGTGGACCTCGGAGCGGACGGGATCGCCTTCGACACGATCGTGGCCAGCGGGCCGAACGGTGCGCTCCCGCACTACCGGCCGGGTGAGCGGGTACTGGCCCGGGGCGACCTGGTCACGATCGACTTCGGTGCGACCTCTGGCGGCTACCACGCGGACATGACCAGGACCGTGAGCCTGGGCGAGCCGGCGCAGTGGCAGCGCGAGATCTACGACCTCGTGGCCCGGGCGCAGCAGGCCGGGATCGATGCGGCCCGGCCCGGCGCCGGGCTGGGGGACGTGGACGCCGCGGCCAGGGACCTGATCGGCGAGGGTGGCCACGCCGGGCACTTCAAGCACGGCCTGGGCCACGGGGTGGGGCTTGAGGTGCACGAAGCGCCGATGATCGGGTACGGAAGCGAGGGTAGACTCGCTGCCCGGGTCCCGGTCACCATCGAGCCCGGCGTGTACCTGCCGGGCCGGGGCGGCGTCCGGATTGAGGACGTCATCGTGGTGAACGGCGACGGGAGCTCCGGGACCGCAGGCTTGCTCACCACGACCACCAGGGAGCTGCTCGCGCTGTAGCCCGGGCGGGCTCCATCCGTTTAGTTAGCGCATCCAGGAGAATTGCACGTGGCCACGACGAACGACCTGAAGAACGGGATGACGCTGAGCATCGACGGCCAGCTCTGGAACGTCGTGGAGTTTCAGCACGTCAAGCCGGGCAAGGGCGGCGCCTTCGTGCGCACCAAGCTGAAGAACGTGATGTCCGGCAAGGTGGTCGACCGGACCTTCAACGCCGGCATGAAGGTCGACGTGGCCAACGTCGACAGGCGCGAGATGCAGTACCTCTACCGGGAGGGAGAGGACTTCGTCTTCATGGACACCCGCGACTACGACCAGCCGCACATTCCGGCCTCGGTCGTGGGCGATGCCGCGAACTTCCTGCTCGAGGAGCAGACGGCCACCGTGGCCTTCAACGACGGGGTGCCCCTGTACGTGGAACTGCCGGCCGCGGTGGAGCTGACGATCACCACGACCGACCCCGGGGTGCAAGGCGACCGGTCCACCGGCGGTACCAAGCCGGCCACGCTGGAGACCGGCGCGCAGGTACAGGTGCCGCTGTTCATCTCGACCGGCGAGAAGGTCAGGGTGGACACCCGTACCGGCGAGTACCTCAGCCGCGCCTGACCCGCCGCCTGCCTCGGAACACGCCAGACCATGCCCGCACGCAGCAAGGCCCGCAAGCGCGCTCTCGACCTGTTGTACGAGGCCGAGCTGCGCGGCGAGCCCGTACTCGAACTGCTCGACCAGCGGACCACGGAGGCCAGCCCGCCGGTCGTCCCCTACGCGGCCCAGCTCGTCCGCGGTGTCCAGGAGCACCGTGAGCGCATCGACGAGCTGCTGGCCGCGCACGCCGAAGACTGGACGCTGGACCGGATGCCCGCGGTGGATCGCAACATCCTGCGGATCGGCGCCTACGAGCTGCTCTGGGCCGACGACGTCCCGGACGGCGTGGCGATCAGCGAGGCGGTGCAGCTGGCCCGGTCCCTGTCCACCGAGGCCTCGCCGGCCTTCGTCAACGGCCTGCTGGCCCGGCTGCTTGAGCTCAAGCCCAGCCTGGCCGATGACCCTCAGGCAGGCGGCTGACCGGTCATGGTCGCGTAGCCGTCGACTTCAGCAATCCGAGCGGGCTGGGCGCCGTGAACTGTATCCGCAGGCCGGTCCCGCCTGCGGGCAAGGACACCTTCCGGACGCTCGCGGGCAGGTAGTCGCCCTGCTGCCCGTGCAGGTAGCGCGATATCCAGCGCACCTGCGCGGCGGGGCTACGATCCGTCGCGTTGCCGGCCCCGGACACCTCGACGGAACGCAGCAGCGCAACGCCCGGGGTGGCACCCGGGGCACCACCGCCGAACGCCACGATGGAGACCTGCCGCCGTGACACCAGGCTCGCGAGGTCGACCAGGAGCCGCGGGTCGACCCGGCCTTCGGCAACCAGTGTGCGGGCGGCGGCCGGCATCACGATGTTCTTGCTTTGCAGCAGCGCGCCCGCCCATGCCTTGCGGGCAGCCACGTCCGCGTGGAGCGCGGACAGGTACGACGCGGCCCCGCGGGGGGCGATGACCCGGATGGAGAGGCCCGCGTTCCCCGAGCCAAAGCCCGCGATCGCCGCGGGCGCGTAGCGGCCGAGGTAGCTGCCCCCCAGCAGGCCGCGCACCTGAGGAGTGTCGACGATGACGCTGGCGAGCAGCGGATTGGCCGCGCCCGGGCGCAACTCGAGCAGGGAAGCCGCGGGGATGCCGCGTGCCTCGAGCGCCCGGCACATCAGCGGATCGCAGGCCACCGTCGCGGTCCGGCTGACCTGGCCGGCCACCCAGGCTGCGGCCTGTTCGCGGATCGTCGTCTCGTCGGCGCCAGCCCGCTTGCCGCTGCCCGCGGCCGCTGGGGCGTGCCGGCTCAGCATCAGCGCCATGAGCCCGGCCAGCGCCACCACCACGATCACCGCGCTGGTTACCGCGCGACGCCTACGGGTCCGCCGCTGCAGCCGCTGTGGTGACGAGATTTGCCGTGGCGGAGCCTGCCGTGGCGGAGCCTGCCTCGGCGTGGTCTGTCGTGACGGGACTTGCTCTGGCTCTGCCTGCTCTGATGTGGTCTGCCGTGGCGGGGTCTGCTGGGGCGCGGCCTGTTGTGTCGCTGGCTGTTCTGGCGCGGCCTGTGGTGCCGCAACCTCACGCGACCAGAAGTGAGGCAGGGCCTCCCGGAGCACCGGCCGCCCCACTCGCCCGGGCGGCCTATGCGCGTTGCTCGTCCCAGGCACGCGTTGCGGCAGCGCCGCGGACCGCTCGGGCGATGCCGCGTGCGGCGGGGCCGGCGGCTGGGGCGATGCCGCCGGGGCCCGAGCCAGCGGCGAGGCCGCAGGCTGGGGCGATGCCGCGTGCGGCGGGGCCACAGACTCGGGAGGGGAGCCGCGGCCGGGAGCGGGCGCCTTGGCGGCGATTACGGGGTCTGTGGCGCGCGGCCCGGTTGAGTCCGGCGGCGCGGGAGAAGTCGCGGGGTCCGGGGCGGGTGGCTCAGCCGAGTCCGGCGGCGCGACAGGAGTCGCAAGGACGGGGGCGGGCGGCTGGGCAGGAGCCGCAGGGTCCGGGGCGAGCGGGGAAGCCGGGGCCGCCTGGTCCTGCGGCGGGGGCTGCTTTCCCGCTGCGTCGAGCGCCGCGAGTATGCGCTGCACCACAGCCTCTGGCAGCGTAACGGCTTCTATCGGTTCCGGCACCGGCCAGCCGGAATCACCGGGGGCACGCCGAGGCAGGGGCGGAGCGCTGCCGTCATCTTCCATTCGGTCGATCCCCACGGTCCTGTGACTGCGTGATCTTAGCAGGACAGGACGGCACACAACGGCCGTTGGGCAAGTAGCAAGATGCTGACTGATCCTGAAGTGCCCCGGTGTGTTACTGACGTCGCGCTGTGTGACGTAGCGATTCCGACCTTATTACGTGGAGTCATGGTCGTAGGCCT
>DASXLW010000104.1:0-22913 GCA_036496025.1 Streptosporangiaceae bacterium
GGGACGGCCAGGGACTGGAGGTCGGCCGCGACCGGGATGACAGCGGCGATCGTGCTGCTGGCGATCATCGTGGCCGCGCTCGGCCCGGCGGTGTCCGCGCTGCCGCTGCGCGAGCTGCGGCTGGTGGTGGGCGCGCTGCTGCTGATTTTCGGCCTGCAGTGGCTGCGCAAGGCGATCCTGCGCGCGAGCGGGTACAAGGCGCTGCACGACGAGGACGCGATCTACCGCACGCAACTGGCCGAGGCGGCCGCGGCGCCGCGGCGCCGATTCGGCTCGGTGCCCGACTGGTACGCGTTCACCCTGTCTTTCAAGGGGGTGCTGCTGGAAGGGCTCGAGGTGGTGTTCATCGCCCTGACGTTCGGCGGCAACGCGCACAACATCCCGCTGGCGGCCGTGGCGGCCGGCTGCGCGGTGGTGGTGGTCGCGGTCGCGGGCGCGGCGGTGCGCGCGCCGCTGGCCCGGGTGCCGGAGAACACGCTGAAGTTCATCGTCGGGATCATGCTCACCGGGTTCGGCACGTTCTGGGGCGCCGAGGGCGCGGGCGCGCACTGGCCGGGGTCCGACGCGGCGCTGCTGGTCCTGGTGCCGGCCATCGCGCTGTTCGCGGTCGGGCTGGTCGCGGTGCTGCGCCGGGGCCAGGCCAAGGCCACCCGGGCGCCCGCGCGCGGGGGCGCGCCCGCGGCGGAGGCAGGCTGAGATGGGCAGGCGAGTGCGGGCCTTCCTCGCGTTCCTCTACGACTTCGTGATCGGCGACGACTGGCGGATCGCGGTCGCGGTGGTGGCCGGCCTGGCCGTGACCTACGCGGTCAGCCAGACCACCGTCCCGTCCTGGTGGGTGATGCCCGCGGTAGTGGTGGTCCTGCTGCCCGCCAGCCTCTGGCGCGCCACCCGCAAGCGCTGACCAGATTCGCTCCGCCCAGCTCGCCGCTCAAGGTTGTCGATGACACATTGGCGACACGGGGGTCGGTAAACGCACATCGATGTTGGCGAGCGCCGCCGGGCCGCCGCGATCAGCGGCTTTCGGCTTCTTCGGCGTAGACGCGCGCGGCGTACTCCTCCAGGGATTTCTCGCACCTGACCACGGCTTGCGCGGCCGCCTCCCGGCCCGCCGCGCCGAACACGTCCCGGTCCCGGATCCGCGCCAGCCAGTTGCGCAGCTTCACCAGGTCGACCTCGTTCTCCTCCAGCTCGGCGTAGGTGAAGTGGTGCGCGTCGTACTCTTTCTGCACCTGCGCGAGGAAGTCCTCGCAGCGGTCCACGATCTCCCCGTACTCATCGTCCCTGGCCGCCTGGAACGCGGCGCGTACCTCCGGCTCGCCCGCGAGCACGCGGCAGGACAGCAGCGCCGCCGTGCCGGACATCTCGATGATCTCCCGCCGCAGCTTGCGCAGCGCCCGCTCCGCGCCGCTGCTGGCCGGCAGCGCCGCGGCCGAGCTCTGCAGGTAGATCGCGCCCAGGCTCTTGATCCGGCGCCATACGGCGGCGCGCAGCCGGGTCGGCTCCGGCGGCACCCGGTAGACGAGCAGCAGCCAGTTCTCTCCGTTCGCCTGCTCATCACCCGTCACCCGGCCATTGTTTCAGAGCCGCTTAGCTTCCCTGAGCCTGCTTGAATGGCGCGCATGCTGCGTACCTCGCTCACCGACCTGCTGGGCATCGATGTTCCCGTGATCGGCGCGCCGATGGCCGGCGTGTCCGGCGGCAGGCTTGCCGCCGCCGTGACCGCCGGCGGCGGCCTCGGCATGATCGGGGCGGGCAACACGACCCCGCCGGAATGGATCGCGGCCGAGGCGGGGCGGGCACGCGAGGCCGGCGCCCGGTTCGGCGTCGGCCTGATGGCCTGGGCGCTGCCCGGCCTGCCCGGCCAGTTCGAGGCGGCGGTGCAGGCCCGCCCGGCGCTGGTCTCGGTGAGCTTCGGCGACCTCTCGCCGTGGGCGGCCCGGCTGCGGGAGGCCGGGATCGTGGTGGCCACGCAGGTCGGCCGGGTCGACGAGGCGCGGACGGCGGCCGATCAGGGGGCGGACGTGATCGTGGCCCGCGGCGCCGAGGGCGGCGGCCACGGCCTCGACGCGGTCGCCACCCTGCCGCTGCTGGAAGGCGTGCTCGACGCGGTCAGCCAGCCGGTGCTCGCGGCCGGCGGCATCGTCACCTCGCGCGGGCTGGCCGCCGTGCTCGCCGCTGGCGCGGCCGGAGCGTGGATGGGCACCGCGCTGCTGGCTTGTCCCGAGGCGCTGAACGACCCGCAGGCGCGAGCCCGGATCCGGGCCGCGCGGGAGACCGACACCGTCTATACCCGGGTCTTCGACGTCGCGCTGCGGATCGGCTGGCCGCCGCAGTACGGCGGCCGGGCCCTGGCCAACGAGTTCAGCAGGCGCTGGGCCGGACGCGAGAACGAGCTCGCCAGCGCCGGCGGCGCCCGGCAGGAACTGTCCGCCGCGCGGAAACGAGGCGACTACGACATCGCCTACCAGTACGCCGGTCAGGGGGTTGGCCTGGTCCGCGAGGAACGTCCGGCCGCCGAGCTGGTCGCCGGGCTCGCGGCCGGCGCCGAGCGGCTGCTGCGCGGCTGGGGATGACCGTGGCCGACTGCCGGTTCGACGCCATACTCGCCGGGGACGCCCCCGCCTGGTTCGTCCTCGACGAACCTGAGGTGGCCGCCTTCCTGGACGTCAGGCCGCTGTTCAAGGGGCACGTGCTGGTGCTGCCCCGGACGCACTACGAGACGCTCGCCGACCTGCCGCGGGGCCTGATCGAGCCGCTGTTCGGCTGGGTACAGCGGATCAGTGCGGCGATGCCTGCCGCTTACGGCGCCCAGGGCAGCTTCGTCGCGGTCAACAACACGGTGAGCCAGAGCGTCCCGCACCTGCACGTGCACGTGGTGCCCCGGACCAAGGGCGACGGGCTGCGCGGCTTCTTCTGGCCGCGCGGCCGGTACGCCGACGACGACGAGGCGGAGCAGTACGCCCGGTGGATGCGCGACACGCTGGCCGGAGTCAGCGAAGCGCGCTGAGGATCGGGGCGACGGGGTGAAGCATCCGGCCGGGCGGTGCAGGATGGACGGATGAGGGAAACCCAAGCCGCGGCCGATGGCCTTCGAGCCGCCATCGAGCGCAGCGGCTATTACCCGGACCTGGTCACCGACGCGGTGGCGTCGGCCCTCGGCCCCGAGCCCATCGTCTCCTACGTCGTACATCACGACGCGATGTTCGACCCCGGCATGGAAGTGCGCAGGCATATCACGGTGCTGGTGCTCACGCCCACCCGCCTGATCCACTCCCACACCGACGAGCATCCCCCGCAAGAGCCGGACGCCCGCCCGCAGGCCGAGACGAGCACCGAGGCGATCAGCTTCTCCCGGATCTCGTCGGTGGTGCTGACCCGGGTGGTGCCCGACCCCGCCTCGTACGTGGCCGGGGTGACGATGCCGACCGAGGTGCTGCTCACCATCGGCTGGAACGTGGTCTCGCACGTCGAGCTCGAGCCCGCGCACTGCGGGGACGAGAACTGCGAGGCGGATCACGGGTACACCGGCACCATCACGGCCGACGATCTTGCCCTGCGGGTCAGCGAGGCCGCGGACGGCGATGACGGCGTCCGGGCGGTGCTGTCTTTCGCCCGCGCGCTCGGTGCGGCCGCCGTCGGGCCGTGAGGCTGCCGGGGACCATGATGCCCCGGAGGGTCACGTTGCCGGCCGGACGGACCGGTGGCACGATGGGCGGGCATGCCGGCGCCCGGACATGGCCCCCACGGCGAAGGATTGCCCCTGCATGACCGATGAACCAAGAACCACGTTGACGCTGCCCTCCTACGGAGAGGGGACCCTGGCGGATCTGGCGTCGTCCCTGCTGGCCTCCCTCGGGCTGGTGCGCGAGCCCAATCCGCTCGGCCTGCCCGAGACCGGCCGGGCCTGCCTGCTGATCGTGGACGGCCTCGGCTGGGAGCTGCTGCGGGATCACCCGGCGGCGGCGCCGTTCCTGTCCGAGCTGGCGTTCAGCGGCAGGCCGCTCACCGCGGGGTTCCCGTCCACCACGGTGACCAGCCTCGCCTCGCTGGGTACCGGGCTTCCGCCGGGGGTGCACGGCATGCTCGGCTATCAGGTCGCCGTGCCGGGCACCGGCCGGATCCTCAACGGGCTGCGCTGGGACAGCCGGGTGGACCCGCTGACCTGGCAGCCGCAGCCGACCATCTACGAGCGGGCCGCGGCCGCCGGGATCGGCGCCTTCCAGGTGGCCGCCGGGGCCTACCAGAAGACCGGGCTGACCCAGGCGGTATGGCGCGGCGCCAAGTACCGGCGGGCCGACAGCATGGGCGCGCTGGCGGCCCAGGCCGGGGCCGCGCTGCGGGAGGCCGAAAACGCGCTGGTCACCGTATACCTCGGCGACCTGGACGCCACCGGGCATGTATTCGGCTGCGGCTCCGACGCCTGGTACTACCAGCTCGGTCACGTCGACAAGCTGGCCGAGCAGCTGGCTTCGGAGCTGCCGTCCGGCACGCTGCTGTACGTCACGGCCGACCACGGCATGCTGGATATCTCCCAGGCTCACCGGGTGGACGTGGACGCGCTCGCGGACCTGCGCAAGGGCGTGGCGCTGCTCGGCGGCGAGCCCCGCGCGCGGCACGTCTACGCCGAGCCCGGTGCGGCGGACGACGTGCTCGCGGCCTGGCGGGACGTGCTCGGTGAGCGGGCCCGGGTCGTGTCCAGGGACGAGGCGATCAACGGCGGGTGGTTCGGGCCCGTCGAGCCCGGCATTGCCGACCGGATCGGTGATGTGGTAGCCGCCGCCGCCGGGGACACCGGCATCGTCGCGACGCAGGCCGAGCCGCGTGAGTCGGCCCTGGTCGGCATGCACGGCTCGCTCACCACCGCCGAGCAGCTGGTGCCGCTGCTCGCGCACGGCAGCCTCTGAACGGGCCCGGGCCCGTGACCCCAGACCCCGCTGACCCGGACGCCAGGAACCCGCTGGTCGGCGTGGCGGACCTGGCCCGCGAGCTGGCCGCGCCGCAGCCCCCGGTGCTGCTGGATGTGCGCTGGCGGCTGGGCGGTCCGCCGGGCATCGACGCCTACCGCGCGGGTCACCTGCCGGCCGCGGTGTTCGCGGACCTGGACCGCGACCTGTCCGGGCCGCCCGGCCCGGGCGGCCGGCATCCGCTGCCCCCGGCCGCGGACTTTCAGGCGGCGATGCGGCGCGCCGGCGTAAGCGACGGCCGCCCGGTCGTGGCCTACGACGCCGGGGACGCGGCCGCCGCCGCCCGTGCCTGGTGGCTGCTGCGCTACTTCGGTCACCGCAGCGTCCGGGTGCTGGACGGCGGGTTCCGCGCCTGGCGGACGGCCGGCCAGCCGCTCAGCACCGCCGAGCCCGCGGCCGAGCCGGGGGACTTCACCGCCCGGCCAGGCCACATGCCGCTGCTTGACGCGGCCGGCGCATCGGCCACGGCCCGTTCGGGAGTGCTGTTTGACGCCAGGGCGGCAGAACGGTACCGGGGTGAGACCGAGCCCGTTGACCCGGTGGCCGGGCACATCCCGGGGGCGGTCAGCGCGCCAGCGGCCGGCAATGTGACCGGCGACGGCAGTTTCCTCGGCCCGGCCGAGCTGCGGGCGCGGTTCGCCTCGCTGGGCGTGACAGCGGGCGTCGCGGTCGGCGCGTACTGCGGCTCGGGCGTAACCGCCGCGGCCGAAGTGCTCGCGCTGGAGCTAGCCGGCATCCCGGCCGCGCTCTACGTCGGATCCTGGTCGAGCTGGGTGGCCGATCCGGCCCGGCCGGTCGCCACCGGCCCCGGTTCCGGCTGAGCCGCCGGCCGGGGGGCCGGGCGGCCGGCACTGACACCAGGGCTCTGTCGACTCAGGATGACGGCGCGGCTTCCTCCGGGTGCCGGTGCCGGTGGGCCGCATCGGCGAAGGTCTGGCTGATCTGCGCGCTGCGTTCGATGGGGGGGCCGGCCGGCGGTGCGGCGATGGCTTCTGGCTCGCCCACGGCCACCAGATGCCGCTGGACCTGATCGGCGAGGGCCATGAACGGCTGGTAGTAGGCCGGCACGCTGGGCGGCTCGGCGGGGGGGACGGGCGTGATCCCGGCCGCGGGCGCGCGCGCGGACTCGGCCGCGGCGGCCGGGGTAGCGCCCGCGCCCGCGGGCGGAGCGCTGACGGCGGCCACGATGCGGGTGGCGTGCCCGGACAGATCGGGCAGGTCGGTGCGGGGCTCGGGCAGCGTGAGCAGGTGGTGGAACGGCGGGGACCATCGGTCTCGTGCGGTCAGCGGCTGCGCGCCGGGAGCGAAGAGGGACCGTAGCGTGGCCGGGATGCTGGCATGGTCGCGGGGCTGCGCGTCGATGGTGCCCGCGGGAACCCGGGGCGAGATGACGATCGCGGGTACCCGAGGGCCGAGCATGGTGAAGTCGAACCTGCTGGCCTTGCGGTACAGCAGCGCGCGCTGGACGATTCCCGCCTCACTGGACCGCCCGCCCGGGCCGGGCACGCCGGTCGGCGGCGGGACGTGGTCATACAGCCCGCCGTGCTCGTCGTAGGTCACCAGCAGCAGGGTCTGGCCGAATAGTTCCGGGTTGGCCCGCAGCGCCTCGTAGATGGCCGCTACCAGCTGCTCGGCCCGGGTGAAGTCGGACGAGCCGTCCAGCGCGAACGAGTCGTAGGCGGCGTTGCTGACCAGGTTGTTCTCCGGATGCTGGTTATTGCTCAGGTCCGGGGTGCCGATCACCGGGTCGTGGTCGAGCGTGTGCAGCGGCGGACGGTGGTTGGGCTCGATGAACGAGTAGGCGGGCAGGTCACCGCGGGCGGCGTGCTCGGTGAACCGGTCCACCGGAAACCACTTGGCGTGCCGCTCGGCTGTGTCCCACAGCGCCGGGAACGCCCATACCTGAGGGGTGTCGTCGAAGTAGATCCGCCAGTCCGCGCCGTGTTCCTCGAGCAGCTCGAAGATCGTCGGGTTGGTGTAGGGACGGGTCTCATTATCGGTGTCCCCGTCCGAGGTAGCGGCGTGGGCGAAGTTCCGGTTCGGCCACGTCTCGCCCGGCACCGGAGAGAACCAGCGTGTACAAACCGCGAACTCGCAGGCCAGCCGGGCCAGCACCGGCACGTGCTCAGGCGGCTGGCAGGCCATCGCGAGGGGGCCGCGCCCGGTCACGGCGTGACTGCCGGACGACAAGTCGTGCAGCCAGTTCACCGCCGGTGCCAGCAGCCCGCCGAACCTGACCGGGTCCAGGCCCCGGCACTTGCGCTCGTAGCTGCGCACGAAGCCCTGGTTCGCGGGCTTCCCGGCGGCCAGCGCCAGCTGCTGCATCACCGCGTCGTGCGAGTGATCCGGGCCGGCCGGCAGGACCTGCTTCGCGGTCGGCGATGCGGCCACGGTGCCGCCCGCCCAGCCCGGGTTGGCGAACGGGCCCGCGCCGAGGAGGCCGTCGAAAGCCTCCGGATCAGGGTGCTGCACGTAGCCGAGCAGATGATCAAACGACCGGTTCTCGAGTATCAGCACCACGACATGAGCGACATCGGCCATGAGTCTCACCCCTGGATCCCGGCCTGGACGCGCACACCATACGACGGCTGGCAGGCGCCGGCAATCAGGCCGCCGTCCGCGCGTGTCGCGGGCGGCCGCGGGTCAGCAGACGCGGGTGCCGGGCGGCACCTGCCGGTCCGGCTGGACCAGGGCTACCTGCCGCGCGGTGGCGGCCGGGACGCCGAGCACCAGGACCTGCGAGGAGAACCCGGCGATGCGCCGGGGTGGAAAGTTGACCACGGCGAGCACGAGCCTGCCGGCGAGCCCCTCGGCCTGGTAGAAGGCGGTGAGCTGAGCGCTGGAGGTGCGCGTGCCGAGCTCGCCGAAGTCGATCCACAGCTTGTAGGCGGGGTTGCGGGCCTGCGGGAAGTCCTCGGCGCGCACGATCACGCCGACCCTGATGTCGGCGCGGAAGAATTCCTCGGGCGTGATCGGGTCCTCGGCCATGGCGCCCATCCTGCTCCACGGGCGCCGCGGGGGCGCACGCAGCCGTGTCGGACTGCGGCCAGGCTCTACGCTGAGCAGCATGCCGTCCCGGGTGCCGCTGCGCGGTGAGCTGGCCGCCGCACTGGGCGTCCCGGTGGAGGCCACGCGGCTGGGCAGCAGCCCGCGGTCGCGAGTCTGGCGGGTCGGGCTGCGCGATGGTCGCCAGGTCATCGTCAAGCAGATCGCCGACGAGGGCGGGAGCGGAGCCGACGGGGACGCGCGTTACGCGCGAGAGGTCGCCGCGCTCCGGCTGGCCGCGCGGGCCACCCGCCCGGCCGTCGCCCCCGCGCTGCTGGCGACCGACCCGGGGTCGCGCGTGATGGTGCTGGAGTACCTGAACCGGACCGGGCCGGCCGGGGACTGGATGCCGGAATTCGCCGTGGCCCTGGCCCGGCTGCACGCGCTCACCGGCCCGGCCGACGCCGGTGCGCTGCCCGCCTGGTCCGGGCCTACGGCCGCCGACGCCGAGTCGTTCCTTGCCTTCGCCCGGGCGCTCGACGTTGCCGTCCCGTCCCGGCTGCCGGCCGAACTGGCCGGCCTGATCGGCCGTCTCGACCCGGCCCCCTGCCACGCGCTGCTGCACGGTGACCCGTGCCCGGGCAACGACCTGCGCACCGCCGCGGGTGTCCGCTTCGTCGACTTCGAGCAGGCGTCGCTGGGCAACGGACTGGTCGAGCTCGCCTACTTCCGCATCGGCTTCCCGACCTGCTGGTGCGCCCTGTCGGTGGCCGGCCCGCCGCTGGAGGAGGCCGAGCGCACCTATCGGGCCACCTGGCGGAACCTGACCGGCACGGACGTACCCGGCGACCTCGCGGACGCCTGCGCCGGCTGGCTGATCCGCGGCGACGCGCTGGTCGAGCGCGCGCACCGCCAGTCCGCCGACCACCTGGCGCGAGTGCCGGCCGAGGACTTCGCGTGGGGCTACATCACCGCCAGGGAACGCCTCCAGCACCGGCTGGGCGTGGTGGCCGGCCTGACTCGGGGCCACGACCGGCTGCGCGCGCTCGGTCAGGTCAGCGCGGCCCTCGCCGCATCCCTGCGGGCCCGCTGGCCGACGCTGCGGCCGCTGCCGGCGTACAGCACCCGGCCCTGGGAGTGATCAGCGCGCCATTCCCGCGGCCACGCCCTACGCTGAGCACCATGCGGTTCAGGGTGCCGACTGGCCATGAGCAGCCTGCGGGCCCCAGGCGGCGCGCCACCGGGCGCGCGTTCGGCCGGGCGCCAGCCCTCGCCGCGACCGTGATGGCCGCCGTGACCGTACTCGCGGCCGGGTGCGCGGGCGCGCCCAGCGGGCACGCCGCGGCGAGCGCGGGCGCCCGGCCGCCCGCGAGCACGAGCACGCCTGGCGGGCCCGGAACTCGCGGCCCGTCGGCGCCGGCCACCCCCGGCCCCACGTCCACGGGCGACGCCTCGCCGAGAGTGATCGCGGTCCCGCTGCCGCCCGCCAGCCTGCACCAGACCATGACGTTCCCGAGCGCGCACGCGCGCGTTTTCCGCTCCCAGATGACGGATCTGTGGGCCGCGGTGGTGACCGGCCGCGCCCGGCTCGCCCTCCAGGCGTTCTTCCCGCTGTCGGCCTATCAGCAGGTCAAAGCCATCTCCAACCCGGCCGCCGACTGGCATACCCGGCTTTGGGCGGACTTCCGGCTCGACGTCGGTGCGGCCCATCGCCTGGTGGGCCGCGACGCCAGCCTGGCCCGGGTGACCGTGCCCTCGGCCCAGGCCGCCTGGATCGGTCCCGGCGCGTGCTACAACTCGGTGGGCTACTGGCACGTCGGCGGCGCGCGGCTGCTGTATCGCAAGCACGGGCGGCTCCGCTCGATCGGCATCGCGTCGCTGATCTCCTGGCGCGGCCGGTGGTACGTCGTCCATTTCGGCGCCGTCCTGCGCAACGGCGGCTACGGGATCGTGGATCAGCCCGCGGCCGGTCCCGGCGTACCGGGACCGGCCGGCGGCTGCTGACCTGCCCGGCCGGGACGGCCAGCGACCTGGCGGCATCGGCAGGCCCATGCTCCCGGGCCGCTGACGGATCCGGGCCCGTGCCCCCGGCCGCCGACCGATCCAGGCCCGTGCCCCCCGGCCGCTGACGGATCCAGGCCCGTGCCCCCGGGCCGCTGACGGATTAACGTTGAAGGATGGATGATGCGCTGGTCGGCAGCGAGTATGCCAGCCAACTCAGCGACGCCGACCTGGCGCTGCTGGCCTCGGTCGCCGGCCCGGCCGCGGGCAGCGGCCGGGCCGGCGGCGGCTCCGGCCCGGCAGATGCCTCGTCGCTGCGCGCCGACCCGGTGGCGCTGCTGCGGCTGCTGGAACATCCCGGCCTGTTCCGCGCGGTGTTCGGCCCGGCGCAGGCCGACCGCCGATGGCCGGTTCCGGCCTCTCCCTTCCTGGTGTTCGCGGTGCTGGTGCAGCGGGGTACCGCCGAGCTGGCCTCGGTGGACCATGTGCCAGAGCGCACCGGGCCGCGCCAGCAGGTGCCGCTGTTCGACGCGCCCGCGCTGCGGGAATTCCTCGGTGCCCCGGCCCGGCGGCTGTTCCTAGCCGAGCTGCTGGCCTCCTTCACCCGGGTAGCCAGCGGCCGGTACCGGGTCGCGGTCGACGGCCGCACGCGGACGCGCCGCTTCAGCGAACTCGACCCAGTCCGGCTGGCCGGACTGCTGGACGCGGTCCCGGACGCCGAGCGGCCGGGCATATACCGCAGGCTCGGCGACGTGACACTGTTCCTGACCGGGGTGTTCCCGGGCTACGCGACCGCCCGCGCCCTCGGGCCGGTTGGCGCGGTCCGGCTGCTGCGCGCGGCGGGCCTGCCCGCCGCCGAGCAGGACCGCCTGGCCGGCCCGCCGGGCATCGAGTTGTGGGAGTACCTCGGCACCCGCTGGTACCGGGCGGCCCGGGACCTGGCCCCGGTCAGCACGGCGCGGGTCCGGGTGGTCGGCGACGTGGCCGACCGGTTCCGGCAGGCCCGGCGGGTGCTCAACCATCTCGCCGACCGGTACCTGCTCGCCCCCGGCAACCCCTGGTTCGTCCAGCCCGCGTGAGGCGGCGCCAGGGCGGCTACCCGCGCGGTCCCGGGCCGGGCGGCACGGTGGTGAGCACCTCGGTCACGTATGCGTCGATCTCCCGCTGGCCGGTGGCGGCGGCGATCGACACCCGGTGATGGCCGTCGCTCACGAAATGCTGGTCGCCGACCCGGTAGACCTCGATCGGCGGAATCGGCTCACCGCGCCGCTGGGCCAGCGCCAGCCGCTCCCACCGGTACCGCGCGCGACCGGACGTGGGCCGGAACCGGCGGTCGAAGTCGCGCCGCGAGTCGACCGTGCCGATGATCGTGTCCACCGGTATCGTCTGCAGCCCCAGCCGCCGCTCGCCGCGCCAGCCAAGCGGGCAGACGACCTCGTCAAGCGGCACGATACGGCCGCTGTCCCCGCGCCCGCCGCGCAGGCGGCGCCCCAGCGCCGCCAGGACCTGGCGCTGCCTGGCCCGCAGGAATTCGTTCTCGACGTCTGCCCTCGGGAACCCGGTATCTAGCATCGGTCTTTCTTCGCTTCTGTCGGCTGGTCCCGGTCAGTCGAGCCGGGCGGCGGTGATGGCGGTCAGGGCAGGCAATCGCGTGGTCACCGCCAGCTCGCGATGACCGCCGACACCGCGCCGACCGGATGAAAGATCCGCAACGGCTGCGGGTCGGGCCGGCGGGCGGTGTCTACGTCGAATTCGTGCTTGTGCCGCCGGAGCCGGACGACGTCCTCCTCGATCTCCACTCCGTGGCCCGCGTACGTCGTGTTGCTCACGGCTCAGTCCTCCCGGCCCTCGATGCGCGGCGGTGATCTCCGTCCGCACTCTCGAGATTCGCGGTAAGGCCTGGCCGCTCGCATCGGGCGGATGCCGTATCTCCCCCGGGTCCAGGCGGCGGCCGCCCGCCTAAGCAGCCTTAGAGCTGTTTCTGAACCTGAGCGGTTCTACGTCCTCCTGAGAATTGCCGGAGCGTGACGTCAGAGGGCTTGCTGGATGGCGGCCACCATGCGGGCCTGGTCGTCGGTGACCTGCAGGAACTCGGCGACCGACGAGATGGGCACGTTGCCGACGGCGATCATGAAGGTGAGCTGCCGGCCGCTTTTGGCCTGGATGTAGCCGGCCAGGCTGTTGCCGAGCACGATCATCTGGCCGGCGGGTGTTCCCACGACGCGGTTGCCGGTCTTGACCTGCGCATGTCCGGCGGCGGGCGAGTCGGGCAAGACGTTTGCCATGGTCCCGCTCTTGCCCAGGACCGGGAGCGAATCGAACAGCGCCTGCGCATACGGCGTCTGGGTGGCGGCCCGGTAGAAAGTGGCCAGCGCCGCGGGCGAGGACCGGCCCTGGTCATCGGAGCCGGCGCCGTCCATGGGGAACACGCTCGTCTTCGGCACGCCGAGCCCGGTGAAGGTGTTGACCTCCTCCACCAGCCCCTGCTCGGCGTCCGTGCTGCCGGCCTTGACCGCCGACAGGCACGTCATGAGGTCCGCGCCCCGGTTGTAGCTGACCTTCATGATGAGGTTGACGTACTGGGCGAGGGTGGCCGAGACGTGCTCGGCGACCTTGTCCGCGGGCTGGTAGCTGTCCTTGGCGGGCAGGAGCGCGGCGGGGTTCGGGCCGGTCGGCGCGGCGGTCACCGTCACGCCCGCTCGCTCCAGCGCCTCGATGAACGCCGTGCGCGCGAACGCGGCCGGATCCCTGACCTCGATGACCACCAGCACCGGCTTGCTCCCCGCGGCGATCTGGCCGGTCACGACCAACCGGCCGGGGCTGGGCTCTTGCATCGACAGCGAGGTGGTCTCGTTCGCCGCCGCCGTCGTGACCTGGTTGTCGAGCGTGTAGGAAGCGGTCACCGGCCGCCAGCTGACCGATGTCGGCTCGCCGGCCGCAGTTCCGGGCGTGACGAGGGCATCGATCAGGTTCTCGTTGACCCAGATGGGCGAGATGAGCCCGTCGGGGAAGCCGTCGTACGGGGTGAACAGCCGATCATCGACGACCACGTCGCCGGTCACGCGGGTGATGCCCGAGTCGCCGACCATCGACGCCAGCTGGTCGAGCCCGGCGAGCGGGTTGCCAGGGGGTTCCACCGCGCCCGGAATGCCAAGGGTCGCGTAGCTCTGGTCGAGATCGGGCAGGTTCTCGTAGTAGAGGGTTCCGTCGGGCTGCTCGCGCAGCCCCAGGCACAAGTCCCCCGACCCGACTAGGACCAGGTTCCCGTCCAGGGACCCGTCGGTGACGTCCCCGGCGCGGTATACGGGCGTGCGGAACCGGTAATCGCTGCCGTAGAGCCGAAGTGCCGTGGAGACCGCGTACGTCTTCATGGTCGACCCGGGATCGAACAGGTGGTCGGCGTTCTGGGCCGCTAAGACCTCGCCGGTCTCCTGGTCCAGGACCGAGTAGCCCCAGTCGGACGCCTGGTACTTCGGCTGGTTCTCGATCTCGGCCAGGGTCGCCGTGAGTCCGGGGACTGAGCCGCTGACGGTGTGCGATGACATGACGAAACCCCCCGTAGATGCGAAGGTTTCCCGAGACCTCGCATCGTCGTCGGGCCGGAGTCTCAGGGAAACAGCTAGAACGAGCATAGGTCGGGTGCCGACAGCCCGGCGATGGGCCTCTGCGGCGCCGGGTCCGGATAGGCTCCTGCGGGTGGCCGAACAGCCTGGTACCGCGGAGCTGCTGGTGCGCTGCCTGGAGCGCGAGGGCGTCACCGTCGTGTTCGGCCTGCCGGGCGAGGAAAATATCCGCCTCACCGACGCGCTGGCCCGCTCGCCGATCCGGTACGTGCTGGTACGCCATGAGCAGGCCGCGTCGTTCATGGCCGAGATCTACGGGCGCCTGACCGGCCGCGCCGGGGTCTGCTCGGCCACGCTGGGCCCGGGCGCCATCAATCTGCTGCTCGGCGTGGCCGACGCGACCACGAACAGTTCGCCGGTAGTGGCGCTGTCCGCGCAGGTCGGTCTTAACCGGATCTACAAGGAGTCGCACCAGAGTGTCGACCTGGTGTCGATGTTCTCGCCCGTGACCAAGTGGGCGGATCTGATCCTCACCACGGACGCGGTGCCGGAGATGGTCCGCAAGGCGTTCAAGCTGGCCCAGACCGAAAGGCCCGGCGCGACGTACCTCGCGGTGCCGGAAGACATCGAGGCCATGCCCGCCCCGGACGGGCTGGCCCCGCTCAGCGTGAACGTGCCGCGCCCGGACGAGCCGTCGCGCTCGCAGCTCGAGCGGGCCGCGGCGGTGCTCAACCGGGCGCGGGCGCCGATCGTGCTGGCCGGACACGGGGCCGCCCGGGCCGGCGCGGCGGGCGCCCTGCTGCGGTTCTCCGAGGCGCTGGGCTTGCGCGTGGCCACCACCTTTCACGGCAAGGGCGTGTTCCCGGACGACCACCCGAACGCCCTCGGGGCGGTGGGGTTCATGCGGCATGACTACGTCAACTTCGGCTTCGACGAAGCGGACGTCATCATCAGCGTCGGGTACGAGCTGCAGGAGTTCGACCCGGCTCGGATCAACCCCGGCGGGGACAAGCAGATCCTGCACTTGAGCCGGTTCCCGGCCGAGGTCGATGCCAGCTACGACGTCGAGGTCGGCGTGCAGGCCGACATCGGCCGGACGCTGGACGCGCTGGCGGCCGCCACCACCCGCCGCTGGGAGCCGGGGGAGACCGGCGAGAAGATCCGCGCACTGCTGGCCGACGAGCTGGCCCGCGGCGCGGCCGATGACAGCTTCCCGGCCAAGCCGTCACGGGTGGTGTCCGATACGCGGGCCGCGCTGGGCCGCTCCGACATCGTGCTGGCCGACACCGGGGCCGTGAAGATGTGGATGGCCCGGCTGTACCCGACCTACGAGCCCAATACCTGCCTGACCTCCAACGGGCTATCCACCATGGCCTTCGCCCTGCCCGGCGGCATAGGCGCCAAGCTGGCCGCACCCGGCCGCCGGGTGCTGGCCGCGGTGGGCGACGGAGCTTTCCTTATGCACTCCCAGGAGATCGAGACCGCCTTGCGCGAGCGCATCCCGCTGGTCGTGCTGGTCTGGCAGGACGACGCCTACGGTCTGATCAAGTGGAAGATGGACCTGGAGCTCGGCCACGACGTGGCCACCGGTTTCGGCAACCCGGACTTCGTGGCCTACGCCGAAAGCTTCGGTGCGCGCGGCTACCGGGTGGGCTCGGCCGGCGACCTGCTGCCCATCCTCGACGAGGCGCTGGCCCTCGACACCGTGTCGGTGATCGCCTGCCCGGTCGATTACTCCGAGAACCTCCGGCTCACCGACACTCTCGGCGAGCTGACCGGGCCGTTCTGATCCGCCCGGCGCCCGCGGCGGTCCGGCCGGGGCGACGGCGTCCCGGCTATAGCGGCCCGACGTCGGTCACCCGCAATACGGCCGCGCCGGCCGCATCCGAAGCCGCCAGGTCGACCCGAGCGCTGATGCCCCAGTCGTGGTCTGCGGCCGGGTCGTCGAGGATCTGGCGCACCGACCAATGGGCCCCGGGCCCGTGGTCACTGTTCTCGTCGATGATCAGCAGGCTGGGACCTCGTGCATCTGCCCCGGTGCCGATCTCGTCGTGGTCGGCGAAGTACGGCTCGAGGGCGGCGGCCCAGGCGGCTGCGTCCCAGCCCGCCTCGGCATCCAGTTCGCCCAGCTCGTCGTAACGGCCCAGGGCCGCGAGCTCGACCCGGCGGAACAGCGCGTTGCGCACCAGCACCCGGAACGCCCGCGGGTTACCCGTCACCGGCGGCGGCTGATCGTCGGGCCGGACGGCGACTGCCTCGTCGGCCCCTTGGCGCAGCCGCTCCCACTCGTCGAGCAGGCTGGAGTCGACCTGACGGACCAGCTCGCCCAGCCATTCGATCAGGTCGCTCAGCTCCTCGGTCCTGGCTTCTTCCGGGACCGTCTGCCGCAGTGCCTTGTAGGCGTCGGCCAGGTACCGCAGCACCAGCCCCTCGCTGCGGGACAGGCCGTAGAAGCCGATGTACTCGGTGAAGCTCAGCGCCCGCTCGTACATGTCCCGTGCCACCGACTTAGGGGCGAGCTCATGGTCGGCGACCCACGGATGACCCCGCCGGTAGATGTCGTAGGCGGCTTCGAGCAGGTCGGCGAGGGGCATCGGGTAGGTGACCTCCTCGAGCAGCTCCATCCGCTCCTCGTACTCGATACCGTCCGCCTTCATCTGCGCTACCGCCTCACCGCGCGCCCTGAACAGCTGCGCGCCCAGCACCTCCCGCGGGTTGTCGAGGGTGGCCTCGATGACCGATAGCACGTCCAGCGGGTATCCGGGCGAGTCCCGGTCCAGCAGCTCGATCGCGGCCAGAGCGAACGGCGACAACGGCTGGTTGAGCGCGAAGTCGGCCTGCAGGTCCACGGTCAGCCGCCAGCGGCGGCCCTGCTCGTCGGGCTCGTCCAGCCGTTCCACCACACCGCCGGCCAGCAGCGCGCGGTAGATCGCGAAGGCCCGCCGGATGTGGCGTCGCTGCGCGGCCGGATCCTCGTCGTTGCCGGTCAGCAGGTGGCGCATGGCGGCGAACGCGTCGCCTGGCCGGGCGATCACGTTCAGCAGCATGGCGTGGCTGACCGCGAAGCTGGACTGCAGCGGCTCGGGCTCCGCGGCCACCAGCCGGTCGAAGGTGGGCGGGCCCCAGGAAACGAAGCCGTCCGACGGCTTCTTGCGCACCACCCTGCGGCGCTTCTTGGGGTCGTCCCCGGCCTTGGCCAGCGCCCGCTCGTTCTCCACGACGTGCTCGGGGGCCTGCACCACCACCGAGCCAACCGTGTCGAAGCCGGCCCGACCCGCCCGCCCGGCAATTTGGTGGAACTCCCGTGCTTGCAGCAGGCGGATCCTGGTCCCGTCGTACTTGGCCAGCGCGGTGAGCAGCACGGTGCGGATCGGCACGTTGATGCCGACACCGAGGGTGTCGGTGCCGCAGATGACCTTCAGCAGGCCAGCCTGGGTCAGCGTCTCCACCAGTCGGCGGTACCGGGGCAGCATCCCGGCGTGGTGGACGCCGATGCCGTGCCGGACCAGCCGCGACAGCGTCTTGCCGAAGCCGGCAGTGAACCGGAAGTTACCGATCATCTCGGCGATGGCGTCCTTTTCCGCGCGGGTGCAGACGTTGACGCTCATCAGAGCCTGCGCCTGCTCCACCGCAGCGGCCCTGGTGAAGTGCACCACGTACACCGGCGCCTGCTTGGTGTCGAGGAGCTCCCGGACGGTCTCGTGCAGGGGGGTGAGCACGTAGGAGAACACCAGCGGCACCGGCCGCTGCGCGGACCGGACCACGGCGGTCGGCCGGCCGGTACGCCGCGAGAGGTCGCGCTCGAAGCGGCTGACGTCGCCGAGTGTGGCCGACATCAGCACGAACTGAGCCTGCGGCAACTCGATCAGCGGTACCTGCCAGGCCCAGCCGCGGTGCGGGTCGGCGTAGAAGTGGAACTCATCCATCACTACCTGGCCCACGTCCGCCCGCTCCCCCTCACGCAGCGCAATGTTGGCCAGGATTTCCGCGGTGCAGCAGATGATCGGCGCGGTGGAGTTGACGCTGGCGTCGCCGGTCATCATGCCGACGCTGTCCGCTCCGAACATCTCGCACAAGGCGAAGAACTTCTCCGACACCAGTGCCTTGATCGGCGCGGTGTAGAAACTGCGCACGCCCTGCGCCAGCGCCGCGAAGTGCGCGCCCGCGGCGACCAGGCTCTTGCCTGAGCCGGTCGGGCTGCTCACGATCACGTTGGCCCCCGAGACGATCTCGATCAGGGCCTCCTCCTGGTGCGGGTACAGGCTGAGGTCCCGCCGCTCGGCCCAGTCGGCGAAGGCGTCGAAGACCGAGTCGGGGTCGGCCGCCGGGGGAAGCTGATCTATAAGGGTCATGATGTTTCCATCGTGCCTGCTCCGCCACAGTTGTCGCGACAGGGCGTGAGAATTGCGACAAATGTGCGACTTAGATCTGTGACACTGCTCCCTGGCGGGCTACGCGGCCGGCTGGTGCGGAGGGGGGAGCATCGTCATGAGGACCGGCGGGGACGGTACCGGCGATTCACGTCATGATGTGCTGTTCTACCGGTTCTACCGGCAGGTCGCCAGGCGGCACGCGGCCCGGCCGAGCGCCGGTTACGATATCGCGGCCGATTCCCACGGGTCCGGCGGCTGGCTGGGCGAGATCCTGGAGGGTCCGCGGGGAAGGCACGTCAGCATCCCGGGACTGCGGGCCGACCGCGACGCCGACCGCACCGTGGCCGCCCTGTACGGCCAGCACTATGCGGCTCTGGTGCGGCTCGCATCGCTGCTCGTCGGTGACTCCGTGACGGGGGAGGAGATCGTGCAGGACTCGTTCGCCGCCCTGTACGCTTCGCGGCCGAGGCTACGGGACGGCGATGGGGCGCTGTCCTACTTGCGGCAGTCCGTGCTGCATCGTTCCCGCTCGGCGGGCCGGCGCGGTGCCGCGGCCGAACCGAAGGCATCCGGGCCGGGGACAGAGGGGCCAGCCGGGCTGCGGCCCCCAGTCGCTCCGGGCAGGCCGGCCGTCATCTCGGCGCTGCACGCGCTGCCCGCCCGGCAGCGCGAGGCGGTGGTCATGCGCTACTACGCAGGTCTGTCCGAGACGCGCGTCGGCGAGGTAATGGGGATCAGCGGGCGCGCGGCCAGGCAGCATACCGAGCGGGGCATGGCCGCCCTGCGCGCGGTGCTGGACCATCGGGTCCACCCCGGCCGGTTAGGTGCGGCCCGCCTGCCGCGTTAACCGGAGGTGCTCCCCGCGGTTACGCTGGCCGGGCAGGGCTCGGCGGTTGCCGCGTAGATGATCACGGACTGGTTCTCGAACACCTCGTGGTACCGGCGCCCGCTGGCGCGGAAGGCCTCGAGATCGAATTCCTGGCTGGCCTTCCGGTAGAGCACGACATACCGCACGTTTTCGCGCGCGATGACCTCGGCCGCCGCGCAACTGCCGGGATGCTCGAGAACTTCCGCGGATTCGATCAGGGGCTTGCGGCCCGCGGTGGGCAGCGAGCGCGCGCGGGACCCCATTCGCCGGCCGTAGTACATAAGCCCGGGATAGCCCCCGATGGCCAGGGTGGCGCGCTCGGTGATCCCCTTGTTCAGCACCGTGGACACGATCGTCCCGCCCGAGTTGTGCAGGGCGAGCCAGTCCCCGGCCGCTTCGACGGGCGGGCTCAGCAGCGGCCCCGGGCGCGCCTCGTCGCCCGTTGCCCGGATGATCTGCACACCGGCGGCCAGAATAATCAGGACGCCGGCGGTCAGCGAGGCCGTCGCGGCCGGGGTGAGCTTGGCCCGTTGCCAGGCCAGCCACACCGAACTGAGAATCACGCCCAGACCGAGCCCGCCGACGACCGAGAGGGCCGCACCCAGATCGCGCTCGAATCGCTGCGGGAAACCGTCCGCGGCCGTCCGGCTGCCGACGTACATCACCAGGCACCACAGCAGGATCATCACCCCGGCCAGGATCTGGGCCGGCCGGTGCTCGCGCCGCAGGCTTGTGGCGAGCAAGGCCGCGCCGAGCACGCCGAGGAGGACAATTGGCGGGGACAGTTCCGAAAGCAGGTGCCCCGCGGACGGGGCCGCCTGGCTGCCCAGCACCATGGACACGGCGGCCGACGAGGCGGCGTGACGGATGATCGGCCAGCCGAAGCCGTAGGTGAGCCAGGCGTAGCAGGTGGACAGGACCAGCGTCGCCGCGAGCGCGAGCAGGACCATCCGCGCGTCCGCGCGGCGCCGCAGGTAAAGCAGGTACGACAGGGATACCGCCGCGGCCAGGGCCAGGATGACCGCCTCATACAAGGTGGCCACGGAGTGGTAAAAAACGGGGGATGCCCCGAGGACGGCCGCCAGCGCGGCGGAGCGCAGCGACGGCGACTGATAGAGCGCGAGCAGTGCGGCAATGCCCATGGGGACCAGGAAGTAGGCGCTGACCAGGTCGGGGTACCGGCCATCGGCGAATCCCCCGTAGGCGCCGGTGAGCACCAGGCCCGACAACGCGGCCGCCGCGAGCCCGTACCAGGGGCCCCAAAGCCTGGTGGCCAGGGCGTACGCGGCCATGGCGGTAAGCAGCAGCAGCGCCGGCGCGAGGACGGCGAACAGCGGCAGCGGGGCCACCCCCGACAGCCGGGAGATGACCGCGCTGAGCGATGAGAAGCCCGGCGGGTAGATCAGGTAAGTCGGGTACGAGCCGTGGGCGAGCATCTGCTCGGTCATCACCGCGTGGGAGAAATGGTCGAGCCCCGGCACCGACGGCCAGTAGAACCGGATCACCGGCGCATAAGCACGGATCGCGGTCAGCGCGAGCACGATGCCCAGCACTGCCGGGTGCAGCAGGCCTGGCAGCCGCGCGTCCCGGCCGCGACCGACGGCCGCCGCGGGTTCCTCCGCTGGATGTCCGCGGGCCGGCCAGCCGGCGCCGACCGCGGCGGCCGCCAGGGTCGGCTTAGCTGAAGCCGGGGCCGGCATACCGGCAGCCGGGGCCGGCGCGGCGGCGTTCACCGTGGCCGGGGCCGGCGTAGCGGCGTTCACGGTGGCCGGGGCCGGCGTAGCGGCGGGGGTGGCTGTCGTCGCGGCCAGGACCGCGGCGAGAACCAGCAACGCGAGGATCGGCAGTATCAGCCAGCCGGGGCGGGTGGAACCACGCACCCCCCAGACGAGGGCGGCCAGGCAGGCCACGGCAATCAGCGCGAGAGCCCGCGTGTCCCTGATGAACTGCGGCTTCGGGAAGATCGCCTCGGCCGATCCGGCCGCTGCGCCCCTGACGACGACGGCCAGGATCCCCGAGCCGAGGACGATCACCACCGACGCGATGGCAATCCACAGCGAGATCCCGGAGTGGGTGATACGCGCCAGCAGCACCGCCACCAACGGCACCGTCGCCATGGACAGCGCGCTGGAATAGGCGAGCCGCTCGGCCAGGCCGCGGGTGGGCCGCAGGAATACGACCCAGAAATACCCCGGCAGTAGTACCGCGACGACCGCGGCGCAGAAGGCGCGGATCAGGTCAACAAACATGGGCATCGCCAATGCCAGTGCCTGGTATTGACATTCGTAGCACGATACTCGTCCGCTGCCCGGTTCGGCCGCATTACCGCGCACTCAGCGCCATGTCGCTGACAGCCCGGACTTCCGATCCGCCGTGGGTAACTTGGCCGCCCCGGGCCCGGTCACGCCGACCAGCCGTGCGCAGGGCAGGGTTTCGTTCAGCACGTAGACGCGGCCCCGCGGAGCCTGCTGGCAGCTGCGCTCGACCCGGGCCACGGTCTGAGACCAGGACGGCGAGGTCGCGCGCGTGTTGGCGTACCGGAAATCGTTCACCCACAAAATGGCGAGCACGGCGACCAGCAGCGCCGCGGCCGTGGCGTGGGCGACGCGCTCGAACCGAATGCCGCCGCGGCGCAGGTAGGAGTCCACCGCCACGATCAGCGCGGAATCGATGAGCATGATCGGGGCCTGGGCGTACCGGGAACCGCGCGCGTACAAGGCGGTCCGCGACAGCGCGATGTTGGCCACGTTGCCGTGCACGAAGACCGGGACCAGGGTGAGGATAAGCCCGAGCAACAGCGCGGCCAGCACGAACACCCGGGCCCTGGGACCGGCCCGCAGGCAGGCCCACACCGTCACGGTCGCCACCACAGCCGCCGCGATCAGTGTGGCGGTGGTCAGCCCGACCCGGGCCCACAGCAGGTCGCCCAGGTGGTGCCCGGCCACAGCGGGCAGGATCACCAGGTGGCCATAGAAGGCCAGGGCCTGATCCAGGCTCGTGCTCTGGGTGTGCCGGGACAGGGTAAGGACCGCGGGCAACTGCAGGGCGCCGCCGGCTATCAGGCCGATGGCGGCAGCCTGCTCGCGAACCCGCGGCAGCGCGATCACCCGGGCCGCGACGAGCGGCAGGTACAGGGCGGCCAGCGCGTTCGAGGACGCCGCCGCGAAGCAGACCACTCCCGCGACCACGGCGCCCGTCAGTGAGCGCGGCCGCCACACTAGCGCCCAGAACGCCGCGAACAGCAGGTACCAGGGTGAGTTCACCCCGGTGTTGGCGATGGAAGCCAGCCCGGTCGGCAGCAGGATCACGCTGGCGGCGAGCAGGACCCGCAGCGCGAGCGTCCGCACGTGGCCGGAGCAGGCGTAGAAGACGAACACCGCGCAGCAGGACGCGATGACCGCCCCGCTGATGGCGAAGCCGACCGCCGCATCACGGAACGGCAGCTTGGCCACCACCTGGCCGATCAGCCGCGGGACCAGTTCCTCGTAGCCGTCATAGGCCCGGAACAAACTGCCCCAGGGATGGGCCAGCGCCTGGGGCAGGAAGATCTTGTGATCCTCGGCGACCAGCGAGCCCTGCGCGGGGCGGCCCTGCTGCCGGGCGAGCAGAAGCCAGGCGCCGCCCGCCACCGCAGCCAGGCTCGCCAGCGCGATCGCGATCGTCGCCGAGCGGGATCGCCGGGCTGCCGGCGCCTGTGGGAACAGCAGGAGGAGGACCTGGCCGACCCGGCCAAACAGCGGCGCACGAGCGCCGTCGCGGCCCGCGCCGCCCGCCACCTGCTCCGTCTCGGCGTCGTAGGGGTGGCCGGTTTCGGCCGCCTGTCCCGGGCCGGCGTCGTGGGGGCGGCCGGATTCGCCCGCCCGTACCGATCCGGCGTCGCCGGGGCGGCTGGTGTCGTTCACCTGTTCCGGCCCCGTCCCGCCGGGGCGGCTAACGTCGCCCACCGGCCCGCTCCCGATCCGCGTTGACTGGATGCGGCGCTGCCAGCCTGCCCGGCCGCCCACGGGCGATGCCGGGCAATCCCGGCGGGCCGCCCCGATACCGCTTGTCGCTCGCCCGACGGTCATCTGACGGCCAGGCGGCGCTCATCTTACAAGTGACGGAAGGCGGCCCGCCGCCGTCCGGCCAAGGTTCATCATCGCCAGGCTGGATCCGAATC
>DASXLW010000105.1:0-2189 GCA_036496025.1 Streptosporangiaceae bacterium
CGGCGACCTCGCGGGCGACGCGCAGAACCTGGCCGAGTTCGCAGGACGCTTGTGCTACCGCAGCTGGGAGCCCGGCCTTAACCCGAATGTCAGCAGGATCCGCACCGAACAGGAGCCGTACCTGCAGAACATCCTGGCCAGCGCGCATGGGTCGGTGCTCGAACACGTCAGCTTCACCTTCGTGCTGCACAACGTGAGCCGTGTTTTTTCTCACGAGGTCGTCCGGCATCGCCCGGGCACGGCGATCTCGCAGGAGTCACTGCGGTTCGTCCGGCTGGCCGACATACCGTTCTGGTTCCCGGACTGGGCTCAGGAGGATGCCGAGCTGATGAAGCGGGCCACTGCCTTGCTGGAGCAGATGGAGCAGTTCCAGCACTGGATGGCGGGGCACTTCGGGCTGGACGACGAGGGCGTCAAGTTCGGTGAGAAGAAGCACAAGACGTCGTTCATGCGCCGGTTCGCCCCGGACGGGGTGGCCACCGGGCTCGTCTGGACCGCGAACATCCGGACCCTGCGGCACACCATCGAGGCCAGGACCAACCCGGGCGCCGAAGAAGAGATACGCCTGGTCTTCGGGAAGATCGGCGAGCTGATGCGCGCCGAGGCCCCCGCGCTGTTCGGCGACTACACGGTCACCGATGGCGCCTGGGTGCCGAAGTGGCGCAAGGTGTGAGCGGTCCCGGCGTGACGGACGCGTCCTTGGCCGGCTCCGCGCCCGGGTACCTGGCCATGCCGTCCGGGCTGGAGCCGGGCGGGCCGACGCAGACCTGGCCCGGGGTCGTGGTGGTACACGATGCGTTCGGCATGACCCCCGACCTGCGGCGCCAGGCGGACCGGCTGGCCGTCGGCGGCTACATCGCGCTCGCCCCGGATCTCTGGCACGGCCGGGCCTGGCCGCGCTGCCTGCGGTCGGCATTCCGTCAGCTGATGGCGGGATCGGGACCGGTCTTCGACGAGATCGACGCGGCCGCGGCGTGGCTGTCCGGCCTGGACGCGTGCACCGGGAAGATCGGCGTGATCGGCTTCTGCCTGGGCGGCGGGTTCGTGCTGCTGAGCGCGCCCAGGCCGGGCTTGTCCGCCGCCTCGGTCAACTACGCGCCGGTGCCCAAGAACGCCGTCCGGCTGCTCGGCGGCGCGTGCCCGGTGGTGGCCAGCTACGGCGCCAAGGACCCCGGCGCGCGCCGTCAGGTGCCGCGGCTCGAGCAGGCCCTGACCGAGCTGAACGTGCCGCACGACATCAAGGTGTACCCGGGTGCCAGCCACGGGTTCATGAACGAATTCGAAGGCGCCAGCCGCGTCCTGACCAGGGTCATGGGCCTGAGCTACGACCCGGTGGCCACCTCCGATGCCTGGCGGCGCATCTTCGCGTTCTTCGACGAGCACCTGGGCGCCGGGCCGCCGCCGGGCACCGCGCCGGCGGGCGACGGCTAGCCGGCCGGGCAAATTCAGCGAGCAGGCGTCCCGGTCAGGCGCCATGCATCATCATGGGGCACATGGCCTTCGATGGGGGACAGAGCGCCCGCCCGCTCATCGGCATCACCGGCTACCTCGAGCCCGCCCGATGGTCCGACTTCATCCGTGAGGCCGTGATCTCACCCGTCACGTACAGCCGGTCGGTCGAGCGCGCGCGGGGCATCCCCGTGGTCCTGCCACCGGTCCCCATCGACTCGGTGCCGCGCCTGGTGGCCGGGCTGGACGGCATCCTGATCTCCTGCGGTCCGGACATCGATCCGCGGCTGTACGGGGCGATCCGGCACGAAGAGACCACGCCGCCGGACCGGCGGCGCGACACGTTCGACCTCGCCCTCGTCCGGGCGGCGGTCGACGCCGGGCGCCCGTTCCTCGCGGTCTGCCGCGGCCTGCACGTGCTCAACGTGGTCCGCGGCGGCTCGCTCATCCAGCACCTGCCCGACGCGGTGGGGCACGACCGGCACCGGCCGGATCCGGTGAAGATGTCCTGGCACGACGTCCAGGTGAGCGCCGGGAGCCGGCTCGGGAAGCTGCTCGGCTCGCACGCGTCGGTGCCGACCCGTCATCACCAGGGCATCCAGCGGCTCGGCACCGGGCTGCTCGCCGTCGCCTGGGCCGATGATCAAATCGTCGAGGCGGTCGAGCTGGACGGGCACCCGTTCGGGATCGGCGTGCAGTGGCATCCCGAGGAAGACGAGGACCCGCGGCTCATCCAGGAG
>DASXLW010000106.1:0-2046 GCA_036496025.1 Streptosporangiaceae bacterium
GCAGGTCGGTCCCCCGGGCCGGAAGGCTCGCTGGGCAAGCTGGCCAGTAGCGTCATCGCCCGGCAGGCGGCGCGGGTACACGCGCTGATCGCCGGGCCGCACGGCATGCTGGCCGGGCCCGGCTCGCCGCTGGACGGGACGATCGCCGAGATCTTCCTGTCCGTGCCGGGCATCTCCATCGCCGGCGGCACCGACCAGATCCAGCGGACAATCATCGGCGAGCGGATCCTCGGCCTGCCCAGGGAGCCCGACCCCAGCCGGAATCTGCCCTTCCGCGAGGTGCCCCGTGGCTTATCTGGACCGGGACGGCGTCCGCATCTACTACCAGGTCTCCGGGCCACCGGATGGTGCCACGCCGCTCCTGCTTACCCATGGCTTCTCCGCATCGTCGGCGATGTGGCAGCCGAACATCGCGGAGCTCGCCGCCGCCCGGCCGGTCATCACCTGGGACCTGCGCGGCCACGGCAGCAGTGACGCACCGGAGGACCTGGCGCGCTACTCGGCCGACGCCTGCGTGGCGGACATGGCCGCGCTGCTCGACGCGTGCGGGATCGCGCGCGTGGTGGCGGGCGGGCTGTCCCTGGGCGGGTTCTTGTCGCTGGAGTTCTGGCTGGCGCACCCCGACCGGGTCGCCGGGCTGGTGTTGTGTGACACCGGCCCGGGCTACCGCCGCGACGAACCGCGGCAGCGGTGGAACGACCGGGCCATCGCGCTCGCCGGGCGCCTGGAGCGCGATTCGTCGCGCGGGCTGGCGCTCGCCGCCCGCGGCATACTCACCCAGCGCGACGCGCGCGTGATCGACGCGCTGCCAGCGGTCACCGTCCCGGCGCTGGTGCTGGTCGGGGCGCGGGACTCCGATTACCTCGGCGCAGCCGAGTACATGGCGGCGAGACTTCCCCGGGCCGTGCACATGGTGATCCCGGAGGCCGGCCACGTCTGCAACGTCGACCAGCCGGACGTGTTCAGCCAGCAGGTGCTCGCCTTCCTGGACCAGCCGGATCTTCGGTAAGAACGCCTGCCTCGGCCAGCCGGGTTATCTGCTCTTCGGTCAGGCCTGCTTCGGCCAGCACCTCGCCGGTATGCTGCCCGGGCAGCGGGGCCGGCCGTCGTACCGAAGCCCGGGTCGCCGAGAACCGGGTCGGCGGCGGGATCACCTTGTACCATCCGGCGTCCGGATGCTCGTCCTCGGGCAGCGCGTCGATGAGCTCGTCCAGCCCGGGCGCTGCCGCGGCCGGAATCCCGGCGTCGGCGCAGAACGCCAGCCATTGCGCTTGTTGCGGAGCAAGTTCAACGAGACGCCGGACAGGCCGGGATATGGTCCGGAACCCATGATCCGGTTGATGTCCCCGTCCCGGGTCTCCACGGTGATCACGTCGGCCCCCAGGTCGCCGAGGATCTGGGTCGCCAGCGGACCCATCACGACCGAGCTGAGGTCGAGCACGCGTATCCCGTCCAGCGGACCGCCAGATCCGGCCTCACGGAATGCAGGCATGCGGCCTCCTGGTAAATCGATATTGATGTCGATAGTATCAGGGTGCATGCGGCATACCAGGCGTACCGCACGTACGTGCGCGCCGGGCCGGCCGGCGGGCACGCCTGGGGCAGCAGGAAAAGGGACACAGGCGGAGTCGTTATGCCGAGGTTTGTTTTTACCGAGGAGCAGCAGGACCTGCGCGACATGGTCCGGCGGTTTCTCGCGGAGAAATCGCCAGTCAGTGAGGTACGGCGGTTGATGGTGACCGAGGCCGGGTACGACCCGGCGGTCTGGGCGCAGCTCGGACAGCTCGGGCTCGCCGGGCTCACCATCCCGGAGAAGTACGGCGGTGCGGGCTGCGGGCCGGTGGAGCAGCTGATCATGTGCGAGGAGGCGGGCGCGGCGCTGCTGAGCGCCCCATATCTGGCCACCGCCGTGCTCGCCGCCGGAGCGCTGCTGGCCAGCGGCGACGCGGCCGCGCAAGCGGATCTCCTGCCGGGCATAGCGTCCGGTGAGACGATCGCCACGCTCGCCGTGCCGGAAGACGACGGCTCATGGACGCCGGACGATTT
>DASXLW010000107.1:0-4045 GCA_036496025.1 Streptosporangiaceae bacterium
GTACTGCACGGCCCGGCCGAGGAACGCGCGGTTCTCCCGCGCGGCGATCCGCAGGCCGGGCGTTTCCTGGAGCATCCTCGCCGCAAGGGCACGGTCAGCGGCGAAGTTGCTCTTCCCGCCGAGCAGGTAGTCGTAGATCCGCGCCGGGTGCGGCCGCGACGTGTCCAGGTCCGGCTCTGCTTGCTCCGTCATTGTCGGCCCCGTCCTAATTTGGGCCGCGAGCGGACCCGTTTGCGCATGATGTCTCAGCCACAGATCCTATGACCCCGGACACTCTGAATTGAGGGGGATTATGCCGGGTGCCGCTGGCAGCGGTCTGAGTCGCCGTTCAAGAGGCCTGCCGGCAAGGTCGTCTGGCGAGTCCTCCGGACCGACAGGCCACGCGCGAACGAGGCGATCACCAGCAACTCCAGGGCGTTGGTCTTCGTGACATGCGATCCGAACAGCCGCGACGCGAACGCCTCGGCCGCGCCGCGCAGCTGCGACAGCTGGACCGGCCCGGCGGTCGTGTTGACAGTCACCTCCCGGTATCCGTCGCGGCCTGCCAGGCCGGGCGTCCTGGCTGGCCACGACACGCTGGTAGCGGCCGCGGCCGACGACCTCGGTGATCTCAAGCCTCAAGGGCGGCCTGCGTCAGCAGTTGCGCACCCATCCGCGCCACCTGCTCCAGGATTACCGGCAGCTGCTTATCCGAAGCGAACAGCTTGTCGATGTGGCCACGGACGCGCGAGATCGCCGAGTACGAGCGGGGCGGCGGCCGGGATACATGGCATTACTTCGGAGGGTAGATCATCCATTACGGCACCTTCGCTACCGCCCGGCAGATTATGAGACCCGATGCCACAGTCAGCGGCGGCGACACGGGCCCCTACTACCAGCTGGCGACCGCCGACCGGGCACGCCAGTGGCCCGTCGAGGAAATCTGAGTCGCCCACCTCGCGCAGTGACACGGCGAGACCGACTGCAAGGGTGAGCCGTCGGCTCGAGATCGCCGAATCGGTGTGGCTGACCAGGCGATCGTCCAGGCGCAATAGATGAAGCCGATCTGCCGCCAGGCGGGGCCATTCACGTCATGCACACGCTCGCCGGCAACGCCGCCGCCACAATCACCCCGAAAGACGGGCAACGGGCTGGCGCGGGCGCTGGGCTCGGCGCCGCTGCGGAGAGGTATTGTCTTGCCGTGCGAGAGCATGCGGTGGCCTGGTGAGTTCGCTGCGGGTCTGGCTGGTCGGGTTCGGCACGGTCGGCCGGTGGCTGGCCGGCGTCCTGGATGGGCAGGGCGGGCGGATCGCGTCCCGGTATGGGTGTGAGGTAACCGTGGTCGGGATCGCCAACGCCCGGGACGGGTTCGTCTACGACGGGCGCGGCCTTGACCTGAGGTCAGTGCTGGCGGCGGCTGAAGGCGGGCGGCCGATCACCCGGCAGCGGGGGGCGCGGGCCTGGCCGGACGCGATCGAGGGGCTGCGCGCAACCGAGGCGGACCTGCTGGTCGAGGTGACGGCCAGCCCGCCGGGCGATGGCGAGCCGGGGCTGAGCCACATGCGGGAAGCGTTGCAGCGCCGGATCCCGGTAGTCACCTCCAACAAGTGGCCTGTCGCCCTGCACGGGACGGAGCTGGCGGCGCTGGCGCAGCGCCAGGGCGTGGCGTTCCGCGCCGAGTCCACGGTCATGTCAGGGACCCCTGTGCTCAGCGCTCTGGCCGAGGGCATGGCGGGCGCTGTGCCGACCGGGCTGCGGGGCGTGCTCAATGCCACCGCCAACGTCATCTTGTCCCAGATGGCCGACGGCATCCCGTACGCGGACGCGCTCGCGCAGGCCCAGCGTGCCGGGCTGGCCGAGCCGGACCCCGCCGCCGACGTGCAGGGCCATGACACGGTGGCGAAGGTGATGATCTTGTCGGGGCTGGTCTTCGGCCGGCAGCTGAGCCGCGAGCAGGTCAGGTGCCAGGGCATCACGGGCGTCACCGTCCGGGAGGCCCGCCAGGCGGCGTCGGCCGGGGGACGGCTCCGCCACGTCGCGACGCTGGCGTTCGCCGGCCCGGACGGGACGGGGGCCGTGACCGCCCTCGTGCGCCCCGAGGCCGTTCCCGCCGGGGACCCGCTGGCCGGCATCGACGGCGTCACCAACGCCCTGGTCCTCCAGGCGAGCCCGGTCGGTCAGGTCACCATCACCGGGCCTGGCGCCGGCCCGCACCTAGCCGGCCAGGGGACGCTCGCCGACATCATCACGGTCGCACGGGGGCTGGCACGCCACCCCTGACGCGTGCCGGCGGCGGCCAGCCGCGGCGCCAGCGGGCCTGCGGGCATAAGGAACTCACCCGCAACAGGCATCATCAGCCACACCTGTCACACGGCCGACGCCACTCAGATCATCCCGTTCCGCGCGAGTTCCGGGCGCTCCCGCGAAGTGCCCGCTGCCGAGCAGATCGGCGGGAGTGTGCGCATCGCTCGAGGCGAGCAGCGATCATGCGATGTGGCAGCGGATGTCTGCGGTTCCGCAGTCCGGGCGCGGCACCGGCGCCTGGGCGGCGGGCGTCGCTGCGTGCGCCCCGAAGGCGCCGGCCCTGGCAACGGGTCAGCGGTCGCGGGAGTTAAGTGACGCAGGGCGAGCGGGTTCCGGGAGGAGAACCCGGGCGACGGCCCCCGCAGTGGACAGCAGGCGGTCGTCGGTGCCGTAGCGGCCCACCAGTTGCAGGCCGACGGGCAGGCCGTCGGCGGTGAAGCCGGCCGGGACCGAGACGGCGGGGTGGCCGGTCACGGTGATCCGGGAGCAGCTGCGCAGCCAGTCGATATAGGTGTCCTGCGGTATCCCGTTGATGGCGGTCACCCATTCCTGTTCCACCGGGAACGGCGCGACCTGAACCGTCGGGGCCGCGAGCACGTCATAGCCGCGCAGGAACGCCTTCATCCGGCCGAAGACCTCGCTGTGCTGCCGTTGCGCGGCGGCGACCCGCGGCCCGGTCAGCGCGAGGCCCTGCTCGATGTTCCAGATCAGCGTGTCCTTCAGCTGGTCCCGCGCGGTCTGGAGCAGGGAACCGAACCGGCTGGCCATCATCACGGCCCGCAGGACCAGGAACGCCTCGTCCGCGCCGGCCAGGTCGGGCTCGGCGTCGACGATGACGGCCCCGGCCGCGGTCAGGACTTCACGTGCCCGGGCAAGCACCCGGGCGACTTCTGCCTCGACGGGCAGCCCGCCGAGGTCGGCGCTCCACGCGACCCGCAGCCCGGCGGCGCCGTCCGCCGCCCGCCGCGCCCCTGCGCCCGGGGCACTGGCGTGCGCGCCGGGCCGGGCCAGCGGCAGCGCCGGATCGTGCCCGCGCATGCCGGCCAGCAGCAAGGCCGCGTCGGCGGCCGACCGTGCGACCGGACCCAGGACAGGCAGCGGATTGAAGAAGTCGCCGCCGGACGGGATCGTGCCCGGCGTGGTCCGCAGCCCGACGAGCGAGCACATCGCGGCGGGGTTCCGGACGCTGGCCGCGAGGTCCGACCCGTCCGCAAAAGGCAGCAGGCCGGCCGCGACCGCGGCCGCGGCGCCCCCGCTGCTCCCGCCCGGCGTCATCCGGGTGTCCCACGGATTGCGGGTCGCACCGAAGACCGCGTTGAACGTCTGCGATCCCGCGCCGAATTCCGGGGTGTTCGTCTTGCCGATGATCACCGCTCCGGCCGCCTTCAGCAGCGCGACATGCGGGGCGTCGGCGTCCGGCACGTGGTCGGCGAACAGCGGGGAACCGTAGGTCGTGCGGATACCTGCGGTATCGGCGAGGTCCTTCACTGCGATCGGCATCCCGTGCAGCACGCCGAGCCTGCCGCCGCGCGCTGCGGCTGCATCAGCCGCGGCAGCCGCGGCGGCGGCCCGCTCTTCGGCCAGGGTGACGATCGCGTTGAGCTGAGGGTTGACCCGGTGGATCCGGTTCAGGAACGCGTCGAGCAGCTCACGGGCCGACAGTTCCCTGGAGTGCAGCAGCCGTGCCAGTTCAACGGCGGGCGTGAAGCAAAGGTCATCGTCCATATCCGTAGAAATCGTAGACCGCTGCCGCGGACGCCCC
>DASXLW010000108.1:0-2466 GCA_036496025.1 Streptosporangiaceae bacterium
AGTCCTGGGTCAAGTACCACTTCATCAGCGACCAGGGCGTCGAGTTCGTGACCCAGGCCGAGGGCGACCGGCTGGCCGGCACCGACCCCGACCTGCACACCAAGGACCTGTACGAGGCGATCGAGCGCGGCGAGCACCCGAGCTGGACGCTGAAGGTGCAGATCATGCCGTACGAGGACGCCAAGACCTACCGGTTCAACCCGTTCGACATCACCAAGGTCTGGCCGCACAGCGACTACCCGCTGATGGAGGTGGGGCGGTTCACCCTGGACCGCAACCCGACCGACTACCACACTGAGATCGAGCAGCTGGCCGTCGCGCCATCCAACCTGGTGCCTGGCATCGGGCCGAGCCCGGACAAGCTGCTGCAGGGTCGGCTGTTCTCCTACCCCGACGCGCACCGGGCCCGGCTCGGCGTGAACTTCACCCAGATCCCGGTCAACGCCCCGATCGCGCCGGTGCATGCCTACAGCAAGGACGGGATCGGGCGGGTGCACAACGTCACCGACCCGGTGTACTTCCCGAACTCCAAGGGTGGCCCGCAGGCCGACGTTGAGCACAATCCGCCGCCGAGTTGGTACTCCGACGGCGAGATGGTGCGCACCGCCTACGAGCTGCACGCCGAGGATGATGACTGGGGCCAGGCCGGCACGCTGGTCCGCGAGGTGCTGGACGACGCCGCAAGGGACCGGCTCGTTAGCAACATCGTGGGAGCGCTGCTCGCCGGCGTGACCGAGCCCGTTCTCGAGCGCGCCTTCTGGTATCTCGGGAACGTCGACAAGACCCTGGGCGAGAGGGTCGAGAAGGGCGTTCGCGACGGCCAGCGCTGATCGGCGGATCGCACCGTGAAACATGAGGGGCCCGGCGTCCGGCCGGGCCCCTCTTCCCCACGGTCAGTCGATGATCACGGCTGGGGCCCGCGAGATCCCCGGAAATCACGGGGGCCGGCGAAGGAGACGGGATGGAACTGAACCTGGCCATCGCGGTACTCGTCGCCTTCGGCGCGGTGATCGCGGTCGCGCTGCTCGGCGGCCTGGCCGTGCGGTACGCCGGAAAGGCGGCCGCGGCCCGGCTCGTGGTAGAGGCCGACCGCATGCGGACGGTGCTGCTCGCCACGGTCAGCCACGACCTCCGCACGCCGCTGGCCGCGGCGAAGGCGGCCGTCAGCTGCCTGCGTTCGGACGACATCGCGCTGACCGCCGAGGATCAGGCCGAGCTCCTGGCCGCCGCCGATGAGTCGCTGAACCAGCTCACCCAGCTGCTCGCCAGCCTGCTGGACGTGAGCCGGCTGCAGGCCGGGGTGCTGCCGGTGTTTCCCCGGCCGGCCGACCTGGAGGAGATCATCGCGCGCTGCCTCGGCGGCAGCGGTCCGGAGGCGTGGCCGGTCATGGTGCGCCTGCCACCGGGCCTGCCCCGGGTCATGGTCGATCCGCCGATCATGGAACGGGTCATCGCGAACCTGACCGCGAACGCGCTACGGTACTCACCCAGCGGATCGCCGCCGTCGCTGACCGCCAGCGCCCGCGGCGGCCGGGTCATCCTGCGCGTCGCCGACTACGGGCCCGGCGTCCCCGAGGCTGACCGGGACCGGATCTTCGCGGCCTTCCATCGGCTCGGCGATGCCCGGAGCAGTATCGGCGTGGGGCTCGGGCTCACGGTCTCCCGCGGCCTGACCGAAGCGATGGGCGGCACCCTGGAACCGGAGGAAACTCCCGGCGGCGGCCTGACCATGGCCGTCTCGGTGCCTGCCGCCTCCAGGCCGGGGCCGGCCTTGCGTCAAGCCGCGACGACGGCGGGTACCCCGGGCATGGCCCGGTGCTGAGGACATGCCATCACGGCGGATAGCAAATCATTTAGCCCGAACGTAAGCGGCTTACTCCCGCAGGTCCATGACCCGGGACAGGCCCGGCCGCGAACGCGCGGTCAGCTCGGCCCGATGGGCAGCGTGACCAGCAGCGTCGTTCCCTCTCCGCTGGGGCTTGCCACTTCGATCGTCCCCCCGAGCGCGTCAACGCGGTCGCTGAGCCCGATGAGTCCGGAGCCGCGCCTGGGATCGGCCCCGCCGCGGCCGTCGTCGCGGATGGAGAGCCCGAGGACTCCGCCGCGCGCTTCGACGAGGACATGCACCTCGGAGGCGCGCGCGTGCTTGGCGGTATTGGTGAGTGCTTCTGAGACGATGTAATAGGCGGCGACTTCCACCGGCTCAGGCAGCCGGGTCTCGGCGCGCACCTCCAGCTGGACAGGAACGGCTGACCGCCGCGCCAAGGTCCTGAGCGCGGACGCGAGCCCGCCCCGGGTGAGGGCGGCCGGGTGGATGCCGCGTGAGATCTCCTGCAACTCCTCCATGACGCCCGCCATGCCATCCGCCACCCGAGACAGCCGCGCCTGCAATTCGCGCAGCTCGGCGGGGACCATGGCTTCCGCCTGCCGCTGGTCAAGCGCGAGTGAAACGAGCCGCTGCTGCAC
>DASXLW010000109.1:0-2774 GCA_036496025.1 Streptosporangiaceae bacterium
ATACCGGACTGCCCGAACCCGCTTCGAGGGTCGCGGAGGCACTATTTGAGCACGTCAGGTCCGCACTGGACGAAGCGGGAGACACCGAAGCGGTCACCGAACTGCTCAGTGCGGTGCTGGCCCGTGGAAACGGGGCTGCCTTCCAGCGGAGCGCCCGCCGCGGCAGCAGCCTGGCCAGCGTGATCGAGAGCGCGGCCGCCGTTACCGCCTGCTGACGCCCTGTCCCCGTTCTGGCAGGCCTTCTGGGGGCCGACTGGCCACGGGCGCCGGCGGCGGGATCGGCCGCTCCACGCCGGAGTGAGACAGTGAACCTTAACGGCGTCGGGCCAGTCCGTCACTTAGTCCCGGGAGGTTCACGACAATGAGCACCCATCAACTAGATCAGGCTGTCTTCAGGCCGACCCTGCCCGAGGACATCGAATGGGAGCCGTTCCCGGCATTCCCGCCGCTGGCCCGTCTCGCCGTCGTTGTGGGCCGTCTATCAGAGCCCGCTCCGTATGTGGTCCGGGTCAAGCTGCCGTCCGGCGTCAAGCTGATGCCCCACAGACACCACGAGGACCGGGTTTACACAGTCATGTCCGGCGTGTTCTACATCGGCGTGGGCGAACAGTTCGACGACGGGAAACTGCAGGCGTACCCGCCGGGTGCCGTCATCGTCCTGCCCGGCGGTACCCCTCACTTCCACTGGGCCAAATCCGGTGAGTACATCACCCAGGTAACGGCGATCGGGCCGATCAGCCTCGAGTACCTGAACCCGGAAGACGACCCGCGTAACAAGTGAGCCCTGTCCAGATGACATGCGACACCGGGACCTGCTCGCTGGCTAGCTAGCCCGCCGTCGTGTCACCCGATCGGGCGTCATGACAGTGTCGCCCCGATCGGGAATGCTGACTGTGCACCAGCCCGCGATCCGATGACGCCGCGGCGCCAGGCTACGCAGCCCGGCGCCGGCCGCCGGCCGATTCGCTTGGGGGCAGCTCCCAGGGGGGAGTTTGGGTACCTCGGGCCGTTCAGCGGCCCGGGGCACCCAGGCCGGGGCGGTCGGCCGGGGCGCGGGCGAATGACTTGTACGGCAAGATCTCGCCCGGCTTGATCACGCCGTCCTCGATCGCCCGGGCGAGCAGCGCGTCCTTGCTCGGCGCGGTCCGCCCGGTGGCCGCGTACTTGGCGCGCGCGCGGCTAATGTACTGCCGGACGGTGTTCTCGCTGATCGACATGCGCCGCCCGACCGATGCTTTCGACATGCCCTGGAACCACAGCAGCAGCGCCTGCTGCTCCTGTTGCGACAGCGCCGGCCGGTCCGGGCTCTGGTCGGCGAGCATCGCCCGGGCCTGCGACCGGGTCACGTACGGCCGGTCGGCGGCCGCCGCCAGCACGGCCTCGACCAGATGGTCGCGCCCCTCCTCCTTGGACACATAGGCGTACGCGCCGTTGTCGAGCGTCTCCATCACGATCGCGGGATCGCTGTGCCCGGAGAAGGCCACTACCCGGTATCCGGCCGCCACCAGCCCGGGGATCTGCCCGGTGACCAGCTCGCCGGACAGCTCCAGGTCCAAGATGAGCACGTCGGCCGACGGCCGCGGCCCGGCGCCGAGCCCGGTCAGATCGCGCGCCGTCAGCACCAGCCGCACCCGCTGGCCGGGATCGGACCGGATCCAGGACACCACCCCCTCGGTGACGACCGGATGGTCTTCGATGATCGCCACCGTCACAAGCTGTTCCATCGCGCCTCCGCCCAGAGGATGCTGCCGTCTTGCTGATGTTCGATGGCGACTCCGGCGCCGGCTACGGGGAGCAGGACGACCGCGCCGGTATCGGCGACGAAGCTGACGGCGATTCCGGCAGCCACCGCCGCCAGGGTGATCCGTGCCTGGCTGCGCGCGGCGGTCAGGATCGCGATGGCAGCGTCGGTGATCACCCGCCGGGCGGGGCCGGGTACCGGTGGCAGCGGCCCGGCCGTCTCGATCTCGACGGCAACCCCGCGCCGCTCGGCCACGTCGGCACTCGCGTGCAGCTCGTGCACCAGCGATCCGGGCACCTCATCGCCCTCGGCCAGCAGTCGGCGTAGCCGGGCCGCCTGGACGGCGCACCTGGTGCGTACCTGCGGGTCGCCCGGGTCAGCTGTCCCCGTCGCCAGCTCGGCCACTAGCGGGGCGGCGCTTTCCTGCAGCGCCAGCCAGCGAGCGTGCCGGGCGGCGCGGATGATCTCGGCGGTGGCGGCCCGTTCGCGCGCGGCGTGCTCACTGCGCGCCGCCGTGGCGGCCTGGCCGGCGGCGAGATCCAGCGCCCTGACCCCGGCGGCGACGGCGACCTGGGCGCCGGTCGACCAGGCCAGCAGGGCGAGGAACCCCGCCAGGTCGGCGCGGGTCAGCCCGTCCCACACCTGCACGCCCAGGGTGGCCAGGGCCTCGGCGGCGAGGAACAACGCAAGCTCGGAGAACCGGCGGCGGAGCAGGACGAGCACGCCCATCCAGCCGGCACTTCCCCAGGCCCAGTTGACCGCGAGCATCTGGCTGGCCGGGCTGGCTGCGGCCGCTGCCGTGCTGGCGACCAGCGCGATCAGGGCCACCGCCCAGGCCGCGCGCCAGCTGGGCGCTCCGCGCAGGACCAGGACCGATCCGGCGGCGATCGCGAGCGCCATGACCAGCCACATGGCGCCCTGGAAGGCGAACGAGCTGTAGGCCGGCCGGTTATGCAGCAGCTGGCCGCCCGCTCCGGCGAGATGCCAGCCCGCGACCAGGAAGACCACGGCGATGGTGAAGGCCCGCTGGTAG
>DASXLW010000110.1:0-28741 GCA_036496025.1 Streptosporangiaceae bacterium
CCTGGGCGCAGGCCCGCGAGCTGGCCACGATCACCGAGCTGGCACGCCGCCGCCCGGCCGGCAACGCGCCGCCCGCCCCGCCGGGTCAGCTCCCGGCGCAGCTGAGCGAGTTCGTCGCCGACGAGGTGGCGCTGGCCCTGACGCTGACCAGCCGGGCCGCCGATGCGGAGCTGGGCCTGGCCCTAGGCCTGGCCGACCGCCCGGCTACCTTCGCCGCGCTGGAGGCAGGCCGGATCGACCTGACCCGGGCCAAGATCATAATCGAGGGCGTGAGCACGCTGGACGCGCGGCACGCGGACGCGGTGGAAGCCGCGGTACTGCCCCGCGCACCGGGTCTGACCACGGGGCAATTGGGCGCGGCGGTGGCCCGCGCGGTACTTGCGGTTGACCCGCAGGCCGCGCGGCGGCGCCGGAAGGACACCGAGAAGTGCGCCCGGGTGGACTGCTGGCCGGAGCCGTACGGCACCGCGTCGCTGGCCGGCTGGCACCTGCCCTCGGCGCAGGCGCTCGCGGCCGACAAGCGGCTGTGCCAGATCGCCGCCGCGTGGCGCAAGCAGGGTGCGGCGGGCGAGACCGACCTGCTGCGGGCCAGGGCCTACCTGGCGCTGCTGCTCGGCCTGCCCATCGACACCCCGCCCGCCGACCTGCTATCCCCCGCCGACTCGCCCGTCCCCGGCGGCCCAGCCCTGGAACCCGCGCCCAGCGACACCACTGTCCGACCCGGCGGCACCACGCCCGCTGCGGGCAGCACCGTGCCTGATCCCGGCAGCACGGCACCCGGCAGCACCACGCCCGCTGCGGACAGCACCGTGCCTGATCCAGGCAGCGCGGCACCCGGCAGCACCGGGCCCGCTTCCGCCGCACGCCCGGGCGCCGGTGAGGCCGGCTCGCCTGGCAACCCGGGTCTACGGGACGGGCTGCGCCGCGCCGACCCCGGCAGTGCCCTGCCGCCGCTGGCCGGGACGGTGAACCTGACCGTCCCGCTAACGACCCTGCTCGGCCTGGACCAGGCCCCCGGGCAGGCCGCCGGGTACGGGCCACTGGACGCCGACACGGCCCGTGCCCTGGCCTGCGCCGCCGCCGGTCACCGCGCCACCCGCTGGCAGATCACCGTCACCGCCCCCGATGACACCGCCCTCGCGCACGGCACCGCCGCTCGCCGCTCCGGGGTAAACAGTCCCAAACCAGGAGGCCGCAAGCCAGGAGACCCCGGGCCAGGCGGCACCGGGGCAGGCGGGTGGACGGTCGCCGTGACCGCCGAGCCGGTGGCCACCGGATCGTGCGACCACCGGCACTGCGAACCCGGCTACCGACCGAGCCCCGCGCTGCAGCGGCTGATCCGGGCTCGCTCCAGCACCTGCACCGCGCCCGGCTGCCGCCGCCCCGCCACGGCCTGCGATCTCGACCACACCCGCGCCTACGACGATGACGGGTGGACCTGCGAGTGCAACCTGGCGCCCCTGTGCAGACGGCACCACCGCGCGAAACAGGCGCACGGATGGCGGCTGACGCAGCCACAGCCGGGGGTACTGATATGGACCGCGCCGAGCGGACGCGTGTATTCCACTCAGCCGACGAACTACCGGTGTTAGGGGCGCCCGGCAGTAACGGTGCCCGGCTCCGACGTGATCACCGGTAGCGTGCTGCCGTGCGAGTGATCATCATCTCCGGGATCCCCGGCGCGGGTAAGACCACCGTCGCCCGGATACTGGCCGCCCGCTTCGAGCGCGCCGCGCACATCGAGGGCGACCTGGTGGGACACCATTTCATCGTCACCGGGCTGGTCCCGCCGCAGGGGCCGCCCCAGGATGAGGCGGACGCGCAGCTCGAGTTGCGGCGGGCGAACATCTGCCTGCTCGCGGATTCGTTCGCGGGTGCTGGTTTCCTGCCCGTCATCGATGATGTAGTGGTCGCTCCCGCCGTCCTCGACGGCTACCGGCGCCGGCTGAGGACCCGGCCGCTGCTGCTGGTGGAGCTTGTGCCCAGGCTGGATGTGGTCCAGGCTCGCGACCGCGACCGCGACAAGCACGTGTTCTCGATCTGGCGGCACCTGGACGCACAACTCCAGACGTCGATGCCGCGCGTGGGCCTGTGGATCGATACCTCGGAGATGACACCGGAGCAGACGGTTGACGCGATCGAGGCCAGCCTCGACGAAGCTGTGGTCCCCGGGTAGGCGGACGCTCGGGCGCCGCCGCCCGGTCCACGAACGCTCAGGGTGCGTAAAGCAGCGCCCCGGCGAGCCGGCCCGCGTCCGCCGCGGCCAGGAAGTACGCCGGGCCCTGGTCGAGCCCGCGACCCATCGGTGGACAACGGCACCGTGCTGGCCCTGGCGGTCAGGCCTGCTGCCGCTCAGCCTGCAGGAAGAGCCTGAGGGTCAGCTTCCCGAAATACGCGCTGTAGGAGGAGTGCGTATAGTTGCCGCCCTCGTCGTGGCCGCCGACGACGCCGAACACCGTGCCGGTGCCGTTCGAAGCCCGGTAGCCGAGGATCCACGGGCCGCCGCTGGTCCCGTCCTGGAAGTCGTGGCAGTAGAACTTCATCTGGCGGGGCGCGACCTGGAAGCTCGCCGTCGCGCAGCCGATGGGCCCGTCGCCGGTGTTGTTGTAGCCGATCACCTCGATCGGGTGGGCGAAGCCCTGATCAATGCCCAGCCACAGGCCGCCGGTCACGAACTGGATCGGCCGGTGAGTGCCGGCGGGCGGGGCGACGGTGAGGAAGGCGAAGTCGAGATTCTGGTTGTGTGACCGCCGCCAGCCGGCCGCGACCGTGATGGACTCGACCGGCCACGCCCCGTAGGGCCGCTGTCCGTGATGGTACATGGGGACGAATGCGATGTTGCTCGCGTACGTGCTGCCGTAGACGCAGTGCGCGGCGGTCAGGATCAGGTTCGCCGTCAGGCTGTTGACGACGCTCGCCGTGCAGAAGTGGGCGTCCGTCCCGGTGGTGAAGAACAGCGCGCCAACGGTGGGCACGCCGTCGAACCTGGTGGGGTCGGGGATCTGCGACGGCGGGCCGACCTGCCCGCCCGCCCGGTTACCGGTGACCGGCGTGGCGGCAGCCATCCGCGACTGGGTCCAGAACGCGCGGGTGGCTCGCTGGGCAGTCGCGCTGACGGCGTGCACGGTCCCAGCGCCCGGGTGCACGCCCGACGTGGCGGCCCCGGCAGGAAGAGCCGCCGCCCCGGTCACGGCGAGGGTGGCGATGGCCAGCGTGACCGCGGTGGCGCCCAGCCGACGCCGCCTGGTTCGTGCCTGGACGCTCATCCATCTCCTCCGTGACGAGTCGACTGCGGTCCGTTTCCTGCTCCGGCCACGTTACAGCCAGATGCAGGCGGACGAAGTCAGGGTGCGTGAAGCAGTGAGGCGGCGTGCCGGCCCGCGGCGGCCGCGGCCAGGAAGTAGGCCGGGTCCTGCTCGAGCCCGCGGCCCATCGTGGACAGCGGCACGGGGGTGGCCTGGAGCGCCTCGTGCAGCCCGTCCACCGGTACCCGGACAAGCGCGTGCCGGAGCCCGAGCGGGGCGGCCTGCGCGGCGACGCGCGCGCCGAACTCGCCGGGCAGTTCGGGTACCACCACGTCCGCCCGGGCCAGCGCGACCCGGCCGTAGGCGGTCAGGCTGTGATGCGACACGCCCCGGTGCCGGTCCCTCGGGTCGGCCTCGCTCACCCGCAGCGCGGCCACCGGCCGTCCGTTCAGCGCCGCCACGGCGTTGACCGCCTCGCCGCAGGCGACGCCGGAGAATCCCCAGCGGGTTCCGGTGCCGAGATTGCCCGGTCCCTGCGCCACCACGGCCAGGTCCGCCGCCAGCACGTGCCGGGCCGCCAGCAGGCCGGTGTGCAGCGTCACCGCCTCCAGGTCACCGCCGAACGCCTGGCCGACGGTGATCGTGGCCGCCAGCCAGCCCGCCGCCCGCAGCGCCGCGCAGGTACGCGAGAACCAGGCAGGCAGCGCGCCGCCGTCCAGCATGACGTAGACGGCGCGGGGGGCCGGACCGCAAGCGCGGGTAGCGGCCAGTATGGCGGGCAACGCCGAGTGCAGGTCAGCCACGACCACCGGCATCCCGCCGAGGTCGTCGGCGTCCCTCAGCACGTCATGGTGCGGGGAGTCCTGCTCGTCGGCGCCCAGCACGGTGGCCTGTAGCGGCGTGTAGCGCGCCTTGACGACGTGCCCGGCTCCAGGCGGCCCATCGGGCGGCAGCCGGTCGGGGATGGCGACCACGAACGCGTAGCCGCCGGTGCCCAGGCCGAGATCCTGCGCGGTGGTGTTCAGCAGCACCCGGTCACCCGGCTCGGGCCGGCCGGTAAGCGCCGGGTAGGCGAGCGCGCGGCAGGCCTCGCCGCCGGATGTCGTCACGTCCAGCTCGACCGCGCCGGGCCACTGCCGGCCTACCGCGGTGACGACCGCGTCCCGCCACCTGATCACCCCAGGCAGGGTAGCGTCAGAGTGGGATTGGTGCTGCCCCTATCCCGCTCGCGGCGGCCGGGGCCGATGGACAATACTTCCCAGGGGGTTCCGGAGAGGGACGGCGATGTCGCGGCGGAAGACGGAGAGGCTACTCGGGCTGGTGGTCTGCCTGCTGTCGACCCGGCGCGCCCTGACCGCGGCGCAGATCCGCGAGGCCGTTCCCGGCTACCCGGACTCATTCGAGGCATTCAAACGGATGTTCGAGCGCGACAAGGAGGAACTGCGCGAGCTCGGCATCCCGCTGGAGACCGACCTGGCCTCCCCGGGCGACGAGGAGGCGGGCTACCGGATCCGGCGCCAGGCCTACGAGCTGCCGGAGATCACGCTCGAGCCGGACGAGGCGGCCGTGCTCGGCCTGGCCGCCCGGGTGTGGCAGCGGGCCGAGCTGGCCGGGGCCGCAGCCGGAGCGCTGCTGAAGCTGCGCGCGGCCGGGATCGACGCCGAGGACACCCAGACCGGCATAGAGCCCAGAGTCCACACCGGCGAAGCCGCGTTCGGGCCCTTGTGGGAGGCGGTCATGGCCCGCCGCCCCGTCACCTTCGCCTACCGGGCAGCGGGGCGGAGCGGGGTGCAGCCGCGCCGGCTGGAACCCTGGGGCGTGGTGAACCGGCACGGCCGCTGGTACGTGGCGGGCCACGACATGGACCGCGATGCCGTGCGGGTGTTCCGGCTGAGCCGGATCGAGGGCGCGGTGTCGTTCAGCGGGCCGCCGGGCAGCGTCGTCGTGCCTGCGGGCACCGACGTGCGCGAGCTGGTCAGGGACTGGGACTCCGACCCGCCCGCGTACCGCACGGCGACGCTGCGGGTGCGGACCGGTGCCGGGCACGGGCTGCGCCGTCAGGCGCTGGCCGAGCGGCCGGACGGCGGCGGGTGGGACACCGTCGAAGTCTCGTTCCACGACATCGGCTGGTTCTGCGACTACCTGGCCTCGTTCGGCGCGGACGTGATCGCCGTGGACCCGCCCGACCTGCGCGAGGCCGTCATCCGGCGGCTCAAGGGGGTGCCGCAGTGACCGGGCCCGGCACCCAGACCGGCAGCCAGCGGCTGCAGCGCCTACTGGCCCTGGTTCCCTACGTGGTCAGCCGGAACACCGTGGGCCTGGCCGAGACCGCGGCCGCCTTCGGCGTGACCGAGCGCGAGCTCGTCGACGACCTCAACATGCTGTGGTGCGTCGAGCTGCGCGCGCCCGACCCGTACTGCCCGATCGACCTGTCATACGAGGGCGGCGAGATCGTGGTCAGCGAGGCCGAGTCGATCGGCCGCCCGCTCCGGCTCGGCACCGGCGAGGCGAGCGCGCTGCTGGTCGCCCTGCGCATGCTCGCCGAGGTGGCTCCGGCCGGATCCTCGGCGCTGAGCCGGACGATCGCCAAGCTGGAGGCGGCGGCGGGGGAGGCCGGCGCAGTCAGCGCGCAGGTCCAGGTGCAGGTGGACAAGGGCCACGCCGAGGACGTCCTCGGCCAGATGCAGGACGCCATCGAGCGGCGGCGGCGGATACACCTGCGTTACTACGTGCCGGGACGGGACGAGGCCACCGAGCGGGACGTCGACCCGATGCGGCTGCTCGTAGTCGAGGGCCGCACCTACCTGGAGGGCTGGTGCCGCCGGGCCGAGGGCGTGCGGCTGTTCCGGCTGGACCGGGTGCTCGCCATGCAGGTGCTCAACGTGCCGGCCGCGGTCCCGCCCGAAGCCGAGCCGGTGGACGTGGACGAAGGGCTGTTCCGGCCGTCGCCGCAGGACGTCAGCGTCGTCCTCGAGCTGCGGCCCGCCGGGCACTGGGTCGCCGAGTACTACCCGTGCGAGAGCGTGCAGCGCCACGACGACGAGCTGCGGGTGACGCTGCGCACGCCCGACACGCGCTGGGTCCGGCGGCTCGCCCTGCGACTGGGCGAGGACGGCCGGGTCATTGCCCCCGCTGACCTCGCCGCCCAGGTCGGGGACGACGCCGCCGCCGCGCTGGCCCAGTACGCGTCCGGGATTCCCGGGCGCACGGACTGAACCGAACCCGGCCGGCCCGCGAATATCACCCGGCGATCGTTACCCTGGTCGTGCTGCCATACCGGCCGGCCAGGACTGTACAATCGGCCGCAGGAACCCCAACCGCGCGGGGGGAAGTTTCCCCGCTGAAGAGGGCAGAGATGATCGGCGACCTATTCGACAGCCCGTGGAAGATTCTTATCATCGCCCTGGTGATCCTTGTGCTGTTCGGGTCGAAGAAGCTGCCCGACGCCGCACGGTCACTCGGCAAGTCGATGCGCATCCTCAAGACCGAGGTCAACCACCTGCACGACGACGAGGAGCCCACCGGCAGCACCGCGCACACGGCCGCGGCGCAGGCCGCGCCCGCCCAGATAACGCAGCAGGGCCAGGTGGACAACCTGCAGCAGCAGCTGGACGAGCTGCGCAAGCAGCAGTCGGCGGACGCGGCCCGGCAGACGCACCAGTCCAGCTGAGCCCGGTCCTTCCGCGGCCATGCCGAAGCTGCCTGACACCGTCACGGGCGCGCGGGTGCTCGGTAGCAGAATGGTGACCTTGCACCGGCAGGAGAATCCCGAAGGCCGGATGCCGCTCATGGATCACCTCCGTGAGCTGCGTTCACGTGTCATCAAGGCGGTGCTGGCGCTGCTGGTCGGGACGGCGATCGGGCTCATCCCGTGGGTCTTCAACCGGGTGTGGAAGTTCGTGGTCCACCCGTACACGCTGGCCCGCGACGACATCTGCACCACGCCGGCCGGGAAGCCCAGCTGCCACGGACTGGACTACTCGCTGATCGTCAACGGCATCTTCGATCCGTTCAACCTCCGGATCGAGGTCGCGTTCTTCTTCGGGCTCCTCGTCGCGTCCCCGGTCTGGCTCTACCAGCTCTGGGCGTTCATCGCCCCGGGGCTGTACTCGAGGGAGAAGCGGTGGGCCTACGGGTTCGTGGGCGCGGCCGTTCCGCTGTTCGCCTTCGGCGCCGTGCTCGCCTACCTGGTGATGAGCCGGGGGCTGCGGTTCTTCCTCGGCCTCACGCCCGCCGGGGTCAACGTCCTGCCCAGCATCAATACCTACCTCGGATACGTGCTGGCCATGGTGCTGGGCTTCGGGCTGACCTTTGAGCTGCCGCTGGTCCTCGTGCTACTCAACTACGCCCGCGTCCTGACGCACGAGCGGTTCAGGAAGTGGCGCCGGGTCATGATCTTCGCGGTGTTCGTGTTCGCCGGGATCGCCACGCCCAGCCCGGACCCGCTCACGATGCTGCTGCTCGCCGCGCCCTGCGTGCTGCTCGTCGAGATCGCCGAGGTCATCATCTGGGCGCACGACCGCAGCCTGGCCCGGCGGCCGGGTCCCTACGCGGGTCTGAGCGATGACGAGCCCGCGCCGCTGGACGTCGACGACAACGTGGACTCCAGGTCCTAGCCCGGCGCCTAACCTTTACCCATGACGCTTCCGGCTAGCCCGGCCGAGCGGTATGCGGCGTTCCGCGCCCGCCCAGCCGGCCTGACCGCCTTCCAGGCGCTCTATGACTTCACGTTCGACGACTTCCAGGTCGAGGCGTGCGAGGCGCTGAGCCGCGGCCAGGGCGTGCTCGTGGCGGCCCCGACCGGGTCGGGCAAGACCGTGGTCGGCGAGTTCGCGGTGCACCTGGCGCTGGCCGGCGGGCGCAAGTGCTTCTACACCACCCCGATCAAGGCGTTGTCCAACCAGAAATACTCCGATCTGGTCCGGCGCTACGGGCCGGACTCCGTCGGCCTGCTGACCGGCGACAACAGCGTGAACGGCGAGGCGCCGGTGGTCGTCATGACGACCGAGGTGCTGCGGAACATGCTGTACGCAGGCTCGGCCACGCTGGCCGGGCTCGGCTATGTGGTGCTCGACGAGGTGCACTACCTGGCGGACCGGTTCCGCGGCGCGGTGTGGGAGGAAGTGATCATCCACCTGCCCGAATCGGTGCAGGTAGTGGCCCTGTCGGCCACGGTGAGCAACGCCGAGGAGTTCGGCGAGTGGCTGGATCAGGTGCGCGGCGGCACCACCGTGATCGTGGACGAGCACCGCCCGGTGCCGCTCTGGCAGCACATGCTGGCGGGCGGCCGGCTGTATGACCTGTTCACCGAGGCAGACGCCGAGAACCGGGTCAACCCGGAGCTGATCCGGATCGCCCAGCGCGACGAGTGGGCAGCGCGCAAGGCGCCGAGCCGGCCGAGCCGCGGCGGCCGGCGGCCGCGCCGGTTCGGCGTGCCCCGGCGTCCCGAGGTGATCGGGCGCCTGGACCGGGCGGGCCTGCTGCCCGCGATCACGTTCATCTTCAGCCGCGCCGGGTGCGACGCGGCCGCGGCCCAGTGCGTGGCGGCCGGGCTGCGGCTGACCAGCCCGGACGAGGCGGCCGAGATCACCGAGTTGGCCGAACGGCGGACCGCGGACATCCCCGACGAGGATCTGCGGGCGATCGGGTACGGCGAGTGGCTGGCCGGCCTGCAGCGGGGCATCGCCGCCCACCACGCCGGCCTGCTGCCCACCTTCAAGGAGGTGGTGGAGGAATTGTTCTCGGGCGGCCTGATCCGTGCCGTGTTCGCCACCGAGACCCTCGCCCTCGGCATCAACATGCCGGCCAGGACCGTGGTCATCGAACGGCTGGACAAGTGGAACGGCGAAACGCACGCCAACCTGACCCCGGGCGAGTACACGCAGCTCACCGGGCGGGCAGGCCGGCGCGGGATCGACATCGAGGGGCACGCCGTGGTGCTCTGGCAGCCGGGCGTGGACCCGGTCGCCGTGGCCGGCCTGGCCGGCACCCGGACCTACCCGCTGACCTCCAGCTTCCGGCCCTCCTACAACATGGCCGTGAACCTCACCGCGCAGTTCGGCCGGGCCAGGGCGGCCACCTTGCTGGAATCCTCGTTCGCCCAGTTCCAGGCGGACCGCGCGGTGGTCGGCCTGGCCCGTCAGGTCCGGCTCGGGCGCGAGGAACTCGACCGGATCGCCGCCGGGATGAGCTGCGACCGCGGTGACGCGGCCGAGTACGCGCGGATCCGCGCGGAGCTGTCCGAGCGCGAGAGCCAGCTGGCCAGACAGCGGTCGGCGCGGCGGCGGGCGGAGACGGCGCGCTCGCTCGAGCCGCTGCGCCGCGGGGACATCATCCAGGTGACCGCGGGCCGGCGGACCGGGACCGCCGTGGTGCTGGAACAGCGACCCGTCGGGACACTCACCGTCCTCACCGCGGGCAGGCAGGTCAGGAGGCTGTCCGCGGCCGACTTCAGCGGCCCGGTCCAGCCCATCGACCGGATCCGCGTGCCCACCTGGTTCAGCGAGCGATCGCCGAAGCATCGCCGCGACCTTTCGGTCACGGTAAAAGCCCGGCTGGCCGGGCGTGACCTGAGCCGGCCGCGGCGCACCGCGGAAACCAACGACGAGGAGGTGGCCGCGCTGCGGCGGCGGCTGCGCGAGCACCCGTCCCATGCGTGCCCGGACCGCGAGCAGCACGTGCGCCAGGCCGAGAGATACCGCCGGCAGCTGCGCGAGGTCGAAGGGCTCGAGCGCCGGGCGGCCGGGCGGACGCACGTCATCGCCCGCACCTTCGGCCAGGTCTGCGCGGTGCTGGACCGGCTCGGGTACCTGCACGGCGACGACGTGACCGCCGAGGGCCGACGGCTGGCCGGGCTGTACACCGAGCTTGACCTGGTGGTGGCCGAATGCCTGCGCCGTGGCCTGTGGGACGGGCTTACCGCGCCGGAACTCGCCGCCTGCGTGTCGGCGCTGTCGTTCGAGTCGCGCCAGGCCGGCGACGCGGGTCCGCCGCGGCTGCCCCCGGGCCGGGTTCGCGAGGTTTTCGCGGCCATGGTCCGGGTCTGGGGCGAGCTGGACCAGCTCGAGTCCGACCACGGGCTCTCGTTCCTGCGCGACCCCGATCTCGGCTTCGCCTGGACCGCCTACCGGTGGGCGCGCGGGCACGCCGTGGCGGACGTGCTCGACGACGACCCCAACCTGGCGCCCGGTGACTTCGTCCGCTGGGTCAAGCAGGTGATCGACCTGCTGGACCAGGTCGCGACGGTCGCCGATGGCGACGTGGCCGCGAACGCCAGGTCCGCCGTCGAGTCGATGCGCCGCGGCGTCGTCGCCTACTCGTCGGTGGGCTGACCCGCGTGGCAAACGAGATCCGCCGGGTGGCGCCCGACGACTGGGCCACCTTCCGCGACATCAGGCTGACCGCGCTGGCCGAGGCACCCTACGCGTTCGCCGGGACACTGGACGCGGAGACCGGTTACGACGAGCGGCGCTGGCGGGATTGGCTCGGCAGGTCCGCCTTCTTCCTGGCCTGGGAGGACGACCGCCCGGTCGGCATGGTCGGCGGGTACCCCCAGGAGGACCGCGGCTGGCACGTGATCTCCATGTGGGTCAGCCCGCAGGCGCGCGGGGGCGGCCTCGCCGACCGGCTCATCGGCGCGGTGGCCAGGTACGCGCGCGAGCAGAACGCGCCGACGCTCACCTTGTGGGTCACCGACGGCAACGACCGGGCCCGTGCCTTCTACCGGCGGGCCGGCTTCCGCAGCACCGGCAGGCGCCAGCAGGTCCGCCCGGAGGAGCCCGGGCTGTGGGAGGAGGAGATGCTCCTCGTCCTACCCGGGTGGCAGGATGGCCGGATGGGCTCGCTGATGCTGCTGGACGCCGCCTCGCTCTACTACCGCGCGTTCTACGGCGTGCCGGAGACGATCACCGCGCCGGACGGCACCCCGGTCAACGCGATCCGCGGCCTGCTCGACATGATCACCAGGCTGGTCCGCGGCCGGTCGCCCGGCCGGCTCATCGCCTGCTGGGATATGGACTGGCGGCCGGCGTTCCGGGTCGAGGCGATCCCCACCTACAAGGCGCACCGGGCGGAGGAGGACGGGGTCACCGAGCAGACTCCGCCCGGGCTCGCCGTCCAGGTGCCGGTGATCGAGCAGGTGCTCGCCGCGGCCGCGGTCCCCATCGCGGGGGCGCCCGGGTACGAGGCGGACGACGTGATCGGCACCCTGGCCGCGCGGGCCGACGGCCCGGTCGATGTGGTCACCGGGGACCGGGATCTGTTCCAGGTGGTGGATGACCAGCGCCAGGTCCGGGTCATCTACACGGTGCGCGGGCTGACCAAGTTCGACGTGGTGGACGAGGGCGTGATCACCGATCGGTACCAGATCCCGGGCCGCGCCTACGCGGACTTCGCGGTGCTGCGCGGCGACCCCAGCGACGGGCTGCCCGGGGTGCCCGGGGTGGGGGACAAGACCGCCGCGTCGCTGATCCGGTCGTTCGGCTCGCTGGACGGGATCCTCACCGCGCTCGAGAAGTACGCGGCGTCCATACCGGCGGGACCCAGGGCGAAGCTGTCCGCGTCCCGGGAGTACCTGACCGCCGCGGTGCCGGTGGTCCGGGTGGCCACCGACGTGCCGCTGCCGCCGGTGGACGGCCGCCTGCCGTCCACCCCGGCCGACCCGGCGGCGCTGGAGGGACTGGGGGAGCGCTGGGGGCTGGGGTCGTCGCTGCACCGGATGTGCGCCGCGCTGGCCGGCGAGTGAGGCGGCCGGACTTAGGCATGGCCTAGAGCACCCGCATCGCCACCAGGCAGGTGTCGTCCTCGGAATCGGTCGTTTCCAGGGCCCGCAACGCCGCGGCGATGGCGCGCTCCGGATCGCTCACCCCGCGCACGGCCGCGCACAGCGTGGCCAGCCCCTCATCCAGCGGGCGGCCCCGGCGCTCGATCAGGCCGTCGCTGTAGAGCAGCAGCAGGTCGCCGGGGCGCATGTCCAGGCGGGCGTCCTGGTACTTCTCCCGGGCCGCGCCGAGCAGGATCCCGCGCGGCGGGTCGAGCGGCCGCGCGGCGCCGCCGCGGACGAGCACCGGCGGAGGGTGCCCGGCCTGAGCCCAGGTCAGCCTGCGGGTCGCGGGGTCGAAGTAGCCTGCCATCACCGACGCGGTGTGTTCGGGAGCGACCGTATGCACGAGATCGTTCAGCCAGCCGACGAGCCGGTCCGGCGGCGATCCGGTGATGGCCAGGCCGGCCAGCGCGCCGCGCAGCCTAGCCATGCCGGCCGCGGCGGCCAGCCCGTGCCCGGCCACGTCGCCGATCGCGACGAGGACCTGGCCGGTCGGCATCAGGGCGGTGATGTACCAGTCTCCGCCCACCCGGCTGTTCCGCGAGGCCGGCAGGTAGCGCATAGCCACCTGGAGCCCCGGGACGTCGAACGGCTCGTCAGGCAGCGGCAGAATCGCGCGCTGTAGCTCCAGGGTTACCAGCCGTTCCTGGGCGAGCTGTGTCGCAAGGCCGCTGCGATTCATGGTCGTTTGCGTATCGTCAATGGTTGTGTACCCAGCGTGAGGCATGTCGGGCAGCTTGTCTAGACCTGGGCTAGCTGCGGACCGCCCGGTCCTCCGTAGGATTGACGGGTGGAAACTGACTCATCGGACACCGGGCTGTACCCGGCCGCCCGGCTCGGCCGGGCCGCCGCCGCGGCGGCCGACGCGGGCATCGGCGCCCTGCTGCTCACCCCGGGTCCCGATCTGCGCTACGTGACCGGCTATGACGCGATGCCGCTCGAGCGGCTCACCTGCCTGGTGGTGCCCGCGGCCGACGCCCCGTTCATGGTCGTCCCCCGGCTCGAACTGGCCGCGGCCGAGGCGTCGCCCGCCGGCGGGCTCGACCTCGAGCTCGTCCCGTGGCAGGAGGCCGAGGATCCGTACCAGCTCATCGCCCGCCGGCTGGGGGAGCCGGACGCCATCGGGGTGTCCGACCGGATGTGGGCGATGATGCTGCTCCGGTTCCGCGACAGCCTGCCGGGAGCGCGGGTGCTACTGGCCAGCGCGGCGCTGCGAGGGCTGCGCATGCGCAAGAACCCCGCCGAGGTGGCCGCGCTGCGGGAGGCGGGCGCGGCCATCGACCGGGTACACGCGCGGGTGCCCGGGTGGCTCCGTCCGGGCCGGACCGAGCGCGAGGTGGGAGCCGACATCGCGGAGGCGATCGTGGCCGAGGGCCACGCCAGGACCGACTTCGTGATCGTCGGATCCGGGCCGAACGCGGCCAGCCCGCACCATGAGCTGTCCGAGCGGCGGCTGCGCCCCGGGGATGCCGTCGTGGTGGACATCGGCGGCACGATGCCGAGCGGGTACTGCTCGGATTGCACCCGGACTTACGCGCTCGGCCGGCCGCCGGCCGAACTCACCGCGTATTACCAGGTACTCCGGGACGCGCAGGAGGCGGCCTGCGCCGCGGTCAAGCCCGGGGTCAGCGCGGAGGCGATCGACGCCGCCGCGCGCGGGCCGATCAGGGCGGCCGGCTTCGGCCCGCATTTCTTCCACCGGACCGGGCACGGCATCGGACTGGAAACCCACGAGGATCCCTACATCGTGGCCGGGAACACCGAGCCGCTCGAAGCCGGCATGGCGTTCTCGGTCGAGCCGGGTATCTACCCCGGACCGCACGGCGCCAGGATCGAGGACATCGTGATCTGCACCGACGACCGCGGCGAGCGAGTCAACCACGTCACCCGCGAGCTGATCGTGGTGGACGCCTGATGCCGGGGCCGCTCGGTCTCGATGAGCAGACGCGCGCGCTGCTCGACCTCACCCGCGAGATCGCCGACGCCGAGCTGCGCCCCGCCGCCGACGCGGCCGAGAGGTCCGGGACGTTCCCCCGGCAGGCGTTCCGGATGCTGGGCAAGGCCGGCCTGCTCGGCCTGCCGTACCCGGAGCGGCTGGGCGGCGGCGAGCAGCCTTACGAGGTGTACCTGCAGGTCATCGAGGAACTGGCGCGCGCCTGGCTGACGGTCGGCCTCGGGGTCAGCGTGCACACCCTGGCCTGCTTTCCGCTGGCCGTGGCCGGTACCGAGGCCCAGCAGGAGCGCTGGCTGCCCGCGGCCCTCGGCGGCGACCTGCTCGGCGCCTATTGCCTGTCCGAGCCGCACTGCGGATCGGACGCCGCGGCGCTGCGCACCACCGCCGTAGCGGCCGGCGAGCAGTACGTGATCGACGGCGTGAAGGCGTGGATTTCGCACGCCGGGCAGGCGGACTTCTACGCGCTGTTCGCCCGCACCTCCGGCGACGCCGACGGGCCCGAGCGGAGCCGGGGGATCAGCTGCCTGTACGTGCCGGCCGACGTGGCCGGGGTGTCCGCGGCGCCCGCCGAGCACAAGATGGGCATGCGCGCCTCGACCACGGCGCAGATGCTGTTCTCCTCGGCCCGGGTCGGGCGCGACCACCTGGTGGGCGAGGAGGGCCAGGGGTTCTCGCTGGCGCTTTCCGCGCTGGACTCCGGGCGGCTCGGCATCGCCGCCTGCTCGACCGGGCTGGCCCAGGCGGCGCTGGAGACGGCAGTGAGCTACGCGCGCGAGCGCCGCCAGTTCGGGCGGCCGATCGCCGACTTCCAGGGCGTGTCCTTCATGCTCGCCGACATGGCCACCGCGATCGAAGCGTCCCGGTCGCTCTACCTCGAGGCGGCCCGGAGAAAGGACGCGGGCCTGCAGTTCGGGCCGCAGGCCGCGATGGCCAAGCTGTTCGCCAGCGACACCGCCATGCGGGTCGCCACCGACGCCGTGCAGGTCCTCGGCGGATACGGCTACGTAGAAGACTTCCCGGCCGAACGGTTCTTCCGGGAAGCCAAGGCCCTGCAGATCGTCGAGGGGACGAACCAGATCCAGCGGATGGTCATCGGCCGCTGGCTGGCCCGCGGTGACGGCCGGTAGCGCAGGTCAGTCCCGCTGGCGCGCCCACCATTCGCGAATCACGGCCCCGGTCTGCTCGGCATCCGGCGGCTCCTCGGCGACGGCGTCGGCCTTGGCGATCAGGTCCCGGGCCGAGTCCAGTGTGGTCAGCACGTCCGCAGGCTCGGTCGCGACCGGCACGGTCACGACGATCCAGGTCCGCTCGGGATGGTCCTGCGCCTGAGCTTCCAGGCCCTGCCGCCTGGCCAGCTCGTCATAGCGACGAGCCCAGGCCGCCGGCACGTCCCCGGCGAGCGGCATGCTCACCGCCACATCGTGCTCGCGCCAGACGATGTCGATCTCCGCGCTGGTGTCGATCTCAGTCATGGGAAATGTCTACCCTTACCGAGGCCACGATAGCCTCGGCGGCGCGCAGGTCGGCCGCGGAAACCCCGGCCCCCTCCCAGATCATGACCGTGAGCGCGGCCGGCTCGGGGCGGGCCGCCGTCGGCGCGAGGTTACGCCCGACCCGCCGCCAGATGAGGTCCGCCCCCCACGCGTAGTCAACGCTCGTGGGGAAGATCTGCGACTCGCCGTATACGAGCGGGTACGAATAGCGGCGGTAGTCGGGAATCGGCGGCCGGGCCGGGTCGTCAATCACCGGGTCGCCCCGCACTTCGTAATAGATCCAGATCAGGTGGCCGGACGCGCCCAGCCCGCCGACGTCGGGGGTGTTCTGGTCACTGGTGGCGGGAAGCCTCCGCAGCCGGCGATTCGATATCGCGCACAGCTCGTGCGGAGACCGGAGCGCGGGCACCACGCTCGGCGCGAAATCCCAGCCCGCCGGCGGATACCGCACGGTGAGCCTGAAGCCTCGCCCCGTCGCCGTCGCAGTCACCATCGTCTTCCCTGCCAATCATCAGGTGCATACCACCAGCTCATCAGCTGCATACCACCAGCGTCGCGATCAGCGTGGCGCCGACGAGCAGGCCTCTGCGGCTTCGCGCGGTCAGCAGTATCCGGTCGAGCTGCGGAACCTGAAGCGCGAACCAGAATCCGGCCGTTCGCGCGCCCGCGTAGGTCACCCATCCGGCCAGGGCGAGCGGCACCGGGTAAAGGACGGTGCTCGCGGCGAACACCCAGAAAGCGGCGGTTACCACCGAGGTGAAAACTCCGAAGCCGAGGATCGCGCCGTAAGCAACCGGAAGGATGCCCGGGTCCATCCCGCGGCGCCAGTACTCGGGAACCTGCCACGAGCTCTGCGGGACCGGCAGGCCCGCGCACTGCATGAACGCGAGCACCAGGGCCAACCCGGCCGGGATGACGAGCAGCGCGCGCAGTCCCGCGCCCACCAGCAGCGCCCGGGCGAAGGAGAGCAGCAGGGCCATGATCAGGGCGCCCGCGAGGAGCCCGGCGCCGTGCCGGGCGGTAACCCGGGAGGCGGAGCCGGGGCTTGTGCCGCTCACGGCGGCCGGGCCGGGCCGGAGGGCCGCGGCCATCGACAGGCCTCAAGGCGACCACAATGCCGCGGCCCCCACGACCAGCCCCAGGCATGCGAAGCCGGCCTCGTGGATCGCGGTCACGGCTAACACTGGTTCGATTTGACGCACGTGACCGAGCGGCACCAGACAGTGCTCCTGCCCCCGCAGGAACCATAGGGCGATCGGTAGTAACAGCCCGGCCTGTGGTCCTTGCCGCAGTACGTATGGCAGCTGTGCTTGAGCATGCAGTCCTGGAATTTGGTCAGGTGGCTCGTGCCGCAGTACGTCGTGCACATGTACCAGGCGCCGCCGGCGCAGGTGAAGGACGGGCAGGGATGACCGAACGACCCGCCGCAGGCCGTGCTGTCACCGCATACCCGGCACGGGCAGTCGATCGCGAGCGCCGGGGCTGACCTGAACGCGAGGCTGCCGGCGCCCGCGGCGGAGATCGCCAGGGCCAGCCGCCCGATGAAGCTCCGCCGCGTTATGCGGTTGCCGGCCCGCCGCGCGGCGCTCTCGGCAAAGTGGTCAAAGGACATGCCGGTTCACCTCCACGGGCTGGCCGAGCGGGCTGCCGGCCGCGGCGGGCGGGGGCGGCGGGTTGGTCATCAGCTGGTCGGCCTGGGCCAGCATCTCCTCGATGTGGTCGAGGGTGTTCACGCCCCCCGACACGATGACCTTGCCCGACTCGTCGGTGACGATGGCCCAGGGGGCTCCGGGCACGTTGGCGGCAAAGCTCGCGCGGTCGGCCACGTAGGGCAGGAATCCCACTCCCCGGGCGCGGACGTAATCGTCTGCCTCGCGCTGGCTTGCGTCGATGACCAGGAGGACCGCGGTGCCGGAGCCGGCCGACCTGGCGATACGGCCGAACGCGCCGGTCAGCGGGCTGCAGACGCCGCACGTCGGCGACAGGAAGCCGACCAGGAACCGCTCCGCCCTCCGGCGTGCCAGCTCGGCCACGCCGGCAGGCAGCTCCAGGCGGGCGCCGTACGGCGGCCCGCCGGCGCCGGTGACCCCCGCGACCGGCTGGATGCGCAGGTGCAGCACGCCTACCTGACGGATGAGCGCGACCACGGCCACCGCGGTCAGGACGGCCAAGACCCCGATGAGGATCACGGCCAGCTCCAGAATGATCACTTGTCACCCCACCTCAGCCTGGTCGGCCGCGGCCGAGTCCGCAGCCAGCTGCTCGACGATGGCCGCGGTAGCTCGCCTCAGCCGCCCCAGGAGCCGGGTCAGCTCGCTGGCCATGGCCACGAGCGCCGCCAGGATCGCCGCCAAGCCGGCCACCTCGAACGGCCGCGCCCCCGACGCGGGGAAGACGGCCACGACGGCGAGCGCCAGCAGCAGCGCCGTGCGCACGAGGCTGTGCGCGCCGACCAGCTCGAGCTCGCTGTTGCCCCCGAAACAGGCGCAGGCGATATTCCGGCCGCGCGCGTACGCGCTGGCCAGCGCGGCACCGAACACCACGAACAAGATCACCGCGAGTCCGGCGCCCGCCTGCCTGAGGTGCGGCGCGGCCAGGCCGGCCAGCAGCAGGACGCCCGCAGCCAGCTCGAGCGACGAGATCAGCCGCGCGACCAGGCCGGTCAGCGCGCGGGGGACCAGCCCGTAATCCGCGATCTGCGCGGCAAAGGCACCGGACCTGACCCCTTTGGGCAGGCCCGCGCAGATCAGCACGATGCCCACGAGCAGAGCGGCCGCCGCCACGATCTGCGCGTACGCCGCGCTCACCGGTGATCCCCGAACTCAAGCCCGCAGCACAGGGGTAACTTGAGCGACCGCGGTGCGCCAGACCCCATAGTCCTCTGCATAACACGCGCCACCCGCGGGGTTCAAGACCGTGCGCACCGGGAGGGGGCGCCGGGGCGTCGCGATCAGCTGCCGGACCCGGCCTCGCCGTCCTGCACCCCGGCCGGGTCGCCCGCTTGCGGGTGACCGATGGACAACCCGCTGACCGGGTCGAAGAAGTGCAGGTTTGAGGTGTCCACGGCCAGCTCGACGGGGCTGCCCGGGCGCACCGAGCTGCGGGCCGCGACCCGTGCCGTCCACACCGACTTGCCGCCCGCGAGCGCGACCGCGGCCTCGTCCTCGCCCTCCTCGCCCTGGGCGGCCTCGGTGATGCTGGCGTGCTCCACCGGCGGCGCGTCGATCGTGAAGATCACGTGGATCTCGCTGCCGAGCTCCTCCGTCACCCCGGCGCCGGCCTGCATGCGCGGCCAGTTCGCGTCGGCCAGGCTGGCGTCCTCGAAGTCCGAGGGGCGGACGCCCAGGATGACCTCCCGGCCGATGTAGCTGTCGAGGCCCGGCTTCGCCGCCAGGGCGGACTCCGGCACGGCGAGCCGGTGGCCACCGAAGGTGACCGCGAGCCCGTCGTCGCGGACCAGCCCGGCCATCACGAAGTTCATCGCCGGCGAGCCGATGAAGCCGGCCACGAACAGGTTCACCGGGGAGGCGAACAGCGCGGTCGGGGTGTCCACCTGCTGCAGCTTGCCGTCCCGCAGCACGCACACCCGGTGCCCGAGGGTCATGGCCTCCACCTGGTCGTGCGTCACGTAGACCGTGGTCACGCCCAGCCGTTCGTGCAGCTGGTTCAGCGACGCCCGCATGGAGACGCGCAGCTTGGCGTCCAGGTTGGACAGCGGCTCGTCCATCAGGAAGGCCTGCGGTTCCCGGACGATCGCGCGGCCCATGGCGACCCGCTGGCGCTGCCCGCCGGACAGCGCGGCGGGCTTGCGCTTGAGGTACTGGTCCAGGCCGAGCATCTTGGCGGCCTCGGTCACCCTGCGCTTGATCTCGCTCTTCGGCGTCTTGCGCAGCTGCAGGCCGAACGCCAGGTTCTGCTCGACAGTCATGTGCGGGTAGAGCGCGTAGTTCTGGAACACCATGGCGATGTCGCGGTCCTTGGGCGGCAGGTCGTTGACCACGCGGTCGCCGATGACGATCGTGCCGGCGCTGATCTCCTCCAGCCCCGCGATCGACCGGAGCGCGGTCGACTTGCCGCAGCCGGACGGGCCGACCAGGACCATGAACTCGCCGTCCTTGATCTCCAGGCTCAGGCCGTTCACTGCCTTCACCCCGCCGGCGTAGATCTTGTCGATGCTGTCCAGGACGATCTGGGCCATCGCACGCTCCGTAGCTCGGGTGTCGGCCGTTGCTTTCCCCTGGTCGGGCAGCCTAACCGCGACCGGGGTCGAGGGTAAGCGGGGACCGCTGGCTGTTACGGGAGCGTAAAGGGCGTTATCAACCCGTTACCTCTCGCCTCGGCGCGCATGCCGTTCGCCTCAGGCGCGCATGCCGTCCAGTATCAGCGAGATCATCCGGTCCGCCTCGCCGGGGGTGTGCTCGACGGCCACCCCGATCCCGTGCATCAGGCGCATGACTTCCATGCCGGTGAGATCCTCGCGCACCGCTCCGGCCTTCTGGGCCCGGGTGAGCAGCTGCTCGACCGTCGTGCGCATCGCCTGGCCGCAGGACGAGATCACCTCGGAGTCCTTGCCGAGCGTGGAGATCAGCGCGTGCGACAGGCCGCGCTTGGTGGCCAGGAACCCGGCCAGCACCCGCAGCCAGGCGGCGAACGCCTCGCCGGGCGACGGGGCCTCGGCGAGCTCGCGACCACGGGCGCAGACGGTCTCCACCTGATTGCGGAAGACGCCTTCCTGCAGCGCCAGCCGGGTGGGGAAGTGCCGGTACAGCGTGCCGATCCCCACGCCGGCCTGCCGGGCGATGTCCTCGAGCGGCGCGTCCGCTCCCTGCTCGGCGAAGGCGGAGGTCGCCGCGGCGAGCAGCCGCTCGCGGTTGCGGCGCGCGTCGGCGCGCTTCGGCGCGTCCGGCGGACTGGGTGTGCTCAGCGTGGTCATCATTTAATCAGTTGCAAACCGGAGGTTCCCTCCGTATAGTAACCGGAGTGTCCCTCCACTATACGTCACGAAGCAACTAGCGCGGAGATTCAGTGTCAACTCCCTCCACTCCCGTGACAACGGGCCCGCGGCCTGCGGTCGGCAGCCGCCCCGGACGCCCCGGGATCGCACTGATCATCATGCTGGCCGCCCAGCTGATGGTGATCCTCGACCTGACCGTGGTCAACATCGCACTGCCGCACATCGCGACCGGCCTGCACTTCAGCACGACGAGCCTGTCCTGGGTGATGAACGGCTACACGCTCACGTTCGGCGGCCTGCTGCTGCTCGGCGGCCGGGCCGGCGACATCCTCGGCCGGCGGCGGGTATTCCTGGCCGGCATCGCCCTGTTCACGCTGGCCTCGCTGGCCGGCGGGCTGGCCACGTCGGCGCCGTGGCTGCTGGCCGCGCGCGCCGCCCAGGGCGTCGGCGGGGCGCTGGCCTCGCCCGCGGTGCTGGCCCTGATCGTCTCCGGCTACCCGGACGGACAGGCCCGGACCCGCGCGCTGGCCGTCTACACCGCCGTGGTCACCGGCGGGGGATCCCTCGGCCTGGTGCTCGGCGGGGTGATCACCGAGTGGCTGTCCTGGCGCTGGGTACTTTTCATCAACGTGCCGATCGGGCTGGCCGTGCTGCTGATCGCTCCGCGGTTCGTGCCCGAGACGCCGCGGCAGCCAGGCCGGTTCGACCTGGCCGGCGCGATCACCTCCACGATCGGCATGGCGTCCCTGGTCTACGCGTTCATCCGGGCGGCGTCGGACGGCTGGGGCAACGGGACGACGATCGCGGCCGTGGTGACGGCCGTGGTGCTGCTCGGCCTGTTCGTGCTCAACGAGACCAGGGCGCAGCAGCCGATCACGCCGCTGCGGCTGTTCGCCAGCGCGAGCCGCTCCGGGTCCTTCGTCGCCAGGCTGCTGCTGGTAGCCGGCATGTTCGGGATGTTCTTCTTCCTGACCCAGTTCGTGCAGGAAGTGCTCGGCTTCAGCCCGCTGCGGGCCGGCCTCGCGTTCCTGCCGATGACGATCACGCTGTTCGCGGTGTCCCGGCTGGCACCCCGGCTGATGGCGCGCTTCCCGGCCAAGTCGCTCCTGGTGGCCGGGCTGCTGCCCGTCATCGCCGGAATGGCCTGGCTGTCGCGGGTCTCGCCCGCCACCAGCTACGCCGGCGGGGTGCTCGGCCCGATGCTGCTGCTCGGCGCGGGCCTCGGGCTGGCGTTCGTCCCGCTGACCAGTGCCTCGCTGGCCGGGGTGGCCCCGGAGGACTCGGGCGCCGCGTCCAGCATGGTGAACGTCATGCAGCAGATCGGCGGCTCGCTCGGGCTGGCCGCCCTGGTCACCGTGTTCGGCACCGCGAGCAGGAACGCGGCGGCGCACCCGCTGCCCGGCGCGACCCGGGCGGTGGAACTGCATCACGTCCTGGCGCACGGCATGTCCGCGTCGTTCCTCGTCGCCGCGATCTTCGACGTGTGCGCCCTGGTGGTCATCCTGCTGGCGATACGCGGCCGGCCGGCCCGGCCGGCCCGCGCTCCAGCGCCCCGGCTGGTCTCGGTGGGCCGGCAGGCCGCGGACTGACCCGCGCGGTGCGGACTGATCCGCGTCGCGGATCTGCGGAGAGTTGCGGCGGGCCCGGGCGTAACGCCCGGGCCCGTCTGCCGCATGCTCGCCGCCGTGGTTGGTCGTCCCCCCTCCAGACGACCATCCGGGCTCGCGGGGCCGGTGGCTGGTGACCGGTCCGAGAACGCGGTATTCGTCACAGAACGTAACCCAGGACCAGGCGGCGGCACATGCGCCAGATTGTGTATTCGGTTATCCAATCCGGCAGCGGCCCGGAGCTGGGGTTATGATTAGGGTTATATGAGGGGATATAGTGCTATCCTCGTCGCATGCCGAAGATCAACGTTTACCTTCCTGACGACCTGGCCGCCGCCGTGCGCGCGGCGGGGATTCCCGTCTCGCCGGTCTGCCAGGAAGCGCTGGCCACGGCCGTCCGCAAGGTGAACAGGGCGCGCCAGGCGATCAGCGTTATCCGCGACCCGGGCTTCGATCCCGGCCAGCACCCGGTCCTGGGCAGCAGCCTGCACAGCCGGATGACGCCGCGGCTGGGCGAGGTCTTCCGCCTGGCCCGGCAGCCCGACGGCGGCCCGGCCGGCACTGGCCAGCTGCTGCTCGGCGTGCTCGAGGAGGGCCACAACCTGGGGCTACGGCTGCTGCAGGCGGTGGACATCGACACCGACGAGCTGGCCTCGGTCCTGCGGCAGGCGGACCTGACCGAGCCGACCCTGGACACCGGCGCCGCGATCACCGACCCCGGGCCCGGACCGGATCTGACCGGACCGGCCTGGCGGGCGGTCGCCACCGCACTCGAGACGGCCATCGGGCTGGGGCACAACTACCTTGGCTGCGAGCACCTGGCCCTCGGGCTGGCCGCGGAGACCGACAGCGTGGCCGGCCGCGTGCTGCGCGATCTCGGCGCGGACCCGCCGGCCGCGCGCAAGGTGCTGACCTCGGTCCTGGCCGGCTGTGTCCATGGCCGGCCGGCCGATACCCCGGCCGGGCCGGAAGTCCTCGGCGAGATCCTGCGCAGGCTGGACGCGCTGGAGGCGCGGGTGGCAACGCCGGGCGGCGTCAGCGGATGACCCGCACCGGCACCGCCTGGCTGTAGCGGACCCGGCCGAAGTACATCACCTTGACCACCGCCCACCAGTGGGCGCCGGGCCGCGCGCCCGGGGGCATCGCGACCCGGTAGCCGAGCGTGACCGCGGCGCCCGGCTCGGCGTCGAAGCCGAGCGTCCACGGACCCAGCGCGTCCCAGCTGCCGAACGGGGAAACCAGCTGAGCCTCGCCCCGCAGCTGCGAGGCCACCCGGTTGCGGATCCGGATGGCCAGCTCGCCCCGCTGCCCGGGCGCGAGGTCCACCTGCGGGGTGAGCACGTCGAGCGCGATCTCGGCCTCGGCGGCCTGCTGATCGGCTTCGATCAGCGGCAGCAGCTCGTCCAGCGGCAGGCTGAGATCGGGCCGGTCCGGCTCGCCGACGGTCAGCAGCGCCGCGTCCTCGAGCAACTGGCCGAGCCCATCCCGGATCCGGGCCGCGACGAAGTAACGTCCGGCCCTGGCCTGCGGCGCCGCGCTGACGCCGAGATCCCAGGCCGCATAGCCGCCGCCGGGCAGGTCGAAGCGCAGCGGGCCGCCGGGCGCCACCAGCAGGCCATCGGGCACGTCGAGCTCCACCTGGCCCGACGTGGGCTCGGGGCCGCACGCCACCGTCACCCGGAGCGTCGCGGTGCGCTGCGTGACCAGGGCCGTCCGGCCGGGCCGCAGGTGAACCGCGACGGGCAGGTTCCCGGCCGGCGCCGGCCCCTTGCCGTGCAGCCAGTAACGGGTGTACACGGGCTGCGCGGGCTCGGCGCCCGAGGCCGGCTCGCCGGCGGACTCGGCGGGGCCCGCCAGGTCCCAGGCCAGGCAGGCCAGGCCGGCGGGCCGCAGATCCACCCGGGCGGCACCGGCCGCGGCGGGCAGCGCCAGCTCCTCCGCCTCCTCGAGCAGGTCGGTGCGGCGGGCCTGCCCAGCCGGCAGGCCCTGCAGGCGGACCCGCGCGGTTGTTGCCCGCCCGGCCGTCTCCAGCACCCTGACCAGCACGCCCCCGGCACCCTGCCCGCCGGCCCGGCCCGACGCCAGCGGGTTGCCGCGCGGCTTGAGCGCGCTGAGGATCACCTCCGGCGGGTCCACCGAGCCCAGGCTGGCCTGCGCCGGCAGCGGGCCGTCGTGCAGGCCCGCCGGGCAAGTCACAAGACCTCGGTTGTAGTCCTCGCCCGCCACGGCGAACCCCGCGGCGCGCCAGTCGCCGGACCCGGCGGCGAGCGCGTACTCGAAGGTGTGGCTCCAGTGCTGCCAGGAGAAGCTGCTGCCGTCGGGGGCGGTGCGCTTCTCGCCGTCGATCCACACCCCGCTCGGCCAGGCGCTGCACGAGCGCATCAGTGAGATGTTGAGCGTGCCATCCGGGGTGACCACGCACCCGGGCGTGCCCCGGTTGAGCAGCGCGACCGACCGGTCCGCCAGCGCCTCGGCCGCCCCGGCCGGTCCGTCCGCGTCGACCACCGAGTCGGCGAGATCCTCGATCACCGCGGCGATCGCGACGGCCAGGCCGCCGGGGCCGTCGCCGGCCACGATCAGCACCGGCAGGTCCGTGGCGGCCCGGACGTCCGCGCCCGGCGCGAACGCTTCGGCGCGCGGGCGCGCGGCCGGCACCCAGATCCGGGCCGACCCGGCGGTCTGCAGCCGCTCTTCGAGTTGCTTCGCGCACGCCGGGTCGGCCGCGGCCAGCACCTCGGCGGTAAACGGGTTCTCGTCCGCCCGGCCGAGCGCGATCCGGAAGTCCGGCAGGTTGGAATCCAGGTCGATGGCGCCGTAGCGGGGGCCGTCCGGCCGCGAGCAGGTCGCGGTGACGCCCTGGCCGGCCAGCGCGGCCAGCAGGTCCCTGACCTGCGCGCGGCACCCGTCCGGGGCTACCACCTCGGCCACCCCGATGGCCTGCATGACCTGCTGGCCGCCGGCGGCGCGCACCGCCACCCGGGCGGTCGATCCGAGGCCGAACCACTGGTGCGCCGGGTTGTCCAGGGTGAACCAGTGGCTGGCCACGTCGGCGTCGGTGCTGCCAGGCGGGCGCCCGATCACCGCGGTCGCCGTCTGGTAGACAGGCAAGCCGCCCGGCACGTCGGCGGGGAACCGCACCCGCAGCAGCCGGTCCTGGCCGATGGAGCCGTCCACGTGAGTGCGGAACTCGATCCGGTCTGCGCCGTCCCAGAGGACGGTCTCCTGGGTGACCCGCAACCCGCCCAAGCTGAGCTCGGCGATCAGGCGGCTGCCGACCGGGCAGCGCTGCGCCCGAACCCGGGCCGGGCCGGCCGCCGAGCCGCGCCCCGGGCCCTTGGGGGAAAGCAGCCACGGGCCCTCGCCCCACCGCGGGTGCAGGGCGTATTCCTCTTGCAGCAGCAGCTCGTTGCCGACTGTCCCGCCGCGCAGCAACTCGGTCCCTGACCGCTTGTCCCGGATCGTGGCCAGCGCGCCGCCCCGGGCTGGATCCGCGACGACCAGGAACGTCTCGTTCTCGATCGTGGTGCCCTCGGCCGGGCGCCAGCCCTGGCCGGGCTCGCCGGGCACGAGCCGGTAGCTGCGGTAGCCGAGCGCGGGCACGTCGGCGGCCGGGAACGTCAGCGTGAGGCCGGCGTCGCCAGCGTCGCCGCCCGGGCCGGCCGCGTCGACCAGGCACGGGACGGGCCGGCCGGACTCGTCGGCCAGAGACGGCAGGCCCGGGCCGGCGGCCGGGAGCGTGACGCTGGCCATGGCCGAGCGGGCCCGGGCCAGCGTGTTGAACACGACCACGGCCCCGTCCGACCGCCCCGGCGCGTCCGGCCCGTCCGGCTCGTCCGGTCCGGTGGCGATCAGGTCGGCCAGGTGACCGGCCGCGGCCCGGCGGGCGTCGTCGCCGCGCTGCCAGGCCTCCCGCCAGCCGCCGAGCAGGTCCAGGTATACCTGGTCGGACTCGGTGCCGGTGATGGCGTCGTGGTGGGCCCCGAACGCCAGCTGCCGCCAGGCCTTGTCCAGCGACTCGGCGGGGTAGCGGTAGGGGAGAGCGACCGGGCCGGGGCCGGCCGCGGCGAGGCAGGCCAGCGTGCCCAGCCGCTCGGCGTCGGTCACGGCGATCTCGGCCGCCCGCTGCGCCTGCTTGGTGTCGATGTAGGACACGTCCTTGCCCGGGTAGAGCGGGTTCATGTCCCGGGTCTGCGGGGTGATCCAGACGCCGTCCGACTCGGCTTCGGCGCGGACCGCGGCGAAGAACTCGCGGGGCAGCGCGGTGACGAACCGCGGCCAGGCGTAGCGCGCGTTCCAGTCCCGGTGGATGGCGGTGGCCCACCGGGACGGGATGACGTGATCCGCGCCCACCGGGAGCATGACGTTCCGGGTCGCCGCTACCGGCGCCAGCAGCCGGAACTGCTCGTAGGCGGCCTGCTCGGCCGCATCCAGGTCAGCGGCCTGCTGGGTGACCCAGCCCGCGCCGTAGTGGTTGGCCATGTAGCTGGTGAGCAGGCCGTGGCCGTCGGGTGAGATCCACTCGAACTCGCTGGCGAACTGCATCCGCTCGTTGCCGCCCACGGTGCCGTTCGGGCCCCACTGGTGGAACGGGCCGCGCGCCCAGGCCGAGGAGGTGAGACCGGCGGCGGCCATCAGGCCGGGGTAGCCGGGGTCGTGCCCGAACGCGTCGAGCATCCACGCCGACTGCGGGTCGGCGCCGAGCACGTCGCGCTGGTAGCCGAGGCCGTAGATCGCGTTCCTGATCGTGGACTCGGCGCAGGTCAGGTTGGTGTTCGGCTCGTTGTAGCTGCCGCCGACGATCTCGATCCGGCCGGCGGCGATGAGCCTGCGCAGGTCGGCGCGGTCCTCCGGATGCGCGTCGAAGTGCGGCTTCAGGTAGTCGATCTCGGCCAGCACGAACTTGTAGTCCGGGTCCCGGAGCGCCGCCTCCAGGTGCAGGGCGACCAGCTCGAACGCGGTCCTTACGTCGGGCAGCCGGCCATCGGCCTCCGGCAGCAGCAGGCGGCTCTCGGTGAACTGACCCTGGGTGCCCCACCAGACGGGGTCGTAGTGGAAGTGGGACACCATCCACATGGTCCAGCCCGGCTCGGCCGCGGTGATCTCGGCCTGCGCCTGCGTCCGGGCGGCGGGCCGGCCAGCCGAGCCGGACCCGGTCTCGGCGATGACGGTGACCGGGCGGACGCTGCCCGGCTGGTAGGGGGCCGCGACCTCGACGCCGACCTGCACGGCCTGCTCGGCGCCGGGGTCCGGTCCCTCGGTCACCGCGGGGAACGGCGTGCTGACGCCGGGCCCCTCGACCCTGACCATCAGGTCGCCAGCGCCGCCGGAGCCGTCGCCGGCGACCGTCACCCTGATGATCTGAAGCGGCCGGCGGGCCGTCCCGCCGAACAGTCCGGTTGACTCCACGCTGCTGATCCGCACCCCCTCATCGTGGCATGGGACCCGGATTGACGCCGGCAGCCGCGCGGCCTAGGATGCACAATCGATTGCACCAGGCGACCCCGGAAAGCGATCACGCATGGGCCAATCAGCACCCCCCGGCTTCTCCGTCGGCTGGATCGGCACCGGCCGGATGGGGGCCCCGCTCGCCGAGCGACTGGCCCGGGCGGGCCTGAGCGTGACCGCGTGGAACCGCACGCGGGCCAAGGCGGAAGCGCTCGTTTCCGCCGGGGTGAAGGTGGCCGCCGAGCCGTCCGACCTGGCCGGCCTGGACGTGGTCTTCACGATGGTGGCGGACTCGGCGGACCTGATCTCGGTGACGGAGCGGCTGCTGAGCGATCCGGCCCGCGCGCCGAGGTTCCTGGTGGACTGCTCGACCGTGTCCGCCGAGGCGTCGGCCGAGGTCCGCACGCTGGCCGCGGCCCGGGACACGGCGTTCCTCGCCGCCCCGGTCAGCGGGAACGGCCGCGTCGTCCGGGCCGGCCTGCTGGCGTTCGTGGTCTCCGGGCCCCGCGAGACCTTCGACGAGCTGGAGCCGCTGCTCGCGATGCTCGGCAGGCACGTGAGCTACGTGGGGGAGGGCGAGCTGGCCCGGCTGGCCAAAATCTGCCACAACCTGATGCTCGGCGTGGTGGCGCAGAGCCTGGCCGAAATCACCGTGCTGGCCGAGAAGGCCGGCATACCGCGCGCGGCGTTCCTCGACTTCATTAACCACAGCGTGATGGGTTCGATGTTTACCCGTTACAAGAGCCCCGCTTTCGTCCGGCTGGACTTCACGCCGACCTTCACGCCGGTACTGCTGCGCAAGGACTTCGACCTCGGCATGACCGCCGCGACAGACCTCGGCGTGCCCATGCCGGTGGTGGCGTCCGCCCGCGAGCCGGTGCAGGCCGCGGTGGCCCAGGGCCGCACGGAGGAGGATTTCGCTGTTCTGCTCGAACTGCAGGCCGGGGCGTCCGGCTACCAGATCATGCCCGAGGACGTGCCCGTCGATGACGGGCTCGGCGAACCCGGCCAGGCCCCTCGCCGGCCGGCCGGCGAGGGGACGTGACGCATCCTTGACAAGGACAATCGGGTAGGAGAAAAGTACACGCAAACGGTTGCACCGCCCAAGACCGGATCGGTCTCCCGGCGATCGGTCCGGCCCTCTCAGAGCTCCGTCAACTCGGCCATGCATCATCGCGGCCGGCGTCGTCCCGCCACCGCCCGGGCGCGGGTGGAGCACGTC
>DASXLW010000111.1:0-13355 GCA_036496025.1 Streptosporangiaceae bacterium
TTCATCGCCTGTTCGGGCGACACGTAGAACGGCATGCTCACCGCTTCAGTCCTTTGCTCGTATGGCGGAGACCCTGGGCGCGGGCAGCGCGGCTAGCTGGCTCGTTCGGGCCGCAGCGGCGCGGTCGGCCCGTCCGGTGCCTGCAGCCGCTCCTGCACCACGGCCTGGACGATCTGCCCGGCGTCGGCCTCGGGCACCCGGCGGAACCCGTCGGCGGTCACCGTGGCCACGACCGGGTATATGCCCCTGGTCAGGTCGGGCCCTCCGGTGGCCGAGTCGTCGTCGGCCGCGTCGTAGAGAGCCTGCATGCAGACCACGATCGCGTCCTGCACCGGCAGGCCCTCGCGGTAGAGCTTCTTCAGCGAGCCCCGGGCGAAGACCGAGCCGGAGCCGATCGAGTAGAACCGGTGCTCCTCAAACCGTCCGCCATCCGGGGTGTAGCTGAAGATCCGGCCCGTCCCGGAGTCCTCGTCGTAGCCGGCGAACAACGGCACGACCACGAGGCCCTGCATGGCGGCCCCGAGGTTGCCCCTGACCATGGTGGCCAGCCGGTTGGCCTTGCCCTCCAGGGACAGCGCACGGCCCTCCAGCTTCTCGTAGTGCTCCAGCTCGACCTGGAACAGCCGGACGAGCTCGACGCCGACGCCGGCCACCCCGGCGATCCCGACGCTGGAGAACTCGTCGCTGCGGAACACCTTCTCGATGTCGCGCTGCGCGATCATGCTCCCGGCCGTGGCCCTGCGGTCGCCCGCCATCACGACGCCGCCATCGCACGCGGCGGCCACGATCGTCGTGCCATGCGGCAGGTCGGCCAGCGGGCCGCTGGCGGGCAGGCCAGACGTCCCGTGGCCCGGCAGCATGCTGGGCGCGTAGCCGGAGAGGAAATCGGCGAACGACGACGTTCCGGCGCTCATGAACGCCGCAGGAAACCGCCCGCCGACCGTGAAATCAGAACCCACCGGGGATCCTTCCCGTCCTTACCATCGGGTACCAGATCAGACCCTACTGCGTGGCAGCGCGCCCTCACTGCCCGCCCTTCTGCACGTAGGACCTGACGAACTCCTCGGCGTTCTCTTCGAGCACCTCGTCGATCTCGTCCAGGATCGCGTCCACGTCGTCGGACAGGGCCTCCTGCCGTTCCTTGACATCCTCGGCGGCCTGCGGCTCGGTCTCCTCGGTCTCCTCGCCGCGCCGCGTGGTCTGCCGCTGTCCTGACGTGTCCTTTGTCGCCATTCCGGTAACCTCCGTTTCCCGGGGGACCCCCCGGGGTGGCAGGGATCGTCCCAGTCCCTGCGTTCTCAACGCTATCCTCGCCCGGGGACGTCCCGCTCAATCCTCCGGGCCGGAAGTGAACCTGGGCCTAGTCGTGCCCGGTCAGCGCCGAGACCAGGTCGGCCGCGCTGTCGCAGCTGTCCAGCAGCCCGCCCACGTGGGCGCGAGTGCCGCGCAGCGGCTCCAGCGTCGGCACCCGCTGCAGTGACTCGCGGCCCGGGATGTCGAAGATCACCGAGTCCCAGGAGGCGGCGGCGACCGCGTCCGCGTACTTCTGCAGGCAGCGGCCTCGGAAGTAGGCCCGGGTGTCCTCCGGGGGATTCTCCACCGCGCTGGCCACGGCGGCCTCGTCGGTCAGCCGCAGCATCCGGCCGCGGGCGGCCAGCCGGTTGTACAGGCCCCGGTCCGGGCGGATGTCGGAATACTGCAGGTCGACAAGCTGCAGCCGGGGATGGCCCCAGCCGATCCCGTCCCGCGTCCGGTAGCCCTCGAGCAGTTCTAGCTTGGCCACCCAGTCCAGCTCGCGGGACAGCGTCATCGGGTCCTCGGCGAGCCGGTTGAGCACCGATTCCCACCGGTCGAGCACGTCGACGGTCATCTCGTCCGCGCTGTCGCCGAACCGGTCCTCCACGTACTTCCTGGCCCGCTCCAGGTACTCCATCTGCAGCTGGACCGCGGTCATCCGGCGGCCGTCCCGCAGCGCGACCAGGTGCCTGCACTCGCGGTCGTGGGAGATCGCCCGCAGTTCGGCGATGGGCGCCTCCACCGCGAGATCCCCGTCGAGGAACTTGTCCTCGATCATCGCCAGCACGAGCGCGGTGCTGCCCAGCTTGAGGTAGCTGGAGATCTCGCTCATGTTCGCGTCACCGATGATCACGTGCAGGCGCCGGTACTTCTCCGGATCAGCGTGCGGCTCGTCCCGGGTGTTGATGATCGGCCGCTTGAGCGTGGTTTCCAGCCCGACCTCGACCTCGAAGAAGTCGGCGCGCTGGCTGACCTGGAAGCCCTCGCCCCGGCCGTCCGCGCCCAGGCCCACCCGGCCGGCGCCGCAGACGACCTGCCGCGACACGAAGAACGGGGTCAGGTGGCGCACGATGTCGGCGAACGGCGTGGCCCGGCGCATCAGGTAGTTCTCGTGGCAGCCGTACGACGCGCCCTTATTGTCGGTGTTGTTCTTGTACAGCTGGATGGCCGAACCGCCGGGCATCGTGACCGCGCGGGCCGCGGCCTCGGCCATCACCCGTTCCCCGGCCTTGTCCCAGATGACGGCGGCCAGCGGGTTGGTGCACTCGGGCGCGGAATACTCCGGGTGCGCGTGGTCGACGTACAGCCTGGCCCCGTTGGTCAAGATGACATTGGCCAGGCCGAGGTCCTCGTCGGTCAGCTGGGAGGAGTCCGCCGCCTCCCGGGTCAGGTCGAACCCGCGCGCGTCACGGAGCGGGTTCTCCTCCTCGAAGTCCCAGCGGGCCCGCCGCGCCCGGGCCGCGCTGGCGGCCTGGTAGGCGTTGACTACCTGCGACGAGGTGACCATCGCGTTCGCGCCCGGCTGGCCGGGCACGGCGATGCCGTACTCGGTTTCCACGCCCATGACCCGCCGCACGCTCATGGGACAGAGCCTAGCTGCGGCACGCTACAGGTACTGCCCGGTGTTGGCGACGGTGTCGATCGAGCGTCCCGCCTCGGTACCGCTCTTGCCCGACACCAGCGTCCTGATGTAGACGATCCGCTCGCCCTTCTTACCGGAGATGCGCGCCCAGTCGTCGGGGTTGGTGGTGTTGGGCAGGTCCTCGTTCTCCTTGAACTCATCGACACAGGACGCCAGCAGGTGCGCGACACGAAGCCCCTTCTGCCCGGTTTCCAGGAATTCCTTGATCGCCATCTTCTTGGCCCGGTCCACGATGTTCTCGATCATCGCGCCGGAGTTGAAGTCCTTGAAGTACAGGACTTCCTTGTCGCCGTTGGCGTAGGTCACCTCGAGGAACCGGTTCTCCTCGGTCTCGCTGTACATCCGCTCCACGACGCGCTGGATCATCGCGTCCACCGCGGAGGGCCGCGAGCCGCCGTTCTCGGCCAGGTCGTCGGGGTGCAGCGGCAGGGCGGACACCACGTACTTGGAGAAGATGTCCTTGGCGGCTTCGGCGTCCGGCCGCTCGATCTTGATCTTCACGTCCAGCCGGCCCGGCCGCAAAATGGCCGGGTCGATCATGTCCTCCCGGTTCGACGCGCCGATCACGATCACGTTCTGCAGGCCCTCGACCCCATCGATCTCGCTCAGCAGCTGGGGGACGATGGTGTTCTCCACGTCGCTGGACACCCCGGAGCCCCGGGTGCGGAAGATCGAGTCCATCTCGTCGAAGAACACGATCACCGGCATGCCCTCGCTGGCCTTCTCCCTGGCCCGCTGGAACACCAGCCTGATGTGCCGCTCGGTCTCACCCACGTACTTGTTCAGCAGCTCCGGCCCCTTGATGTTCAGGAAGAAGCTCCTGCTCTCCTGGGCCTGGCCCACCGCGACCTCCGGCGAGTCGCCGCCCGCGGCGGCGGGCTTCCCGGCGGAGCCGCCGTCGGCCTCGGCATTGGCCGCCGCGGCCGCCGCCCTCGCCGTGACCTGCTTGGCCAGGGAATTCGCCACGGCCTTGGCGATCAGGGTCTTGCCGCAGCCCGGCGGCCCGTACAGCAGCACACCCTTGGGCGGCCGGAGCTGGTGCTCGCGGAACAGGTCGGCGTGCAGGTACGGCAGCTCGATCGCGTCGCGGATCTGCTCGATCTGGGGGCCGAGGCCGCCGATGTCGGAGTAGGTGAGGTCGGGCACCTCCTCGAGGATCAGCTCCTCGACCTCGGCCTTGGGGATGCGCTCGTAGACGTAGCCCGAGCGCGGCTCCAGCAGCAGCGAGTCGCCGCCGCGCAGCGTGGCCTTGCGCAGCGGCTCGGCCAGGCGCACCACGCGCTCCTCGTCGGCGTGCGCGATGACCAGGGCCCGGTCGCCGTCTTCGAGGATCTCCTTGAGCATGACGACCTCGCCGGCCGTCTCGTAGCCCTGCGCGATCACGACGTTGAGCGCCTCGTTGAGCACGACCTCCTGACCGGGCTTCAGCTCCTCGAGGTCGACGGCCGGGCTGACGTTGACCCGCATCTTGCGGCCGCCGGTGAACACGTCCGCCGCGCCGTCCTCGCAGGCGCTGAGGAACACGCCGAACGCGGACGGCGGCTGGGCCAGCCGGTCGACCTCCTCCTTGAGCGCCACGATCTGGTCGCGCGCTTCCCGCAGCGTGCTGGCCAGTCGCTCGTTCTGGCCGGTCACGGTCGCTATGCTCGCCTCGGCCTCGCGCAGCCGCTCCTCGAGCAGCCGGACATGGCGCGGCGAATCAGACAGTCGGCGGCGCAGCGCGGCGACCTCCTCCTCCAGGAAGGAGATCTGCGTCGTGAGGCCATTGACCTCGTCGTCATGCCGCGCGCCGCGCGGGCTATCCTCGCGAGCGGCCACGCCCTTCACCCCCTTCCGAGAGTCACTCACCTAGACCCTACCTATCCGGGGGGCAGACGTAACCTGGCGCGGCCCCCGTGTTGGCATTCTCTCGTCACGATACGGAAACCTCTGGTCACAATACGGAAACGCCCGACCCGGATCGGTGACCAAGGGTGCTCCCGGCTCACGGTCACCCGGCGTCCGCACCGTGCGCGCCCTTGGCCGGCCGGCGCCGTCTGGGCGGCGGTGTCACACCGTCGGCGAGCCTGCGCGCGGTGACGAGGAAGCCGGTGTGCCCGACCATCCGGTGCTCGGGCCGGACCGCGAGCCCGTCCACGTGCCAGCCCCGCAGCAGCGACTCCCAGGCCGCGGGCTCGTCGAAGCTGCCCTGCCCGCGCAGCGCTTCGGCGATGCGGGACAGCTGCGTGGTGGTCGCGACGTAACAGCAGACCAGGCCGCCGGGGACGAGCAGCCGCTCGGCGGCGGCGGCAAACTCCCATGGGGCGAGCATGTCGAGCACGACCCGGTCGAACCTCTCCCCGGCCGGCTCGGACTGGGCCGGGGCGGCATCCGCCAGGTCGCCCACGGTGAGCCGCCAGGCCGGGTGCGGCCCGCCGAAGAACTTCTCGACGTTCCTGCGGGCCACCTCGGCGAAGTCGGGCCTGCGCTCGTAGGACACGACCAGCCCGTCGTCGCCGACCGCGCGCAGCAGCCAGCAGGACAGCGCCCCCGAGCCCGCGCCCGCCTCGATGACCCGGGCCCCGGGGAAGATGTCGCCGAACGCGATGATGTGCGCCGCGTCCTTCGGGTAGACCACGGCCGCCCCCCGCCCCATGCCCAGGGTGAAATCGGCGAGCAGCGGCCGCAGCGCCACGTAGGGGGTGCCGCCGGAGGAATGCACCACGCTGCCGTCCGGCTGGCCGATCAGCTCGTCGTAGGCCAGCGCGCCGCGGTGGGTATGGAACGATTCCCCGGTGGCCAGGGTGACCAGGTGCTTGCGGCCCTTCGGGTCGGTGAGCTGGACCTGGTCCCCGGCGCGGAGCGGGCCGCGGCGCTGATTGTTGCGGCACTCACGGTTCACGCCCGCCAGGGTAGCGGCGCAGCCATGGCCGCGCCCGCTGCGGTCAGCCGCGGGCGAACGCGTGATCCAGATCCTGGGCCGCGAGCACGCCGAATACCTTGCCGGACGGCTCCACGAGCAGGTACTCCGAGGCCGGCGACTTGCGTACCGCCTCGAGCAGGGCCATCCCGGACAGGTCGGCGGGCAGCACCAAGCTCTCATCGAGGGTCCGGGCCAGCGAGCCCGCCTCAATCCAGGGCCTGCGCTGCGGCGGGGTGGCCATCACCGCGGATTCGTTCACGATCGCGATCGGCTTGTCCTCGTGGTCGACCACGACGAGCGCCCGGGCCTGGGCCTCGTCCGCGCGCCTGATCGCCTCGGCCAGCGGCAGGCTGGCCGGGATCGGGATCGCCGGCCGGGCGAGCAGCCGGGCCTGCAGCCCGGGCAGCTTCTCGCGGACCTTGGTGACCTTGATCGCCTGCCCGGCGCCCAGCCACATGAAGGCGGCGATGACCGCCAGCCACGCGGCGTCGAAGATCTGGTTGGTGTTGCTGTCCCGGGCGAACAGCGCGAACGGCACGATCAGCAGGGCGGCGGCGATCACGCGTCCGGTCCAGGCGGCGCCGATCGTAGCGGTGCCAGGGCGCCGGGTGACCTTCCAGATTGCGGCGCGCAGCATCCGGCCGCCGTCCAGCGGCAGCCCCGGCAGCAGGTTGAACAGCCCGACTAGCAGGTTGGCCCACATCAGCTGGGTGACCAGCACGTGCCCCGTGCCGTGCGGGACCAGCGTGCTCAGCCCGTACCCGACGGCGGCCAGGACGAGAGAGATCGCGGGTCCGGCGGCGGCGACCAGGAATTCCCTGGCCGGGGTGGGGGCTTCCTTCTCGATCTCGGAGAACCCGCCGAGCGGGTACAGCAGCACCCGGCGGACGGGCAGGTCGAATGCCCGCGCCACGACGCAGTGGCTCAGCTCATGGACGAGCACGGAGGCGTAGAGCAGGACGACGAAGACCGCCGCGACCACGTAGCGCAGGTTGCCGTGCACGGCCTGCTGGAGGCTGTTCGAGTACAGCAAGATGAACACGCCGGCGATCAGGAACCAGTACGGCGAGATATAGACCGGAATCCCGAACGGGCGCGCGATGACGAGCCCCGGCTGCGGGTCGCGTTGCTGCGGAGCGGGCCGTTCGGGCGTCATACCTGCCACACTTACGATGCTACGTGACATCGGGTCCGGTCGGGGGGCGGCGCGACCGCCGCGCGCCCCCGGGTCAGGCGGGCAGCTAGGCCAGCCGGCCGGGCGGGCCGTCCCGGCGGCGGCCGCGCCGGCCCAAATACCCGCGGTTGTCGGTGGCCTACCCTACGCTCCCTCTCGTGAGCGACTCGCAGACCGCGCCGGATGACCCGTCACGCCTGGACGTGATGCCGTCGCCGGACCAGGGCGAGCCGAGGGGGCCCGCGCCGGACCAGGACCGGCCGAGGGGTCCGGCGATCTCCCCGTCGAGAGCCGGCGACTTCATGACCTGCCCGCTGCTGTACCGGTTCCGGGTCATCGACCGGCTGCCCGAGCCGCCGAGCCCCGCCGCCGCCCGCGGCACGCTGGTGCACGCGGTGCTCGAGCGGCTGTTCGACCGGCCCGCCGCCGAGCGGACCCCGCAGCTCGCCCGTTCGCTGGCCGGCCCGGAGTGGGACCGGCTGGTCGCGGAGTCGCCCGAGCTCGCCACGCTGTTCGACGGCGAACCCGGCCGCGAGGCGTGGACCGCGGAAGTCACCGAAATGCTCGACCGCTACTTCACCATGGAGGATCCCCGGCGGATCGAGCCCGCCGAGCGAGAGCTGTACGTGGAGACCACGCTGGAGTCGGGCCTGCGGCTGCGCGGCTACGTGGACCGGCTGGACGTGGCGAGCGGCGGCGCGGTCCGGATCGTCGACTACAAGACCGGCACCGCTCCGCGCGAGGAGTTCGAGGCCCGCGCGCTGTTCCAGATGAAGTTCTACGCCCTCGTGCTGTGGCGGACCCGCGCCGCGGTGCCGCGGCTGCTGCAGCTCATGTACCTCGGCAACGGCGAGATTCTCAGGTACCAGCCGGACGAGGCGGACCTGCGCGCGACCGAGCGCAAGATCCTGGCGCTGTGGCGGGCCATCGAGCGCGCCCGGGAGTCGGGTGACTGGCGGCCCCGGCCGAGCCGGGTCTGCGATTGGTGCGCGCACAAGCTCATCTGCCCGGCGTTCGGTGGTACCCCGCCGCCGCTTCCGGAGGCCAGGCCCGCCGAGGCCGATCCGGCCCTGCCTGCGGCTACGGCCGCCGATGATGCCGGTCCGCCCCGGCCCGCTGAGGCCGATCCGGGCCTGCCCGTTGCCGCTGACGCCCGGCCGAGGTGATCCCGGACCGGGCCAGCGCGGGCCTGCCTGCCGTCGGGGCGGGCCGGGGCAGGCGGCGCCGCGGGGCCGCAACTGCGGCCTCGGCCGCGGTCGCAGTTGCGGTAATCAAGATATTACTTGATTCTGGATACGTGACTGTACTTCACTACACCCATGACCGCCGTGGCTGGGCAGTGGCGGAAGTGTGCAACCATGAAACGTAGGGACGCGGACAAGGGGCGGCCTCATGTCGACTTATAACCAAATCGCCTGGTTCCCGCTGTGCGCGGGGCTGACCGGCTTCGGCCTGGTCTTGAGCTGGTTGGTCTTCCGCCGGCGCGGCCTGCGGGCCGGCCTGCGCGGCGTCGCCTGGTCGCTGCTGCCGCTGGCCGCCTACCTGACCGGTGCGATCGAGATGATCTGGAAGATGGGCGTCGCCATCGGTGACTTCGCCTCGTCGTTCGTCTTCTCCCCGGAGAAGTGGGCCGGTATCGCGGTCACCGGGCTCGCGATCGTGATCTTCGTGGTCTCCGGCATGCTGCGCAGCCGCGGCGACAAGCCGGCCAAGGAGGTCAAGGGCGGGGACGGCCAGGCTGGCGCGCCCACGGGCAAGAAAGGCCAGGCCATCGCGGCTCGTTCCTCCCGGGCGCCCGCGGCCACCGACGACGACGACTTTAGCGAGATCGAGCAGATACTGCGCAACCGCGGCATCAGCTGAGATCGGCTGCCCCGCCCGCGAGCTCGCGCAGCCGGCCCAGGCTCACCTCGGTCAGCGAGTCCACGATGACCCGGCCGGGCGCCGACGGCACCGGCGCGACGTTCGGCACCGCGATCACCCGGCAGCCGGCCGCCTCGGCTGCGATCACTCCGTTGGGTGAGTCCTCGAGCACCACCGAGCTGGCCGGATCGACCCCGAGCAGCTTGGTGGCCAGCAGGTACGGTTCCGGGTCGGGCTTGATCCTGGTCACGTCCTCCGCGCACACGGTCACCGGGAACTCCAGCCCCGTCCCGCGGAGCACCGCGTCCATGATCACCCGCTCGGACGAGGTCACTAGCGCATACGGCGCCCCGGCCGCTCTCACTTCGGCGAGCAGATCGAAAGCCCCGGGCCGCAGCGTCACCGGCGACCGGTTCAGGCGCGAGACCATCCCGTCCAGCATCCACCGGGCCAGCCGCTCGCGGGAGACCGGCCTGGTGGCCTTGCCCAGCAGGTAGTCGAGGGTCGTCTGCAGCGACCCGCCGACCAGCTCGGCCTGGTCGGCCTGGCTCCAGTCACCGCCCAGGCGGGCCATGACCTCGCTCTCGATCTCGAACCAGAGCGGCTCGGTGTCGACGAGCAGGCCGTCCATGTCGAACAGCACGGCCTGGAGCGCCATCAGACGCTGAAGTACTTCGCCTCGGGGTGGTGCACGACCAGGGCATCGGTGGCCTGCTCGGGGGTGAGCTGGTACCCCTCGGACATCTCCACCCCGATCCGCCCCGGCGCCAGCAGCCGCATCACCTTGGCCCGTTCCTCCAGGTCGGGGCAGGCGGCATAGCCGAAGGAGAAGCGCGCGCCGCGGTACCCGAGCCGGAAGAAGTCGTCCAGGTCGTCCGGGTCGTCGCCGCCGAAGCCGAGCTCGGCCCTGATCCGCGTGTGCCAGAACTCGGCCAGCGCCTCGGTGAGCTGCACCGACAGCCCGTGCAGCTCGGCGTACTCGCGATAGGCGTTCTTCGCGAACAGCTCGGCGGTCGCCTGGCTGATCTTCGATCCGACGGTGACGAGCTGGAACGCCACCACGTCCGTCTGGCCGGACTCCCGCGGCCGGAAGAAGTCCGCCAGGCACAGGTGCCGATCCCGTCGCTGCCGGGGGAAGGCGAACCGCTCGCGCTCGCCCCCGGACTCATCCAGGACCACGAGATCGTTGCCCTCGCTCACGCACGGGAAGTAGCCGTATGCCACGGCCGCCTCGAGCAGGCCCTCGGTCCGCAGCCGTTCCAGCCACATCCGCAGCCGCGGCCGGCCGTCGGTCTCGACCAGCTCCTCGTAGGTCGGCCCGCCGCCCCGGGAGGCCTTGAGCCCCCACTGGCCCATGAACGTGGCGCGCTCGTCGACGTAGGCCGCGTAGTCGGCCAGCGCGATCCCCTTGACGATCCGGTCCCCCCAGAACGGCGGGGCCGGGACGGGATTGTCGGTGGCCACGTCCGAGCGCGACGGCATGTCCTCCGGCGCGGTCACGGCCAGCCGCGCCCCCGAGGCGCTGCCGGGCACCCGTCGCGGCCGCAGCGCTGGCAGCGCCGCCCCTGACTCGCCGCGCTTCACCGCCATGCACGCGTCCATCAGCCGCAGCCCCTCGAACGCGTCGCGGGCGTAGCGCACCTCGCCGTCGAACAGCGCGGCCAGATCCTGTTCCACGTAGGAGCGGGTGAGCGCCGCCCCGCCCAGCAGCACCGGCCACCGGCCGGCCTGCCCGCGCGAGTTAAGCTCGGTCAGGTTGTCCCGCATCACCACGGTGGACTTCACCAGCAGGCCGGACATGCCGATCACGTCCGCGTCGTGCTCCTCCGCCGCGGTCACGATGGCCGAGATCGGCTGCTTGATCCCGATGTTCACCACGTCGTAGCCGTTGTTCGACAAGATGATGTCGACCAGGTTCTTGCCGATGTCGTGCACGTCGCCGCGCACCGTGGCCAGCACGATCGTCCCCTTGCCGGCCTCGCCCGACCGCTCCATGTACGGCTCGAGATAACCGACCGACGCCTTCATCACCTCGGCGGACTGCAGCACGAACGGCAGCTGCATCTGGCCGGAGGCGAACCTCTCGCCGACCGTCTTCATGCCGTCCAGCAGCACGTCGTTGACGATCTCCAGGGCGGGCCTGCGGGCCAGCGCCTCGTCCAGGTCCGCCTCCAGGCCGGCCCGTTCGCCGTCGATGATCCGGCGCTTCAGCCGCTCCCAGAGCGGCAGGCCGGCCAGCTCGGCCGCCCGGGTCGCCTTGACCGCGGCCGCGTCCACCCCCTCGAACAGCTCGAGCAGCCGGGTCAGCGGGTCGTACCCCTCGTGTCGCCGGTCGTAGACGAGGTCCAGGGCGGCCTGCAGTTGCTCGTCAGGTATCCGGGCGATGGGCATGATCCGCGACGCGTGCACGATCGCCGAGTCCAGGCCGGCTCGCACGCACTCGTCCAGGAAGACCGAGTTCAGTACGGCCCTGGCCGCCGGATTGAGGCCGAAGGAGACGTTGGAGACACCCAGCGTGGTCTGCACGTCCGGGTACCGCCTCTTGACCTCGCGGATCGCCTCGATGGTCTCGATCGCGTCCCGGCGGGTCTCCTCCTGCCCGGTCGCGATGGGGAAGGTCAGGCAGTCCACGATGATGTCGCAGGTCCGCAAGCCCCAGTTGGCGGTCAGGTCATCGATCAGCCGGGCGGCCACGGCGACCTTCCAGTCCGCCGTGCGGGCCTGCCCCTGCTCGTCGATGGTGAGCGCGATCACGGCGGCGCCGTGCTCCTTGACCAGCGGCATCATCCGCGCGATGCGCGAGTCGGGCCCGTCGCCGTCTTCGTAGTTGACCGAGTTGACCACCGCGCGGCCGCCGAGCAGCTCCAGTCCGGCCGTGATCACCTCGGGCTCAGTGGAGTCGAGCACGAGCGGCAGCGTGGCCGCGGTGGCCAGCCGCCCGGCGAGGTCCTTCATGTCGGCCACGCCGTCCCGCCCCACGTAGTCCACGCACAGGTCGAGCAGGTGCGCACCGTCCCTGGTCTGCTGGCGCGCGATCTCCACGCAGTCGTCCAGCCTTCCCGCGGCCATCGCCTCGCGGAACGCCTTCGACCCGTTGGCGTTCGTTCGCTCGCCGATGGCCAGGAACGCCGTGTCCTGGCGGAACGGGACGTGCTGGTAGAGCGAGGCGACGCCGGGCTCGGGCCGGGTCCGCCGGCTGGCCACCGCCCGGCCGCGGACGCGGTCCACCACGGCCGCCAGGTGCTCGGGAGTGGTACCGCAGCAGCCGCCGACCAGGGCCAGCCCGAACTCGCCCGTGAAGCTGTCGTGCGCGTCGGCCAGCTGCCCGGGGGTCAGCGGGTAACGGGCGCCGTCGGCGGTCAGCTCGGGCAGCCCGGCGTTCGGCATGCAGGACAGCGGGATCCGCGCGTGCCGGGACAGGTAGCGCAGATGCTCGCTCATCTCGCCCGGCCCGGTGGCGCAGTTCAGCCCGATGGCGTCCACGCCGAGCGGCTCCAGGGCGGTGAGCGCGGCGCCAATCTCGCTGCCGAGCAGCATCGCGCCTGTGGTCTCGATCGTCACCTGCACGATCAGCGGCACGCTGGCGCCGGCCGCGGCGATGGCGCGCTTGGCCCCCACCACGGCCGCCTTGGCCTGCAGCAGGTCCTGGCTGGTCTCCACGATGAGGGCGTCGGCGCCGCCGCGGAGCAGGCCCGCGGCGTTGCGCTGGTAGGTGTCGCGCAGCTCGGCGAACGCAACGTGGCCCAGCGTGGGCAGCTTCGTCCCCGGGCCGATCGAGCCGAGTACCCAGCGCGGCCGGGCGGCGGTCGTCCAGCCGTCGGCGGCCTGCCGGGCGATGCGGGCCGCCGACTCCGACAGCTCGTCGATCTGGGCGGTGAGCCCGTACTCCCCGAGATTGCCGAGGTTCGCGCCGAACGAGTTGGTGGTGACGCAGTCCACGCCGGCCTCGAGGTACCGGTCGTGAACCGACCCGACGATGTCCGGCCTGGTCTGGTTCAGTATCTCGTTGCAGCCCTCGTGGCCGAGGAAGTCATCGACCGACGCGGCGCTGGCCTGCAGCATGGTGCCCATGGCCCCGTCGGCGACTACGACTCGCTCGGCCATGACCTGCAGCAGCGGGGTCACAGTGTTGCTCATCTTCCCCCCATTCTAGTGGCCAGCCGACCGGCGCCTCCTGGAATAAAGCGGACACCCCCCCGGGCTGGTCACCCAGTGATCCTAGTTGACCACGTAACCTGGAGTCGTCCTGGTTACGAGGTGCGCTGGCTGGCCCGGGAGGAGGTGGTGGGTGATCGAGCTCAACGGCGTGGGAAAGCTCACCGCACCGGTACTGGTGACCGCGTTCGAGGGATGGAACGACGCAGGTGAGGCCGCCAGCGGGGTGATCAGCCACCTGGGCGAGGAGTGGCACGCCAAGCCCGTGGCCGCCATGGACCCCGAAGACTTCTACGACTTCCAGGTCACCCGCCCCGTGGTGG
>DASXLW010000112.1:0-23547 GCA_036496025.1 Streptosporangiaceae bacterium
CGCCGACCGGGAGGCGGCGGCCAAGCTGGTCGCGCTGGTCCCGGACGCGCAGAAGATAGCCAGGGACAACCGGGATTTCCTGGTCCGCTCGGTCCGCTTCCTGGCCCGGGCCGGTATCAGTCAGTTCATCGACCTCGGCACCGGCATCCCCACTTCGCCGAACGTGCACGAGGTAGCCAGGCAGATCGCCCCGGGTGCCCGCGTGGTGTACGTGGATCATGACCCGGTGGTGCTCGCGCACAGCCGCGCCCTGCTGGCCACCGGCGACGGCGTGATCGCGGTCAAGTCTGACTTCCGGGACCCCGCCGAGGTACTCGGTGACCCCGCCCTGACCGGGCTGATCGACTTTGCCGAGCCCGTCGCAGTGCTCTTCCTGTCGGTGCTGCACTTCATCGGCGACGAGGAGAATCCCGGCCAGATCGTGGCCGGGTTCCGGGACCGGCTGCCCGCGGGCGGTTACCTGGTGATCTCCGCGATCACGTCCGAGAACGTGGACCATGAGGTGGCCTCGGGGGTCAGCGATCTGTACCGGTCCGCGCGCACGCCCGGCGTGGCCAGGTCCGGGGAGCAGATCATGGAGTTCTTCGCGGGCTGCCAGCTGGAAGAGCCGGGGCTGGTGAACGTGGTGCAGTGGCGGCCCGGCGCGGGCACCGACACCCGGACGACCCAGGTGCACATGCTGGGCGGGGTGGGGCGGAAGGCCTGAGAGCCGGACTGGGACGCGCCCCGGGCCGGAGGCCGGCCGCGCCGGCGTATTTGGGTACTGGTGCTGATGGCGAGGCTGGGGCACAATGGGAGGCGGAACCGGGCGGTGCCCGGGACATAAGTACGCCGCGAACCGGTCTGCGGTGAGCGGGAGCGAGGTCGCTGGGGAAGGCACGCCTCGTCCGCTCGCAGGAGGTATCGGTGTCCGTACACGGCGTTCTTAGCGTCCATTCCGCACCCCCGGCCTTGTGTCCGCATATCGAGTGGGCAGTGGCCGGGGCCATTGGCGTGCCTGTGAACCTGCCCTGGGTAGTCCAGCCGGCCGCGCCCGGTTCATTGCGCGCCGAGCTGAACTGGACCGCTCGCGACGGCGCCGCAGGGACCATCACCTCGGCGCTTGCGGGCTGGAACCGGCTGCGCTTCGAGGTCACCGAGGAGGCGAGCCCGGGCTGCGACGCGATCCGGTACAGCTACACCCCGGCCCTGGGCACGTTCTCGTGCGTGATCTCGGCGAACGGGGACGTGCTGATCCCGGAGAACCGCCTGCGCGCGGCCATGACCGTGGCCGCGTGTCCGGCACCCGGGCGCCCGGCGTCCTCGCTCGAGGCCGAGCTGGGCCGGCTCATGGGGCAGGCGTGGGACGACGAGCTCGAGCCCTTCCGCTGCGCGGCGGAGGGGGCGCCCGTGCGCTGGCTGCACGCCACCGGATAAACCAGCGTTCAGGCCGGGGTCGCACCGGCGGCCACCGGGTACGACCCGCGGTCGGCCGCCGGCTCACGCCCATGGTCCTACGATCACGGTCTCGTCCGCCGCGGATACTGGCTTTCAGGTCACCGGGACAACACCGCGGGCAGTACACGACGAAGATGGTGCTCGTGACGAAACGCATCATCCTCGATTGCGATCCCGGGCACGACGACGCGATTGCGATACTGCTCGCCCTGGGCTGCCCGGACATCGAGCTCGTCGCCATCACGACGGTCGCCGGGAACCAGACCCTGGAGAAGACCACGCTCAACGCCCGCCGGGTCTGCACGGTGGCGGGCGCCTACGACGTGCCGATCTACGCGGGGTCCTGGCGGCCCATGGCCGGCCCGCAGGTCACCGCCGCAGAGGTACACGGCGAGTCGGGGCTCGACGGGCCGGCGTTCGGCGAGCCTGCCGTGCCGGTGCAACAGGAACCCGCCGTCGATTACCTGGTGCGGACCCTGATGGCTGAGGGCGAGGACATCACGCTCGTGCCGACCGGCCCGCTGACCAACGTGGCCACCGCGCTGCGGCGCGAGCCGAAGATCGCCGGGCACACCCGCGAGGTCGTGCTCATGGGCGGGGCCTACACCCGCGGCAACCGTACCCCGGCGGCGGAGTTCAACATGCTCGCCGATCCCGAGGCGGCCGCGATCGTATTCGACGCCGGGTGGCCGCTCACCATGGTGGGACTGGAATTGACCCACCAGGCCATCGCCACCAGCCAGGTGACCGAGCGGATAAGGGCGCTGGACACGGACGTGAGCCGGATGGTGACCGCGCTGCTGGACTTCTACGGGGCCAGCTACCGGCGGTCGGGCATTCCCGGCGCCGGCGACGGGCCGCCGGTGCACGATCCATGTGCCGTGGCGCGGGTGGCCCGGCCGGACCTCATGTCGGTGCGGGACGCCTTCGTCGCCGTAGAGACACGCGGCGAGTGGACCGCCGGGATGACCGTCACCGACTTCCGCGGCCTCCTCGGCCGGCCGCCGAACGTGCAGGTAGCCACCACCCTGGACGCCGAGGGCTTCTGGGATCTGGTCCTGGCAGCGCTCCGGGCGGTCGGCGGGCCGGGCGGGGAAGCCACCGGCGAGCCCGCCGGAAGCGGGTGAGCCGTGCCCCGGGTGGCGGTGATCGGAGCGGTGAACGCGGACTACATCGTCAGGGTTGACCGGCTGCCGCAACCGGGGGAGACGGTTACGGGGGGGCGCTTGTCGGTCAGGTCTGGCGGCAAGGGCGCGAATCAGGCGCACGCCGCGGCCCGGCTCGGCGCGCGGGTCCTGCTGGTGGCCAGCGTCGGCATGGACGGGCCCGCCGCCGACGAGCGGGCGGCGCTGGCCGCGGACGGTGTCGACACCAGCGGACTGACGGCCAGTGCCGGCCCCACCGGCCTGGCCGTGGTCCTGGTGGACGCGTCAGGGGAGAACGCCATCGCGGTGGCGGGCGCGGCCAACGACAGCCTCGCCCCGGGGACGGTCACCGAGCGGCTGGGCGGCTGGCTGGACGCGAGCAGCGTGCTGTTGTGCAGCCTGGAGATCCCGCTGGCCGCGGCGGTCGCGGCGGCCGGGGCAGCGGCGGCGGCCGGCGCGCTACCTGTGATCAACCCGGCGCCCGCGCGGCCGCTGCCGTCCGAGCTGCTGCGCGGCGCGATCCTCACCCCCAACGAGGGCGAGCTCGCCCGGATGGTGCCGGGGGCGAACGGCGAACAGGCCGCGGTCGCCCGGCTGCTGGACTGCGGGGCGCGCGCGGTGGTCGTCACCCGCGGGCGCCGCGGGGCCTCGATATTCGCCGCCGCGCAACCGCCGGTCACGATCGGCGCGCCCTCGGTCGACGTCGTCGACACCGTCGGCGCGGGCGATGCGTTCAACGGCGCGCTCGCCTGGAGCCTGGCCTGTGGCGCGCCGCTTTCGGCCGCGGTGACCGCGGCCGCCGCGGCCGGCGCGGCCGCCTGCACCGGGACCGGGGCCCGGGACGCGCTGCCCACTCCGGCCGGGCTGGCCGCCCTGCTCGGCCAGGCCGCCTTCGCCGCCGCCTGCCCGTCCGGCTGAGCGCGGTCACCGGGCGAACCGCAAACCGCGCATCGCTGGCTACCGGTGAACGGCGACCCGCTGGCCTGACTCGTACCCGGATGCGACGGGTTCAGCCGATAAGGAGGCGAAGGCCAAGCTCTGCCGCGTCGAGAGCGGCGAGGCTGTGGTTGCGCTCGGCCCACCGTCCTGAGGCGAGATCATCACGGAGGCTGTGTACTGCCCTCTTCTCGACCTGCGGCCCGACTCTGGCCCAGATCGATATTCCGCGACGGACATTCTCGTCCAGGTATGCCTCGGGCCGGCGCCAGTAGGCCTCGAAGAAGCCGTCAGCGCAGTCCCACGGAATGAGTACCGGCTCAATACGGGCTCCGATCGCGGCGGCCAGCTCGGTCACCGGCGGCCGGCCGGCGACGAGGCCCGCGACCTCGGGCAGGTAGTCGCGAGTAAGCCAGAACCGGTGACGCCATCCGGTGTCACCGGAGTCGTGCGTGAACACCACCGCGCGGCGAGCCACGCGTCGCATCTCGCGCAGGCCCGCGATCGGGTCCTGCCAGTGATGGATGGTGCTAACAGCCATCGCGGCGTCGAAAGACTGGTCTTCGAACGGGAGGCTCTCCGCGGCGGCGGCCAGGCACGGCGCTGAGCCCGCGGGACGCTGCGCACGCATGAGCGCCGACGGTTCCACCGCGGTGACGTCAAGGCCGGGGGGCTCGTAGGAGCCGGTGCCAGCCCCGACATTCAGCACCGTCCGGGCATCGCCAAGCGCAGTCCAGATCGCTGCGGCGATCCGCGGGTCGGTGCGCCGCGTGACCGTGTAGGTGGCGCCGATGGTGTCATACAGCTGCGTACCGGACATGCCGCTGCCTCCCAGGCTGTCACCATCCCCATGCCGTACGCGGGGAGATGTATCGAATCGATATATCGGCACGATACATATCGGCACGCAGTGCCGCAAGTCGGGTCATCGTTGATGCGATGTAAGCTGCCAGGCGTCGATCAAGGAGGCAGGCATGTCACGGTCACGCGTCGAGTCGGTGCAGACCCCGGACGGGGCGTTCGACCTGACCGTGTGGCTGCCGGATGCCGGCACCGGCCCCGGACTGCTGCTGATCCAGGAGATCTACGGAGTCAGCGACTACATCCGGGCTGTCGGCGAGGACCTCGCCGGCCTGGGCTACGTCGTGGCGGCGCCGGACCTGTTCTGGCGCCTCAAGCCCCGGTTTCAGGCCGCTCACGACGAGGCCGGCCTGGCCGAGTCGCTGGAGCTGAGCAGCCGCTTCGACGCCGAGCAGGGCGTCGCCGACGCCGCCGCCGCGCTGGAGCGCCTACGGTCGCTGCCCGAGGTCGGCGGCGGCGTGGGCGTGATCGGGTTCTGCCTCGGCGGCTCCATCGCCTTCTTCCTCGCCGCGCGGGATGGGCTGGACGCCGTCGTCTCGTTCTACGGCTCGGCCGTTCCCGGCCACCTGGAGGTGCTGGAGCAGATCGACAGCCCGCTGCAGTTCCACTTCGGCGGCAGCGACGGCTACATCTCGCGCGACCAGGTCGCCGCGGTCGAACAGGCCGCGGCCGGACGGGACAACGTCGAGATCCACGTGGAAGAGGACGCCGGCCACGCCTTCCACAACCGGAAGGCTCCCATGTTCTACGTGCCCGATCCGGCCGCCCGGGCGTGGCAGCGGACCGAGGAGTTCCTCCGGCGTTACCTGCCCGTCGCGAAACAGACATCGGCTGCACCCTGAGCCGGGGGACGGCGCACCGTCGGCCCGGCCGGGGGAAAACAAGACACCGCGCAGCCGGACGGCTGCGCGGTGCCGCGATGATCGGCTCCCAGAGCCTGTCCGGGAATCCCTGACCTGAGCTTAGAGCGGGATGTTGCCGTGCGTCCCGCGGGCGGGAAACGCCTCGGCGATCGCGGTGGCGATCGCCTGCCGGGTGTGGGCCGGGTCGATGACCTCGTCCACCACGCCCAGCTCGAGAGCGCGGGCCAGGCCGCCCGACTCCTTCTCGTGCTCGGCCGCGAGCTCGGTCTCCAGTTCGTGCCGCTGCTCGGGCGGCACCTCCGCCAGCTTGCGCCGGTACAGGATCCGCACCGCCGCGACCGCGCCCATCACCGCGACCTCGGCGTCCGGCCAGGCGAACACGCGGGTCGCCCCCAGCGCGCGGGAGTTCATCGCGATGTACGCGCCGCCGTAGGCTTTCCTGGTCATCAGGGTGACCCGCGGGACGCAGCACTCGGCGAAGGCGTGCAGCAGCTTGGCGCCCCTGCGGACCACGCCGTCCCACTCCTGGCTCACCCCCGGCAGGTAGCCGGGCACGTCCACGATGACCACCAGCGGCACGCCGAACGCGTCGCACATCCGCACGAACCGGGCCGCCTTCTCGGCCGAGGTCGCATCCAGGCAGCCGCCCAGCCGCAGCGGGTTGTTGGACACCACGCCCACCGTGCGGCCGCCGAGCCTGCCGAGTACGGTGAGGACGTTCGGCGCCCATTTCGGGTGCAGTTCCGCCCCGGGCTCGTCGAGCAGCCCGGTCACGATCGGGTGCACGTCGTAGGCGCGGCGGGGTGAGTCGGGCAGCAGGCCGGCCAGGTTGGCGCCGCTGGCGTCGGCGGCCTGCGCGCGCGACGGCGCCATGGTGCCCTGGTGGCCGAGCAGCAGGGCCAGCCGCCGGGCCTCGCCCAGCGCCTCCTCGTCGGTGGGCGTGACCACGTGCACCACGCCCGAGCGGCGGCTGTGCGGATCGGGGCCGCCGAGCCGCGCGGAATCCACGTCCTCGCCGGTGACGCTGCGCACCACGTCGGGCCCGGTGACGAAGATGCGCCCGTTCTCGGACAGGATTACCACGTCGGTCAGCGCGGGCCCGTAGGCCGCGCCGCCCGCGGCCGGGCCGAGCACGACCGAGATCTGCGGCACCACGCCGGAGGCCCGCGTCATCGCGGCGAACACCGTGCCCACCGCGTGCAGGCTCTCCGCGCCCTCGCGCAGCCGGGCGCCGCCGCAGTGCCAGAGCCCGATGACCGGCGCGCTGAGGGCGATGGCCTCGTCGTAGGCGGCCACGATCGCGGCACAGCCCGCGCCGCCCATCGCGCCGCCCTGTATCGCGGGGTCGCTGGCGAACGCCACTGCCGTCATGCCGTCGATCTCACCGGTCCCGGCCAGCATCCCGCTGTCATCGGCCGGGGTGATCTCGCGCAGCGTGCCCGGGTCGAAGAGCGCGGCCAGCCGATTGCGCGGCTGGCGCGAGTCACCGGGCGCGGTCCGCGGCGCCGGGACTGTCGCCCTCACCGGGTTGTCGAGCAGTGTCACGCCATTCCCCTTCTCACGCGGCGGCAAAGGCGAGGGCCACGTTGGACCCGCCGAAGCCGAACGAGTTGTTCAGTGCCGCCATCGGCGCGCCGCCGCGCTGCTGCAGCGGCCGCGGCTCCGTGGCGATGTCGACCCCGGCATCGTCATCGGGATCGTCGAGGTTGATGGTGGGCGGTGCGACCTTCTCGCGCAGGGCGAGGATGGTAGCGATGGACTCGAGCGCGCCCGCCCCGCCCAGCAGGTGGCCGGTCATCGACTTCGTGGAGGTCACCACCGCCCCGCCGGACGCATCGCCGAGTGCGGCCGCGATCGCCTGCGCCTCCACGATGTCCCCGGCCGGGGTCGAGGTAGCGTGCGCGTTGACGTGGACCACCTGCCCCGCGGACACCCCGGCATCGGCCAGCGCGTTCTGCATGACCCGCACCAGCCCCCCGCCGTCGGGGTCGGGCTGGGCGATGTGGTGCGCGTCGGAGGTGTAGCCGTAGCCGGCCGCCACCGCGTGTACGCGCGCGCCGCGCCGGGCCGCGTGCTCGGCCGACTCGAGCACGAGTATGGCCGCACCCTCGCCGAGGACGAAGCCGTCCCGGCCCTTATCGAACGGCCGCGAGGCGCGTTGCGGCTCGTCATTGCGGGTGGACAGCGCGCGCATGGCGGCGAACGCCGCGATGTTCAGCGGCATGATCGCGGCCTCGGTGCCGCCCGCCACCACGATGTCCGCGCGTCCCGACCTGATCATCTCGATCGCGTACGCGATGGACTCGGCGCCGGACGCGCAGGCGCTCACGGTCGTGTGCACTCCGGCTCGCGCGCCGAGCTCGATGCTGATCCATCCGGCGGAGCCGTTCGGCATGAGCATCGGGACGGTGTAGGGGGACATGCGCTGCCAGCCCTTGGAGTTCAGCGTGTCGTAGGCGGCGATCGTCGACGCAATGCCGCCGATGCCGCTGGACACCGCGACGCCGATCCGCTCGGGCTCGGCGTCAGGCTGCCCCGCGTCGGCCCAGGCCTCCCGGGCGGCGACGATGGCGAGCTGCTCGCACCGGTCCAGCCGCCGGGACTGGACGCGGTCGAGCACCGTCGCCGGGTCCACCGCGGCCGGCGCGGCGATGCACACGGGCAGGTCGGCTGGCCAGTCGTCGGGCAGCCGGCGTGCCCCGCTGCGCCCGGCCAGCAGCGCCTCCCAGGTGCTGCCGACGTCGCCGCCGAGCGGCGTCGTCGCGCCGAGCCCGGTGACCACGACCGTGGTCTGGTCTGTGCCCACTGTGATCTGCTCCTCCGGCTTCAGGTCGGCCGCGATGCCCGCGGCGTCAGGCGTGCCCTCAGGCGGACACGCCCGAGCGCTGCACGAACAGCACGACGTCCTTGACGGTCTTGAGGTTCTTCAGCTCGTCGTCGGGGATCTCCACGCCGAACCTGTCCTGCGCGGCGACCGCGATCTCGACCATGGACAGCGAGTCGATGTCCAGATCGTCAACGAAGCTCTTGTCGGGGGTCACCTGGTCGGCCGGCACTCCGGCGATCTCGTCGATGATCTCGCCGAGTCCAGCCAGAATCTCCTGCTCGGTCATGGCCATGTGTCTGTCGTCTCCTTCTCTTGTCGTCGGCATTACGCCTGGTTCGTACCCTCGGCTCCCGGCGGTCGCCGGGAGCCGGCTAAGGCACCGTGATCACCTGGGCTGCGTAACACATCCCGGCGCCGAAGCCCAGGAGCAGCGCGTGCTCACCTGAGCTGATCTCATTCCGCTCGATCATCCGGGACAACGCCAGCGGGATGGACGCGGACGAGGTGTTCCCGGCCTCGATGATGTCGTCCGCCACCCGGGCCTTCGAGACCCGCAGCTTGCGGGCGATCGCTTCCACGATCCGCAGGTTCGCCTGGTGCGGGACGAACACGTCCAGGTCCTGCGGCGCTATCCCGGCCCGCTCGCAGGCGGCCTGAGCCACGGGGTGCAGCTCGGTGGTGGCCCACCGGAACACCGCCTGGCCCTCCTGGAAGATGAACGAGTTGCGGTCGGCGATGCAGATCTTGTCGGCCATGTCGCCCGCGCTGCCCCAGGCTACCGGGCCGATCCCGGGCTGCTGCCCGGGTTCGGTCACCGGCCCGACCACGGCCGCGCCGGCGCCGTCGGCGAAGATGATGGACGTCGACCGGTCGGTCCAGTCCAGCCAGGAGGACAGTTTCTCCGCGCCGATCACTAGCACATGCCTGGCCGACCCGGCCCGGACCGCGTCGCTGGCGCTGGCCAGCGCGAAGCAGAACCCCGCGCAGGCGGCGTTCACGTCGTAGGCCCCCGGCGCGCTGAGGCCGAGCCGGTACGCCACGGTGGCCGACACGTTCGGTATCGGCGACTCCGGCGTGCAAGTGGCCACGATCACGAGGTCGATGTCGGCGGGGGACAGGCCGCTGGTCGCCAGGGCCTTGCCGCCGGCGGCGACGGCCATGTCCGCGAGGGTCTCCTCGGGCCCGGCGATCCGCCGGCTGGCGATGCCGACCCGGCTGCGGATCCACTCGTCGCTGGTGTCCATCGTCTTGGCCAGGTCATCGTTGGTGACGACGTTGGACGGCTGATATCCGCCGAACGCCAGGATTCGCGCTCCCGGGACGCCATGCTCTAGCCGCATCTACTTAGCCCTCTCCCGTTCGGGATGGTGCCCGTTCGCGCCCGGCCGACGGGCATCGGCGTGGTCCGCGCCGTCATGCCGCTGGGCGGGCCCGTGTTCGGCGGCGAGCGCGCGGGCCGCCGGGATCTGGTCGGGCGTCTTCAGGGCGAGCAGGTCCACGCCGGGCAGCGCGCGCTTGGCCAGGCCGGTCAGCGTGCCCGCCGGAGGCAGTTCGATCAGCGCGGTCACGCCCAGTCCGGCCATCGATCGCATGCACTCATCCCAGCGGACCGGGGCGCTGACCTGGTTGACGATGCGGTTCAGCCAGTCCTGGCCGGACCGGACGGCGGCCCCGTCGGCGTCCGACAGCAGCGTCATGACCGGACCGCTCACGGTGACGTTCTCCGCGGCACCGCGCAGCGCGCCGGTGGCCATCGCCATGTGCCCGGTGTGGAACGCGCCCGCCACCTGCAGCGGGCGCAGCCGCGCCCCGGCGGGGGGGTGATCGGCGAACGCGTCCAGTTGCTCCATCGTCCCCGCGGCCACGATCTGGCCCGCGCCGTTCACGTTGGCCGGGGTCAGCCCGTGCTCCTCGATCGCCGCCAGCACCTCCGCTTTGTCACCGCCGAGCACCGCGGTCATGCCGGTCGGCGAGACGGCGGCCGCGGCGGCCATGGCATGTGCGCGCACCTGTACCAGCCGCAGCGCGTCATCCGCGCTCAGCACGCCGGCGATGGCTCCCGCGGCCAGCTCGCCCACGCTGTGCCCGGCGGCCGCATCGGCGCTGGGCGCCATCTGGCCGAGCCCGCCGAACGTCGCGTCGGCGGCGGCCAGCGCGGCCGCCACCAGCAGCGGCTGGGCGACCGAGGTATCCCGGATCTCGTCGGCGTCGGCCGTGCTGCCGCAGCGCGCGAGATCACACCCGGCCAGGCCCGACCAATGGGCCAGGCGGTCGGCGACCCCGGGCACGTCCAGCCACGGGGCGAGAAACCCGGGAGCCTGGGCACCCTGCCCCGGCGCGACAATAACTAGCATTCCTCCACACTCACACTGCCTTGTAGGACACACGGCCATACGGCGTAGAACACTCGGCTATACCGCCATCCCTCCACACTGCCCTGTAGAACACCGATATATGAATGAGGTATTCAACGAACTTGTGCCGGATAAGTCTGTAGGTTACCTACAACACAGACGTCCTCTTGCGCCAGGCCCGCGCATCTTCGCAACGGCCCTGGCGTGCAACGTTTCGCGGGTGGGACCGGGCGGGGGTTTCGGGAACGCGGCGGCGGACGCGCGCGACGCGAGCCGCCGCGCAACGATCAGCCGGGCTTGCCGGCCAGCCTGCCGAGCACGATCGACACCCAGAGCGCGAACGCGCCCCGGCCCTCGGCCGGGGTATAGCCGGTCAGCTCGGCGACACGGCGCAGCCGGTACCGGACGGTGTTCGGGTGGACGAAGAGCATGCGGGCGGTGGCCTCCAGCGATGAGCCCTGCTCCAGGTAGCCGGTCACCGTGTCCAGCAGGGAGGGGCCGCCGTCGAGCAGCAGCTCGTACACATCGCCGACCAGCTGGTCACGAGCCAGAGGGTCGCCGTCGATGGCCCGTTCGGGCAGCAGGTCGTCGGCCGCTACCGGGCGCGGCGCGTCCGGCCAGGCCGGCGCGGCGCGCAGGCCGGCCAGCGCCGCCTGCGCGGATCGGGTGGCCGACTGCAGGTCGGGCACCGCGGCGCCGACAACGATCGGCCCGCCACCGAACCGCCCCGCCAGCTGCCGCGCGGCGGCAACCGGGTCGCGGGCCCCGCCGACCACCACGATCAGGCGATGGCCGTGCACCCCGGCCATCAGGTCGAGCCTGGCCCGCCGGGCGATCACCCGGAGGTCGTCGATCACCTGCTCGGCGTTGTCCCCCTCCGCCTGGCCGGCGATCACAGAGACCGGGGAGGATGACCAGCTCAGCGCCGACGCCCAGGACTGCAGGCCCTCCTCGATCTCACCCCGTACCAGGGAGTCGACCACCAGCGCCTCCAGCCGGGCGTCCCAGGCGCCGCGGGCCTCGGCGGTCCGCGCGTACACCTGGGCCGCGCCGAACGCGATCTCCCTGGTGTAGCGGAGCACGGCCTCCTGCAGTTCGGCGTGGCCGCCCGGCGCGGCCAGCTCGTCCACTCGGGCCTCTACCACGTCGATGATGACGCGGACCATCTCCACCGCCTGCTGCAGGCTGACGGCGCGGGCCAGCTCGCGGGGTGCCGTGCCGAACACCTCGCCGGTGACCGCGGGCCTGGCGCGCTCGGGGTGCTTCACCCAGTCGACAAACGCGGCGATCCCGGCCTGCGCGACCAGCCCTAGCCACGACCTGTTCTCCGCCGACATCGCGGCGAACCACGGCAGCCTCTCGTCCATGGCCGCCATGGCCGCGGTGCCGAGGGCTCCGGTGGCCCGCTCCAGGCGTCGCACCGTTTCCGCCTGGACACCGCTGCCCTCCGGATGCCTGACCCCGTCTGTGGGTGCTGGCACGCGGCCCGCGCGAGCCACGGCCGGCCCTGGCGTTTGCTTCACGCCGCTAGCCTGCCACGGCCGGGCTAAAATCTACAACATTGGTAGGAAAAGACATGGCCGACTCCGGCGCAGACCGATCAGGTTGGCTAGGGTGTGGGCGTGACTACGCAGCCTGGCCAGGCCGACCAGTTCCTGGCGCTGCACAAGGCGGGCGAGCCGCTGCTGCTGCCCAACCCCTGGGACGCGGGCTCGGCCAAGGTGCTGGCTTTCCTGGGCTTCCATGCCCTGGCCACGACGAGCAGCGGCTTCGCCCTGACCCTGGGACGACCGGACGGGGCGGTCACCCGGGACGAGGCACTGGAGCACGCCCGCGTCATCGTCTCGGCCACGGAGCTGCCGGTGTCGGCCGACCTGGAGGGCGGGTTCGCCGACGAGCCGGCCGCCGTCGCCCGCACCGTGGAGCTGGCCATCGCGGCCGGCCTGGCCGGGTGCTCGATCGAGGACTTCAGCGGCTCGGCGCAGCAGCCGATCTACGAGCCCGCGCTGGCCAGGGAGCGGATCGCGGCCGCCGCCGAGGCCGCGCACCGCGGCGACGTCCGCCTGGTCCTCACGGCGCGGGCAGAGAACTACCTGCACGGCCGGCCCGATCTGGCTGACACGATCGCCCGGCTGCAGGCCTTCCAGGAGGCCGGCGCCGACGTACTCTACGCCCCCGGGCTGACCGAGCTCGCCGACATCCGCCAGGTGGTCACCTCGGTGGACAGGCCGGTCAACGTGCTGGCCCTGCCCGCCTGCCCGCCGGTGGCCGACCTGGCGGCAGCCGGGGTCAGCCGGATCTCGGTCGGCGGGTCGTACGCCCGCGTGGCTTATGGCGCGCTGGCCGACGCGGCCACCGAGCTGCGCGACCGGGGCACGTACACCTACCTCGGCCGGCCCGGCGAGGACGCCGTTCGCGCCCTGTTCTCCTGACCGCGGGCTAGTTCCCTGGCGAGCCTGACCGTAGTGATTCAGGCGGTCTTGAGCCGTGGCGGGAGCCGGCCCGCGGTCGGGCGGGAGCGCGCGGCGCTTGCTGAGCAGCCGCTGCCGTTTCCCAGCCTGCGGCGCCGGCTGGGTCAGGAGTCGGCGGACAGCACCTCGCTGACGGTGGCGTCGAGCCGGTACTTCTCGATGGCCTGCCCGAGCACCTCGGGCTTGACCTCGCCGCGCCTGGCGAGCTGGCCGAGCACGGCCAGGGCGATCGACTCGGCGTCGATGTGGAAGAACCGGCGCGCCGCGGCCCTGGTGTCGGAGAACCCGTAGCCGTCGGTGCCGAGCGAGGTGAACGGCGCGGGCACCCACCGGGCAATCTGGTCGGGCACCGCCTTGATCCAGTCGCTCACCGCGACCACCGGCCCCGGCTCGCCGTCCAGCACCCGGGTGACGTACGGCACCCGCGGCTGGTCGTCGGGATGCAGCAGGTTGTGCTCCTCGCAGCCGAGCGCTTCGCGGCGCAGCTCGGTCCAGGACGTGGCCGACCAGACGTCGGCGGCCACGCCCCAGTCGGCGGTCAGCAGTTCCTGCGCGGCCAGCGCCATACGCACCGCGACGCCAGAGGCGAGGATCTGCGCGTGCGGCGGCTGGCTGGCGGGCTGGTGACCGGTCCCTGCCCGTTCGGTATCGGGTTCGGTGGCGGCGGCACCGGACGGCTCCCCGTTCTCCGGCGCGGCGCGGTACCGGTAAAGGCCCCGCAGGATGCCCTGCTCGAGCGCTTGCGGGCCGCCCGGGAAGTCGGCGGGCTCGGGCGGCTGCGGGTACGGCTCGTTGTAGACGGTCAGGTAGTAGAAGATGTCCTCGCCGTGGGGATGCTCGGCCGAGGAGCCGTACATCCGCCGCAGCGCGTCCTTGACGATGTAGGCGAGCTCGAACGCCCAGGCGGCGTCGTAGGCCGCGCAGGCGGGGCTGACCGACGCGAGCAGCACCGAGTGGCCGTCGTTGTGCTGCAGCCCCTCGCCGGTCAGCGTGGTCCGGCCCGCCGTCGCCCCGAGCAGGAACCCGCGGCCGAGCTGGTCGCCGAGCGCCCACATCTGGTCGCCGGTGCGCTGCCAGCCGAACATCGAGTAGAACACGTACACCGGGATCATCGGCGTGCCGTGCGTGGCGTACGAGGTGCCGGCCGCGATCACCGAGCCCATCGCGCCGGCCTCGCTGATGCCCTCGTGCAGGATCTGGCCCTTGGACGACTCCTTGTAGGACAGCAGCAGGTTGCGGTCCACCGCCTCGTAGCCCTGGCCGTGCGGCGAGTAGATCTTCGCGGTGGGGAACAGCGAGTCCATGCCGAACGTGCGGGCTTCGTCCGGGATGATCGGCACGAACCTGGCGCCGAACCCCGGCTCCTTCATCAGGTCCTTCAGCAGCCGGACGAACGCCATCGTGGTGGCCACAGGCTGCTTGCCCGATCCCTTGCGCAGATCGCCGTAGACCGAATCAGCCGGCAGCTGCAGCGGGCGGGACCGGACCACGCGCTTGGGCAGGAAGCCGCCCAGGGCGGCCCGGCGTTCGCGCATGTACTGGATCTCGTCGGAGTCCTCGCCCGGGTGGTAGTAGGGCGGCAGCTCCGCCTCCAGCGCGGCATCCTCGATCGGCAGGTAGAGCCGGTCGCGGAACTCCTTCAGCTCGGCCACGGTGAGCTTCTTCATCTGGTGCGTGGCGTTGCGCGCCTCGAAGTCCGGGCCGAGCGTCCAGCCCTTGATGGTGTGGGTGAGGATCACCGTCGGCTGGCCGACGTGCTCGCTGGCCGCCTTGAACGCCGCGTACACCTTGCGGTAGTCGTGCCCGCCGCGGGACAGGTTGCGCAGTTCGTCGTCGGAAAGCGGCTCGGCCATCGCCCGCAGCCGCGGGTCGTCGCCGAAGAAGTGCTCCCTGATGTAGCCGCCGGACTCGACGCTGTAGGTCTGGAACTGCCCGTCCGGCGTGGTGTTCATCTTGTTGACCAGTACGCCGTCGGTGTCGTGTGCGAGCAGCGGGTCCCAGTCCCGGCCCCAGATCACCTTGATCACGTTCCAGCCGGCGCCGCGGAAGAACGCCTCAAGCTCCTGGATGATCTTGCCGTTGCCGCGGACCGGGCCGTCCAGCCGCTGCAGGTTGCAGTTGATCACGAAGGTGAGGTTGTCGAGTTCCTCGCGCGCGGCCAGGCCGATCGCGCCGAGCGCCTCGGGCTCGTCCATCTCGCCGTCGCCGAGAAACGCCCACACGTGCGAGCGGCTGGTGTCCTTGAGCTCGCGGGCGAGCAAGTACTGGTTGAACCGGGCCTGGTAGATGGCGTTGATCGGGCCCAGGCCCATGGACACCGTGGGGAACTCCCAGAAGTCCGGCATCAGCCGCGGGTGCGGGTAGGACGGCAGCCCGCCGCCCGGGTGGGACAGTTCCTGGCGGAACCCGTTGAGCTGCTGCTCGGTCAGCCGGCCCTCCAGGTAGGCCCGGGCGTAGATGCCGGGGGCGGCGTGCCCCTGGAAGAACACCTGGTCGCCGGACTCGCCGTGGTCCTTGCCGCGGAAGAAGTGATTGAACCCGACCTCGTACAGGCTGGCCGCCGACGCGTAGGTCGCGATGTGGCCGCCGACGCCGAGGCCGGGCCGGTTGGCCCGGGACACCATCACGGCGGCGTTCCACCGGATGTAGGCGCGGATCCGGCGCTCGACGTGCTCGTCGCCGGGGAACCACGGCTCGCGCTCGGGCGGGATCGTGTTGATGTAGTCGGTGCTGCGCAGCCCGGGCACGCCGACCTGCTGCTCGCGGGCACGCTCCAGCAGCCGGAGCATCACGTAGCGTGCGCGGTCGCGGCCGCGGGTGCTCACCACGCTGTCGAAAGACTCCACCCACTCGCGGGTCTCGTCCGGGTCTATATCGGGCAGCTGGGTAGGCAGCCCGTCACTGATGATGGAATAACGCTGGCGTCCGGAGGCCACGAGGTGCCCTCGCCTTCCGTGCTTGTCGTGCGGCGGTCGGCCGCTTCATGCGATTTCTGTTGTCCAGACCAATCGTGGTACGTGCGCGCCCGAAACGCATCTCTACCCACAGGTAATCACCGTCCCGGCCCGCAGGAGGACGCTGTGCAGTTCAGCTCGCGGTGGCTCTTCACGTGACAGCCTCCCCATGCCAGTCTGGGGTACACCCGGAACTGACGCGAACAAGGAGGGAGCACCATGCAGGCCACCGTCGGTGACCGACTCCACGTACGCGGCAACGCAGTGGGGCAGCCAGGCAAAATCGGGGAAATCGTAGAGATACGGGGCGCGGCGGGCAGCCCGCCCTACCAGGTCCGGTTCGAGGACGGGCATACCTGCCTGGTCTTCCCCGGGCCGGACGCCGTCGTCGAGCCCACGGCCAAGACCAGATCCGCGGCCAAAGCCAGGCCCGCGGCCAAGGCCAAGCCCGCGAAGGCGGCACCCAAGAAGAGGCAGAAGAAAGCGAAGGCTTGAGGACCGAGATCATCCGGCTGCACACCGGCAACCGAGAGACGGTGATGGACATCACCGGCGCCTGTCAGGACTTCACGGCGGGCGCCGCCGGGGGCGGCGACGGGCTGCTGCACGTGTTCGTGCCGCACGCTACGGCTGGCCTGGCGCTCATCGAGCTCGGCTCGGGCAGCGACCGGGATCTACTGGACGCGCTGTCGCGGCTGCTCCCCGCCGATGACAGGTGGCAGCACGCGCACGGCTCGCCCGGCCACGGCCGCACGCATGTGCTGCCCGCCTTCGTGACGCCGTTCGTCACGCTGCCCGTGATCGGCGGGCGGGTGGCCCTCGGCACGTGGCAGAGCGTCGCCCTGGTCGACCTGAACGTGGACAACCCGGACCGGCAAGTCCGGCTATCGTTCCTCGGGTAAGCGATTACTGCCGTGTTCGGGCCACCGTATAGCGCAGTTTTCCACTACTGGGGCCGTATGACTCTTGCGCGGGAAGCCGGCGCAGTGTGGACTGTCCCATCAGATAGTGCCGACGCGGAATGACCGCGGGGGATAGAGGGAGGAAGTCATTGAGCGCGACCGCGGGCCAAGCGCAGTCTGCGCGCGGCCTGGACGAGCGGCTCGGCATAAAACCGGGCCACGTGGTGCAGGAACTCGGCTACGACGACGACTGTGACGAGCAACTGCGCGACGCGATCGCAGCGGCGGATCGCGTGGAGCTGGTAGATGAGGACTACGACGACGTCGTCGACGTGGTCCTGCTCTGGTGGCGAGATGGCGACGGCGATCTTGTGGATGCACTCGTCGACGCGCTTACTCCGCTGGCCGACGGCGGATACATCTGGCTGCTCACGCCGAAGGCGGGCCGCGCGAACCACGTGGAGCCGAGTGATATCGGCGAGGCGGCACCGACCGCGGGCCTGTCCCAGACATCCAGCCTGAGCGTGGGCCGGGACTGGTCGGGCACCCGGCTGGTCGCGCCCAAGGCCCGGCGCTAGCGGCGCCCGCGCGGCCTGACGGCTGGCGCTTGGCGCGGGCCTGGTGGCGGCGGAGGACCGGATGCCGTCTGCGGCGTCCGGTCGGGCGGGACGCGGCGCCGGGGCGGGAGCTTGCGTCTGAACGGCGGTGACCGGATCCGCCACGGCACGTGGCAGACTGACACTCGTTCCGGCGCAGGATACTGTGCCGGCCGGAAACGTGGCCCGACGGAAAGGATCTGGCATGGCGGTGGAGATCGGCGAGCAGGCACCCGACTTCGAGCTGAGGGATCAGCACGGCACCCCGGTGCGCCTCTCGTCTTTCCGCGGCTCGAAGAACGTCGTCCTGGTCTTCTACCCGCTCGCGTTCAGCGGCGTGTGCTCCAGCGAGCTGTGCGCGATGCGCGACGAGTTTCCCGATGTGACGCGGGACGACGTCGAACTGATCACGGTGTCGGTAGATTCCTCGTACGCGCATCGCGCCTGGGCGGACGCCGAGCACTTCGGCTTCCCGCTGCTGTCTGATTTCTGGCCGCACGGCGCGGTCGCGAAGCAGTACGGGGTGTTCGACGAAAACCTGGGTATCGCCACCCGCGGGACCTTCATCATTGACAAGGCCGGCGTGCTGCGGTGGAAGGTCGTGAACCCGATCCCGCAGGCCCGGGACATCGCCGATTACCAGAAGGCGCTGGCCGACCTCGACTAGGCCGGATTCGTTGGGGAGTCAGCGAGATGCCCTGCTATCGGTGCGGTGCCCGGCAGGTAGACCCGGCCCGGGGCCCGAGCCCGTGGAAGCGCGGAGTGCGTGGGGACCACCAGGTGCTGATCTGCCCGCAGTGCCAGTCGGAGCGCGACTGGGCTTCGGACCTCGATCGCTGCCCCCAATGCGGGTCGGTCCGTCTGGTACGGCGGCTGGGCGACGTAGAGTGCCGCGATTGCGGCCACGTGGGGGAGTCAGCCGGCACGCCGGACGCAGGAGGTTCGACGGCCACGGGGGATTCGGCGGCGGCGCTGGCCGAGGAGGTGGCCCGGGCGCTTGACCGGGTGCTCGGATCGCACCGCGTGTCGGGCTGACCGGCGGCGGTTCACCAGGAGCCCGAGTGGGGATACGGTAGCCCGGTCACCCGCACGGTGATCGAGGGCGCATAGCTCAGGGGTAGAGCACCCGCCTTACAAGCGGGATGCCGGTGGTTCGAATCCACCTGCGCCCACCAGGGGATGCACGCTTACCGCGACCTTTAAGCCGGCCGCTGACCACCGAAGTTGACCACAGTCCTCGGGTCATTGGCTGCCGCCGAGAAGCCGGTGCAGGCTAGTCAAGGCGCCGTCGCGCGCTTCTTCATCGACGCGTGTGCAAGCCGCGGGTGGGCCGCCCTGATCGGGGCAGGGCGGCCCATGTGCTAGCAGCTGGCTGGTTACCCGACGCTGCCGGGGGGTGCCACCTGCTCGGAGTTCCAGGTGCTGGCGTTGAAGAGCTGCCAGTAAAAGTCCAGGCTGCCGCCCGGGCCTGCGGCGGCGATGTTGGTGCCGGCACTGGTGGAGGTGATTGACGGCGCCGAGTAGGTGGTACCCGGGCCGAGAGAACAGCTTGGCGGCGATCTCGGCGTTGGTGTGCCCGGCGGGCGGGGCGGTGTAGCGCGCGGCGGGGGTTGCCGTCGTCGGGTTAGGTGGCGGGGCGCTGTGGTTCAGCCCTGGACGGCTGCGGGCGTGGTGAGGCCGGTGATGAGGCTGGCCGCGGCGTCCTGGAATCGGGGGCTGTCGCCATAGGGCCGCGTGACGAGCATGGCGCCTTCCAGGCAGCTGATGATCATGCGGGCGGTGTCGAGCGGGGATCCGGTGAAGTGCAGGCTGTCGTCGCTGCGGCCCTGCTCGAGAACGTGCTGCAGCCAGGTCTCGTTCTGGTCGAAGAAGCTGACCACGGAGGCTTGCATCGCGCCGGGCAGCGTCGGGTACTCGGCGGCCAGCATCCCGCACAGGCACATCCGCTCGTTGCGGAGCACATCGGCGTACAGTCCGGCGTAGCCGCGCAGCTTGGCCGGCGCCGCGGTCGTGCCGGCTTCGATCGCCGCCAGCGCCTCGCCGAAGCGCGCGGCGTAGCGGCCGATGAGCGCCTGGCCCAGGTCGGCTTTGCTAGCGAAGTGGTAGTGCAGCGCCGCCTTGGTGATCCCCAGTTCGATGGCGATGTCGGCGTAGCTGAACCCGTTGAACCCGCGCGTCTGCGCCAGTCGCTCGGCGACGTCCAGGATCCGCGTTGCGGTGTCGGCATCGCCGCGCCGGCGTTCGGCCACCATCGATTGATCCCTCCAGAGTCTTGACGACTGACCTATCAGTAGGTAAGTATCTGACCTATCAGTAGGTCAGATTACCTCATCCAGGTAAGAGTAAAGCGGGGGCAAATCGTGGACAAGACCGAGCACCGCAGCTTCCAGGAACCCGACGAGACCCGCGAGTTTCCCCATGGCCGAGCCGAGATCCTCAAAGTTGGCGGCGGGGAGGTGGGGCGGCTGGTGTTCCAGCCGGGATGGCGCTGGTCCAGCGACGTGAAGCCGATCGCCGGCACCAGTAGCTGTGAGGCGCCGCATTTCCAGTATCACGTCAGCGGGCGGCTGGCGATCCGGATGGACGACGGCGCGGAGTTCATCGCCGGCCCCGGTGACATCACCACCCTGCCGAGCGGCCATGACGCCTGGGTCGTCGGCGATGAGCCCGTGGTGACCGTGGACTGGTTCGGCGCGGGCAGCTACGCCCGGCAGCCTTAGCGGCTGCTGGTCTTTCGGCGAAGACTCATCGCGACGGAGGCCTGCGATGACGCATAGGGAGAGTGAGGGGCATCATGACTGACATCGCCGAGCTGCACGCCAAAGCGCTGGACGCCACCGGGACCATCGTGGCGGGCATCCCGGCGGATCGCTGGCACGCGGACACTCCCTGTGACGGCTGGGATGTGCGCGCGCTGGTCAATCATGTCGTCTCGGGCAACCTGTGGGCTGCCGAACTGGCCGCCGGGCGGACCATTGATGACGTGGGCGACCATCTCGACGGCGACGTGCTCGGCCCGGATCCGGTCGGCTCCTACGCCGCGTCGGCGAAGGCCGCGGCTGCGGCCTTCCGTGCCCCCGGAGCGCTGGACGCGCCGTGCGCGGTCTCCTACGGACCGGTGCCCGGGTCGGTGTATGCCGGACACCGGTTCATGGATGTGTTCATCCACGGCTGGGATGTGGCCGCCGCCACCGGTCAGGACACCGCGTTGGATGCCGATCTCATGCAGGCCTGCCAGGAGGTCATCGAGCCGCAGCTGGAGGCCTTCCGCGGCGCCGGCGCGCTCGCAGGGCCGCTGCCCGTCCCGGCCGACGCCACCGGCCAGACACGTTTGCTGGCCATGCTCGGCCGAGCAGAATGACGCCGGCCGCCGTCGGGCCGGCCCGGGAACTGCTGGCCAGGGCGGCGTCGCGGCAGGCCATCCGCCCGGACGACGCACGGGCCGGGGCCAGCTATGAGCGGGTGACCGTCGGCGGGGACGCCTACTTCGTCAAACGGCTCAGCCCGGCATCAGACTGGATCATGCGCGTCACCGGCGACCACGTGCACCGCCCTTACCTGGTCTGGCGGGCCGGGATCATGGACCGGGCCCCGGACTGCATCGACCACACGGTGGTCGCGATGGACCTGGACGGAGAGGGAGACCAGGCCGTGCTCACCATGGTGATGCGCGATGTCGGCGACTACCTCGTTCCGCCAGGCGACACGGTCGTGCCACCCGGCCAGCACGCCGGCTTCGTCGCGCACATGGCCGCCCTGGCCGGCGCGTTCTGGGGCTGGCATGACGACATCGGCCTGACCACGATGGCGCAACGACTAGTGTTCTTCGCTCCGGACAACATCGCCACCGAGCTCGGCGCGGCCGACGTGCCAGGGCCGATCGCCGCGGCCGCGGCGGGATGGACCGCGCTGCCCGGGCGGTCGCCACTGCTGGCGCGGCTCGCCCGGCTGGTGCACGACCGGCCCGAGATCCTCACCGGGCCGCTGGCGCGGACCCCGCGCACGTTCCTGCACGGCGACTGGAAGATGGGCAACCTGGGCGCCCACCCGGACGGGCGCACCATCCTGCTCGACTGGGCCTACCCGGGCTCCGGGCCCGCCTGCTGGGACCTGTGCTGGTACCTGGCTCTCAACCGGGCCCGGTTGCCCGAGCCGAAAGAAGCCACGATCAGCAGATTCCGGACCGCCCTCGAGGACAACGGAATCGACACCGGCCGCTGGTGGCAACAGCAGCTCGACCTGTGCCTGATCGGCATCATGGCCACGTTCGGATGGGAGAAGGCGCTCGGCGACACCGGCGAGCTCGCCTGGTGGGAGAACCAGGTCGCCCAAGCCGCGGCCCGCCGCGGCATCGCCGCCGGCTAGCCCGGCGGATGAGAACCGACTACTACCGCGGCATGGAAGCATGGGCAGATGAGCTGGGACGAGGCGTTCGCGGACCGCTACGAGCAATGGTCGGCCGATATGACCGCCGACATCGCCTTCTATGTCGAGCTGGCGCGCCAGGCGGACGGGCCGCTGGTCGAGCTGGCGATCGGCAACGGCCGGGTCGCGATCCCGGTCGCCCAGGCGACCGGCCAGCAGGTCATCGGCATCGACGCCTCACCCGCAATGCTCGCCCACGCCCGGATCCGGGCGGCCGAGGCGGGCGTGGAACTCGACCTGCGCGAAGGAGACATGCGCGACCTGGTGCTGGACGAGCCAGCGGCGCTGATCTACTGCCCGTTCCGTGCGCTGCTGCACCTGCCGACCTGGGCCGACCGCCGCCGTACCTTCGAGCGGGTCGCCGCCTCGCTCAGGCCCGAAGGACGGTTCGCCTGGAACGCCTTCGCCTTCGACCACCACATCGCGGCGCGCCTGGACGGCCAGCATCAGCAGGAGCCGGTGCCGCACGCGATCCGCTACGCGGTGGGCGACAACCGAATCGATATCACCCTCGACGGCGGCGCGAGGACTTCCCTGTGGTGGGCGACGAAAAACGAGTGGCTTGGGCTGGTCAACGTCGCGGGCCTGGAGGCGGAGGCACTATACGGCGGCTTCGCCGGAGAGCCGTTCGATGATGACAGCCGGGAATACGTATTCGTCACCGGCCGTCCCTGAACAACGGTCGAGATCGCCGTGCCATTAATGTGCCATTCGCCGGGGCGATGATCGCAGCTCAGTTGCGGTCGCCTGATGTGCGGGCCAGTTCGCTGATCAACTGCCTGCTGAGGTCGGCCAGGTGCCGGGCGGCGTTCGCCTCCTTGCGGCTGGCGAGCTGCGCGACCTGGCGTTCGAGGTGGTCCTGGCAGCCGCAGGCGCCCGCCAGTTCGCCGTGGTCCGCCGGCGCAGTTCGCATGTCGGCCAGCTGGCGGACCGGGCCGGTGAGAGCGTGCAGCATCGTGGCGTAGCTCTGGCCGAATGACGCCGGGAGGCTAGGCGGGGCGTCTCCGGTGGCGGCGTCCAGCAGGACCCGGGCGACGGCCCGGGTCCGGGCAGTCAGCTCCTCCAGGGAATCGAGCACGGCGCCGTCGGGCCGCGGCACTGCCCGCTCGACCCTGGCCCGCGGGTTCCACCGCAGGCTCTCCCGCGCGTTCCGCGCGGCGGCGCGGGCTTGCTGTGCCGCCCCGCTGAGCTGCCGGTCATGCCGCGGCCAGGACGGCCCCGGGGAATACCGGCCGGCCGCCGCGCCGGCCAGGTCGTCCAGGGCGGCGGCGACATCATCACCCCATTGCCGGACCGCGTGCTCGGCCGGACGCAGCTGCAGCGGCGGGAATACCAGGACATTGACCGCGAGCCCGATGACCACCCCGATGCCCACGTCGATCAGCCGGGGAGTGAGATAGTGCAGCGGCTGGTAGCCGCCTATCAGCAGCACGAACAGCGCTGTGAAGGTGACCTGAGTGTGCTGCCCGCCCAGCCGCCGCCAGCTGCCGATCGCCACTCCCGCCAGCACGACCACCGCGATGCCCGCGATCGACGGACCCAGCACCAGGGCCACCGGAACCGCCAGCACGGCGCCGAGCACGAACCCGGCGACGTACTGGAGGCCCTCGCGCACCGACCGGGCCACCGTGGCAGACACGCCCAGCAGCGCCGCAAGGGGAGCGAAATAAGGATCCTGCTGGCCCACCGCGTACCGGGCCACCGCCCAGGCTGCCATCGCCGCCAGCGCGCATTTGGCCGCCACCCGGCCGCGGTCCTGCCAGTACCGGATCGGCC
>DASXLW010000113.1:0-2708 GCA_036496025.1 Streptosporangiaceae bacterium
CCGGTCTGGTACTGGCTGGACTGCTGGTACTGGCCGGTGATGAACGTCTCGGCCTGCTCGGTCAGCTTGGTCTGCGCCTGAGAGCGGCGCGCGGCCACCCGGTAGGAGCGGCCGTCCGTCTCGGTCAGGGCCGAGCGTGAATAGGCCTGGCTGGTCAGCGGGTCGTCGTCGGCGGCCCGGGCCGGGGCGGCGCCCCGTCCGGGGGCCGGCCAGGCCCCGCTTGATTCCCGGCCGGGATCCCGCCGGTCTAGTTCCCGGCGGTCGGATCCCGGCCGGCCGGCGCTGTCGCCGCGGCCGCGTCCGGGCGAAGAAGCATGACCAGGTACTCCGGAAGGCCCGGTCCCGAATCCCGTGGAGGCTCCGAGCGGCCCTGAGGCCCCGGGCCGCTCGGCCGGGCCGGGGCCCTGGCTCCGGCCGCTCGGCCGGGGGTCGGGGTAGCCGGAGGCGTTGACGCGCTCGATCCGCTCGGTCCTGTCGCCCCAGTCGTTGCGGTCCTGCTGGCGGCCGGCCGCCGACCCGCCGCTAGTCGGCCCTCCGCCGGCCTGGTAGCCGTTCGGCTTGAATGTCGGCCGCGGTGCGGGCTGCGGGAACCCGCTCGATCCGTGTCCTGGCTGGGCCGGGCTGGGTCGCATGCCGTTCTGCCCGGCGGGCGGCCGGGAGGAGGTGACCCCGACGGTGGGGGTAGGGCCGGTGCCAGGCCGGGCCGGCTGCGGGCCGGTTCCTGAGCGCACGGGCATCGGGCCGCTGCCCGTCCGGCTGCCGCTGCCCGTCCGGCTGCCGTTGCCTGCCCGGCTGCCGCCGCCGGGCTGGCTGGCGGCGCCCATCGCGCCCGGGCCGCCGGGGGTGCCCGTCGTGTAGTCGCCTGCGAGCCCCGGCGGGGGGCCTAGCCGTCCCGCTGCGCCACGGTCGCCGCCGCGCTGATCGCCGCCGAAGCGGGAGTCCGCGCCGCCCGTCCCTGGCCGTGCGCCCGTCCCTGGCCGGGCATTGCCGCCGCCGGCACCGGGGACGTTGTCGAGCGCCGCGTCGGTCCCGTTGAGAGGCCGGTCAGCGGCCACTGAGGCCCAGTAGTCCTCGTCGGAGATGCCGTCATCGGGCCAGATGTCCTCGCCGCGGTCCCGGCGCAGCCGCAGGATGCCGGTGCGCTCGCCACGGTCCTCGCGGTCCCTGCGCCTGCGGCGGCTCCGGTCGGCGCGGTCCTCGTCGGCCCCGTCCGGCAGGTCGTAGACGCCGGTCGCGAACTCGCCCGTCCCGTAGCCAGGGCCGGGGCCGCTGCCGTAATCGGCGCCGTTGAAGTCGTCCCGGTAGGAGTCGTAACCCGGCCCGGCGTCGCCGCGGCCGTCTTCGCGCCGTCCCCGGCCGCCCGCGCGGCCGTCCGGTTGCTCCCCGGCCCACCGGCCCTTGATGCCTTCGGGGGAGAAGTACTCGTTTGGCGACCAGCCGTCGTCTTCGCTCTGGTAGCCGTCGTGCGCGTAGCCGTCGTAATCGTCGTACTCATCAGCACGCCCGGCGTCGCCGCTGCGACTGCCTGGACGCGCAGGCTTACGACTCAAAAACGACATACAACACCACCCGGCACAGCACGGCCTGGCGTTGGTGCTAGCGAGGCGCGCGCGGCCATGTACGCGAACCTGCCCCCGTTGTCGCAAGCACCCTTAAACCGGCACTGGTTCGTAAGATTGTTACCAACGCGACGCCGTACTGTCTCGCGAACCGCGAAACTTCAGCGCCCAGTACCGCAATATCGGACATTACGTGACGAAAATCGCTGGCGAACTGCGGCTATTCAGGACTTGGCGTTCACCGGGAGCCGGCCGCGCCCGATGGTCGCGGCGGCGATCGCCTGCCACGCCGACTCAAGCGATGTCCCGTTCGGCAGGTTCAGTACCGTGTTCAGCGCGTAGACGGTAAACCGGTAGCCGTGCCCGCCTGGCCCGGGGCACGGCGGGTCGTAGTGGTCGTACCCGGCGGTGCCCCGGGCCACCAGGGCCCCGGGGGGCAGCTGCCCTTCGAGCAGCGCCGAAGTCCCCGGCCCGATATCGAACACCACCCAGTACACGTACGGCGTGATCGGCGCGTTCGAGTCGTCGACCACAAGCGCGATCGACTTGGTCCCCGCCGGCGCGCCGGCCCAGGTGAGCGGCGGCGAGACCAGGTGCTTCCCCGCGCAGGTGAACCGCTGGGGCATGGTGTCGTGCACGAACGTGCCCTCCGACACCGTCATGACGCTCGGCGCGGTGACCGTGACGCCGGACGAGAACAGGCCGCACCCGGCGAGCGGCACGGCGAAGGCCGTCGCCGCCATAGCCTTCGCCGCCTGCCTGGCCGCGCCCCGCCGCCGGCGCTGTCTCCTGCCCGCGTCCCACCTCACCCGCCAGAGTTTAGGGCCTGCCGCCGGTTGCGGCAGTCGCTACGGCGCGGCGAGTCCCCGCAACGGAGATCAAAATGATGATCCCGAACGAGTGCGGCTTACTCTGGAGACCTAGCTCCTGAAGGCGCTGTGCCCGGTGAGAGCCTGGCCGATCACGAGGGTGTGCATCTCCGGGGTGCCCTCGTAGGTGAGGACGGACTCCAGGTTGGCCATGTGCCGCATGATCGGGAACTCATAGGAGATGCCGTTGCCGCCGAGGATGGTGCGGGCGGTGCGGCAGATCTCCAGCGCCTCCCGCGTGCTGTTCAGCTTGGCGATGGAGACGTGCTCGGGGGCGAGC
>DASXLW010000114.1:0-3033 GCA_036496025.1 Streptosporangiaceae bacterium
GGCCGCGGTCATCGCCAGCGTCGCCGGGGTGCGCCCCCAGACGGACAGGACGCCGGAGACGAGCCTGATGGTGGCCGTGCGCAGCGCGATCTCGGTCAGCACGGGGACGGAGTCCAGCCCCCAGCCCTCGGGCACCGCGAAGGTCTCGTACCCCAGCTGGTCGGCGAGCACGGCGGCCATGACGATGACGTCTCGCCTGGTCTCCATCGGGGTGAGCGCCACGCCGCGGCGCGCGGTCACGACGCGCCTTCCGCGGCCGGCGCCGTGACCGGGCGCGGCACGGTCACCCACACCATACGGGCCACGGCGAGTACATCGCCGCCCGGCCCGAGTAGCGCCGACCCGGCGGTGAGCTTGCGGCCGTCGCGGCCGTCCGGCCAGGCGATCACCACGCACTGGTCGCCCGGCGCGGGCAGCGCGGCCAGGCTGGCCGTCATCCGGCCGAGCACGATGGCGGCGTCCTGGCCCAGGCGAGCATGCTCAGCGGCAGCGATCCCGCCCGGGCAGTCGAGCGCCGCCCAGGCCACCTCAGAACGCAGCCTGCCGTCCGTGCCCGCGACCGAGGGATCCGGCGTCCACGGCGCCGCCCACACCGCCCGGCCAGGGACGGGCCCGGGGAAGATCCGCAGCCCGTCGCCAGGCCGGCGGGCCGTCCCGCAGCCAAAGCACTCAGGGAAGACCGGGTCCTGGAAGTACCGGGCGCGCCCGGCCGATGCGCGGGCTTCCGCCGGTGAGACCGCGCCGGGTATCTCCGGCGCGAGCAGGCCCGGCGGGGAGGTTGCCTCGGCGATCAGCGTGCTGCCGTGGCGGACGCGCAGCGAGCCATCGTCGCATTGCTCGACGGTCATCGGTGTGGCCAGCGGCGGCGGCCGGCGCAGCGTAACCGCTACCGGTCCGTCGGCGTACGCGGCGATGCGCCCGCATACGTAGCCGCCGTTACCGCTGCCGTCGGGGCCGCGGAACCGGACCGGGATGACTAGCTCGGGCATTGTCGCTCGTGATGATCGTTCGGCCGGGGCCGGGTGCGTGTAGTGGGCCATGCTCCGACGCTATGGGCACCTGCCCGCGGCGGCCATCGGGTGAAATACGGACGGTTACCGCCTCTTCCGCGTCCGGGGCGCCGGCTGGCGGCTCCCGCATCGGTCGGATTACCAGTCGCCTAAGACCGCAGCCGGTACTCGGTAACCCACGCCGCGATCTGGGCCCGCGAGCGCACCCCCAGCTTGCGCCGGATGTTCTCCACGTGGGCCTCGGCGGTCCGCGGCGCCACGGACAGGCGGCTGGCGATGGCACCGTTGGTCAGTCCTTCCGCGACCAGCTCCGCCACCTCGAGCTCGCGGCCAGTGAGCCGTGGCCCCGCGTCCGCGGGCTCGCGCAGGAATCCGAGGGTCGCCTCAAGCACCCCTTCCCAGTCGCCGTGGTAGTACAGGTGGCTGGAACCCGGCAGCGGGACCAGCGTCGCCCCGGGGATGAGCGCGGCGACCTCGCGGCCAAGCTCGAACCTGGTGCCCTCGTCCACCTCGCGGTGCAGGACCGCCGTCCTCGCCAGGACCGACGGCAGCAACGCCCTGACGTCGGTCTCGTAGTAGACCTCAAGGAGCCGGGCGGCCACGGCGGCCGAAGCGCTCGCCCGTTGGAACCGGGTGAACCTGGCCAGGTCCTCGGCCGTGGGGTCGGTGACGAATGCCCCGGTCAGCGCCCTCAGGCCGAGGCCCCAGTGCGCCCGCACCAGCGCGACGACCGACTCCCTGACATCCGCGGGCGCCAGGTCAGCGCCGCTGGCGCACATCCCGTACACCACCAGCGCCTCGGCCCGGTCCGGGTACCGCGCCGCGATCGCCGCCGCGAGCTGCCCTCCCTGCGACGCCCCGAACAGGCGGAAGCGCCTGGCGCCCACCGTGTCGGCCACCGCCAGGGCCGCGGCCACCTGGCCGTCGAACGACAGGTCAATCCCGTCGCGCTCGGACAGGCCGCACCCGGGCTTGTCGTACCGGATCACAGTGAACCGCTCAGCCAGGCCCTCGAGGAAGGCGCCGAAGGAGAACAGTTCCAGCTGCCCGTGGAGATGGGTGATCCAGCCGGAATCGCACAGCAACGGCGGCCCCGCGCCCGCTGTCGAGTAAGCGACACGGCCCGCGGGCGTGTCGCAGTACCTGATCCTCGGCCTCACCGGTCAAGGCTGGCACCCGTCGACGGCGCAGTAAAGGAGCGGCAAGGGGATTGACCGGTTTGGCCGGACCGCCCCGGGTAGTGGTGGCGAGCGCGGGGGGCCTCGGCGGGCGGACCGTGAGGGTCCCGCGGGCCGGCATCGCAAACACCGGGAGGGACGCATGACAGGATTGCGCGCGCGCCGAAGCGCGCCCGGCGCGACCGCACACGGCATCGACCGGATGGTGCGCAACGTCCAGACTGGCCACTTCGAGCGCAGCCTGTCCGCCCTTACCGCGGCTGGCGCGCTGGTAACGGCGGCCGAGATCTTCTTCGAGCACGACAGCGCCAGCTTCGGCAACAAGATGATGTGGATACCGGTAGCGCTCGGCCCCGTGGGCGCGGTGGCTGGTGTGGCGGGGTTCTTCAGCCAGCGGATGGCCAAGACCGCGCTGCCCGTCGCCTCGGCGGCGATCGTCGCCAACGGCCTGCAGGGGGTGTACCTGCACGCCAGGGGAATCGCGCAGAAGCCGGGGGGCTGGTCCAACGCCCGCTACAACCTCGAGATGGGGCCGCCGCTGCTCGCGCCGCTGCTGGTGACGATGGTCGGCGGCATGGGGCTGCTCGCCGCGATCCTGCGCAGGGAGCCGTGACTGGCCGCGCGACCGGGCGGTTCCCCGGCTTCGACGTGCTCGGCCAGGCCGGGCACTGGGACCCGGTGACGGCCGACCTGATCACGGGCCGGACCGGTGCGCCACCGGAACCGCGGTTCTTCACCACGGCTGAGCAGGCAGCCGCGACCGCGCTGCTCAACCAGCTGACCGGCCAGGGTGATGAGCCGCTGGGCGTGCCCATCATGGAAATGGTCGACGCGCGGCTGGCGGC
>DASXLW010000115.1:0-6527 GCA_036496025.1 Streptosporangiaceae bacterium
GTACGGGGTCTTGGCGAGTCCGGACAGGACCTGCCGCGCCGGGTCGAACCCGGCGGGCGGCTCGAACGAGCCGGGCAGGGTCCTGGTATCCGCGATCCGGTCGAGCCTGAACGTTCGGTCCTCGCCGATGCCGGGGTCCGCGCCCGTCACGTACCAGCGGCCTGAGTGGGCGACGAGCCCGTACGGGTGCAGGGTGCGTTCGCTGCGCCGGCCGTCGCCGGCGGTGTACCTGATCAGGATCGGCCGGTGATGGCGCACGGCGTCGGCGATCGAGAGCAGGACCCCGGTGTCTGGCGCGGGCGTTTCGCCGGGCGCAGCTGTGAAGGCGAGGGAGCCGAGCAGGGCGTCGAGCCTGCGGGCCAGTCGCGCGGGCAGGACCCGGCGGATCTTGGCCGCCGCTGTCTCGCTCGCCGCGCCCGCGGCCGTCGTCAGCCCGGTCCGGCGCCCCGCGACCAGGCCGAGCAGCACGGCGAGGGCCTCGTCGTCGCTGAGCATGAGCGGGGGCATGCGGTACCCGGAGGCGAGCCGGTACCCGCCATAGCGGCCGCGCACCGACTCGACCGGCACGTCGAGGTCGATCAGGTGGTCCACGTACCGCCGCACGGTGCGCTCGTCGACGTCGAGCCGGCCGGCCAGCTCGGCCACCGTCCGGACGCCGCCCGACTGCAGAAGCTCCAGCAGGGACAGCACGCGAGCAGTGGGCCGGACCATGATCACAAGTATCTCTCAGATACCGGGCGGATTCTGTCCGGTATTGCTTCTAGCGTGTGATGCAGAGCGTTCCGCTGACAAGGAGATCACCATGGATTTCGTCTCGATCCGCATCATCACCGACGACGTCGCCCGCCTGGCCGGCTTCTACGAGCGCGCCACCGGCGTGCCGGCGAGCTGGTCGAACGAGCACTTCGCTGAGCTGACGACCAGCTCTGGCACCCTCGCGATCGCCAGCACCCGCACCGTTCCGCTGTTCGCCCCCGGGGCCGCCCGCCCGGCCGACAACCACACCGTCATCATCGAGTTCCTCGTCGACGACGTGGACGGCGTGCACCGGAACCTGGCCGGCTTCGTCGAGGACCTCGTCAACGAGCCGACCACGATGCCGTGGGGCAACCGGTCGCTGCTGTTCCGCGATCCCGACGGCAACCTCGTTAACTTCTTCACTCCAGTTACCGCGGCCGCCATCGAAAAGTTCGCCCGCTGACGACGCCGCGGCCGGCGCTGGCCCAGGCCCCCTGCCTGGGCAGGAGTCCGTCCGCCCAGCTGGCCGGCATCGGCAATCGCGGCGGACCGCGGCTTGAGGTGCTACCCGAGGATCAGCGAGGCCTGGTTGCGTCCCGGCTGGATGACGGTCACGGCGGAGAGGCTGGCGCCGGGGTGCCAGGATGCCAGCTGCATCTTGGTCGTGAAGCTGAACTCGGCGACCAGGCTGTCGCCGCCGGCCGGCCAGCCGAAGCCGACGAGGGCGTCGCTGCTGACCCAGGTTCCCGGCACGGCCGTCAGCCGGCCGCTGGTCACGGGCGCGACCTCGAGTTGCGTGGCCAGGTCGCCGCCGTCTCCGGTGTTGCCGAAGCTCACCTGCAGGGCGATGAAACTTCCGTCAGGACTGAACGCGCCGCTGGTCACCGCGCTCCCCGCGGGCAGCGCGACCACGGTGTGCCTGCCTGTGGCCAGGTCGAGTGTCTGGACGGTGCACTGAGGGGCGCACCGCGGCGTCCAGGCGATCTCGCTCGGACTTGCCGCCAGCACTTGGTCGAACGCCTGGCTGGCCTGGGGCGCGGACGGGTCCCACAGCTTGCTGACCGCCGCGCCCGGTTGCTGGCCGGCGGGTGTCAGCAGCAGGCCGCGGTCTGTTCCCTGGTCGATCGCGTACCCGGGCGGAAGCGTGACCGGCCGCGTCAGCGGCGCTCCGGTGGCGCTGGCCTCCCGGGCCGTCCCGGCCGCGGTGTTCATGTTGGCGCCCGGCGCATAGCTGGTCAGCCATACCGCGCCGGCCGTGGCGGCCGGCGCGACCAGGTTGGCGGTGCCGACCCGGGTCACTGACCGCGTGCCGTCGGCCAGGAACCAGACGGGCGGCGGCGGCCCCGCGCAGCTGCCGCATCCGGTCGGCAAGGCCGGGGTGGCCTGCACCGCCCAGCCGCCGACGACGCGGGTGAACTGGTAACCGGACTGGTTAGCCGGCAGGCCGCCGATCGGCTCAGAGCGGCCCGAGGCCGGCGAGAACCAGACGGGCTGGGCTCCTGCGTCCGGCAGCCGGAGGTTGCGGTCCCACGTCAGGGTCTGCCCGGCGATCCCGTCAGGACCGGGAGGCAGGCTGAGCGCGGCCGGGCCTGTCGGCGCCGGGCTCGCGGTGACGGGTGCCTGGTGACTAGCCGCGGGAGCCTGCTGGTGACGCGGGAGGCTGAGGTAGACGGCACCGCCGACGACGACCACGATGGCCACTGCGATCATTGCCAGGCGGCGCGGCCAGGGACTGGGATCGCGGTCCTCGTCGTCCCCGCCCTGGCTGAGGATGTCGTCATCCATCGCCCGCACCCCCAAGAGCACGTTGATCTATATGACTGTGCGCCCCCACGATACGTCGGCCGTCCGGCGCCAGCCTCGCCCGGTGCCTACGGAGTTCGTCAGACATCTGGGCCGTGTACTGCCTGTTCACCCGCGCACCCCACCGCCTGCTGGCCGGGAATCTGGCGTATCCCGGCTTGGTAGTGTCGGGCAGCGGGGCAACCGGGCGGGACTGAGTGCGCGTGAGCACGCGTTGTTGTCGTCAGGGGACAGTCTCGGAGAGGCAGGCAGGCATCGTGGCTTCCGTATGCGGGACAAGGCGGCCGGCGCGGCCGCCCGCGGCCGGCAATTCCCGGTCAGCCAGGGCACGCGCCGCCCTGTGGTGTGTCGGGGTGGCAGTTATCGGCCTGGCCGCTGACGCCGCGACCAAGGCCTGGGCGCTTTCCGCTCTCCGCAACGGGCACCAGGTCACCGTCGCCGGCGGCCTGCTGCGCCTCCAGCTCGTCATCAATCACGGCGCCTCGTTCGGCATCGCCGCCGGACACGAGCCGCTGATAGCCGCCGTTTCCCTGGCGGGCGTGGTCGTGCTCGGGCTCTGGGCGGTCAGAGCATCCAGCGTGGCAGAGAGGACAGGGGCCGCGCTCGCCGCCGCCGGCGCTGCGGGCAATCTCCTGGACCGCCTGGCCCGCGCCCCTTCAGTCCTGCACGGCGGGGTGGTGGACTGGCTGCACGTCTCGTTCTACGGCCCGACGTTTAACCTGGCCGACCTGTGGCTCCGGGGCGGCCTTCTGCTCGCCGTAGGTGCCTGGCTGTGGCAGCACCGCCGCCGGGCCGGCCGCCTGCCCGATCCGGCGGGCGAACCGCGCCCCGGGACCTGAGGCGCCTGCACCTATATCCGGATCCTGGCGGCCTGGCGCCGCTGCGGGTCGAGCGACATGATGCCCAGTGCCGGGCGGTCGTGACGCTGCCCGGCACGGGAGAACCTGGCGACAGCGGTGCCGATGAGGGTTGCCTCCACGATGTGATCGTGGCGGCCGACGGTTGCCGGGCAGTCCCGCTGCCGCACCTGCGTCTGCATCGCGGCGATCACCACGCCCTCGGCGCCGAGCCGCTTGACGTCACTTTCCAGCTGGTGCCGGGCGTCGTGCCGCGCCTGGTTCATCAGGTCGGTCCAGCCGGCGACCTCGGCGTTGCCCGAGGTCCAGCGCGCCTGGCGGGTGGTGCCCCGGTCATCATGCCGCGACCCGATCGAGATGCCGAGCGCGAGCCCTACGGGCACCCAGCCGGTCATGATCAGCTTCGCGAAATCCTGTCCGGACAAATCAGACGTGAAGGGCGCCGACTTCCCGTATGCGGCATCCGGCGCGCGGACCGCCGTGCCGATGACGGTGAACTGCGTCCCGCCGAGGGGGAACGTGCCCCGGGACACGTGGACGCCGACCACGCCGTGCCCGCCGAGCTCCGCGCACTCGGTGATCATCCGGTCGACGGCCGTGTGCCGCGCCTGGTCCATGGCCTGCACGAGCGGGCCGAACGACCCCGCGGCGCCCTCCCCGGACACCTGAGTCGCCGGCCAGGGCGGCGACCCGCCGCCAGACGGTCCCGGCGCCCCCGGGCAGCCGTACCCGCTGGCAGGCCCGATACCGTGGACGGCCGCCCCGAACACCTGGCCGACGGGTTCAAAGCCCGCGCTGCGGATGGCGGCGAACTCGTCGGCAGTCAGCGCGGATCCCCACGTGCCGCTGGACCGGAGCGCCGCCATCCGGGCCTCGGCCACGGCGGGCAGTTCCGCGCTCACCCTCTTAGCCTAGGCATCGCGCCCGCAGTAATACAGACCCGAACCCGGGCCGGCGACAGCGCATTGATGACCGTTAGGGGCAGCGGTGCGATTTGCCCCTTTTGACCACGATTACCTCGTCAGTCCCAGGGAGCACGCGGCTCAATGTCTCGAAACTTCACCTGCCAGGGTCTATTACTTAATGCGCCGATCCGATCACATCCGGTACGCTCTCTTCAGGTTCGTGCCCTGATCGGGGTCGGCGCGAATCGCAGTTCATAAAACTGACCGGGGGTGCTTGACGATGACGGCAGAAATAGCAGTCCGAGACACGCAAATTGAGGCAGGCCCGGGACCGCTCGACCCGGCTCTGCAAACTAACCGGGGGTCTTTGACGATGACGAAAGAGGTAGCAGTCCGAGACAAGCAAGTTGACCCAGGCCCGGGACCGCTCGACCCGGCGCTGCTGCAGGCGATCCGCCCGTCCGCCAAGCGCATGGCGGCCGCCGAAGATGCGTTCGTCCGACTGCTGAGGGAGGACATCAGAGCCCTCGTGCACCATCTGCCGGACCGTGGCCGGCAGCTCTGCGAGCGCACCGCCCGCACCGTGCTCTGGCTGGCCCTGTCCGACGCGCCGGCGGAAACGGCCATCCAGTCCGTGCACTGGCTGGGCGAGGAAAATCAAGCCGACGGCTTCCCGCAGACGGAATATGTCACCGTCGGCCACGCCTTGGTCCGGATAGCCCGCCAAATGTCCGGCCTGGAATGGACCACGACAACCGGTTCGGCCTGGATCCGCTTGTTCATGTGGCTGCAGCCGCACCTGGAAGCAGGCGCCTGCCAGCAGGCCGCCCGCCAGGAAGCCGCCCGGCAGCAGGCCGCCCGTCAGTCGGCCGCCCTTCAGAGAGCCGCCCGCGAGCAGGCCGCCGCCGACCGCGAGGCCGCCCGCCGCAAGGCCCTCGACCAGCAGGCCGCCCGCCGCACCGCCGCCGACGCGGATAACTTCGTCCTCGTCGGCCTCGTCCCCCGCCAAGACGAGCCCACCTTCACCGTCATGAGCAGGCCACGCCAGGCATGACCAACCTCGACCACGACGAGTAGCGGCTGCCGCCGGTCAGTCTCGGGTCTCGCCCGGTCACGGTCGCTGAGCAGCGTGCGCTTGGCCGCGGCGATCGGCCGCGAGACTGACCTTGGCATCATGCTGGAGGCTGTAACCGCGGCGAGATTCAGTCGCCCGGTGGACGCCAGGTCGAGACGCCAGGCCGGCGGCAGCCACCTGGTCCGCGCGGCAGCCTGGTCCCATGACCAACAACGCACGTACCGCCAGCGAGACCTACGATGCCGGCAGCGCAGTCTGGCCGGTCACCCGGCAGATCTCCCCGCTCCTGTCAGCTTCCACCGCCGGCCTGGTCGCCGTCGGCGTCGTGACCGGCCTGATTTCGTACCTGCACCGGTCACCGGTCCGGGAAGCGCATGTTCCCGGCACGTCGGCCTGGATACAGCACCTCATCGTGGCGGCGGTGGCCTGCTCGCTGTACGGCCTCGCCCGGTGGCGGCGCGGCCGGCGGCCCGGCCGCGGCAGCGGGCGGCTGCTGCTGCTCGCGCCGGTGGGCCGGAGCGCCGCGTCACGCCTGGCGGCGACGGCGCGGCAGATGTCGTGGCGGCTGGTGGCGGCGCTGCCGCCGCTGGCGCTCATCGGCTACGCCTTCTGGCGGATCGGTGAGCAGGTCACGGCCGGACTCGACCCGAACTTCACCGTCAACGCCTGGGGCGGCCCGACCTACCTGGGCGCGATGGCCTGCCACTACCTGGACTGCGGGCTGATCATCGCGGCCTGCGCCTGGCTGCTGGGCTGGATCCTGCTCCCGGCCGCCCCGGGCCGCTCCCGTTAGCCGACTCCCCGCACCGGGCCGCCGCTGAGCGGCAAGCGCGAACCCGGCTACCCCGCCACCGAGGCGCGCACGGTCCTGGCGAGCGGCACCGCGGCGGCCGCGCCGCAGGCCAGCGTCACCGCGATCCACGCCATCGTCACGAACAGCGCATGGCCTGAGGCAGCGGATCCGCCCCGCAGGCCCGCCCCGCCGGCGTCCAGCGTCAGGAACAGGCTGCCGAACACCGCCACCCCGACCGCCTGGCTCAGCTGGATAGCCGTCGTCAGCAGCCCGCTGGCATCGGCCGCCTCATGCAGCGGCACCCGGACGAGCGCCTGGGTGACAAGCGGGCTGAACGCCACCGCGAGGAACCCGCC
>DASXLW010000116.1:0-4454 GCA_036496025.1 Streptosporangiaceae bacterium
GCCAGGACAACGAGATCTCGTGGCTGGACTGGGAGCTGTCGCCCGGCGAGCGGGAACTGCTCGAGTTCGTCCGGGCCGCCATCGGGCTGCGCCAGGCGCATCGCGTCTTCCGCCGCCGCACCTTCTTCCGCGGCCGCCCGGTCGGCGCGCCGCCCGGCAGCCCGGCCGACGTCGTCTGGTTCACGCCGTCGGGCCAGGAGATGACCGAGCCGGACTGGCACGCCCCCGGCGGCGATTGCCTCGCGGTCTTCCTGGACGGCGGGGACGCGGGCAGCGCGGCCGGTCCGGATGCCGGGTCCGGGACGGGTGCCGGGCCCGCCGGCGACAGCTTCCTGCTGCTGTTCAATCCTCGCGGCGAGCCGGTCACGTTCTCGCTGCCCGACGCGCGGTTCGCGGTCGGCTGGCAGGTCGTGTTCGACACCGCCCTGCCCCCCGCAGAGGCGGCCGATCCCGCCACCGCGCCTGCGGCGGGCGAGGCGCCCGAGATCAGCCCGGCCGCGAAGACCGAGGTGGCCAGCCGGTCGGTAGTGGTCCTGCGCGGCGCCGGCGGCTCCCAGGGCGGCGGCCCTGACCGGGCTTAGCGGTCACCCGAGTGACGCCCCGGCCCGCCAGCGCCCGTTTACCCATCTGATATGCGCGCAGTGCCGTCATCCGCTACTCGCGGCCCCGGGTGGGTCTGGTTGACTGCTGACCGTGCGCCTGATCTTCCCGCCCTCGGTGGATTCCGGGGACCCTGACTGTGCTAAGGAGCTGACCCGGCACGATCTCGTTGCGCTGTACGGCTACCCCGACACCAGCAGGCCCTGGGTGCGGGCGAACATGGTGACGAGCGCGGACGGCGCCGCGACGATCCGGGGGCGCAGTGCGGGGCTGTCCAGCGAGGCGGACCGCAACCTGTTCGCCCTGCTCCGTACCCTCTGCGACGTGATTCTCGTGGGCGCGGGCACGGCCCGGGCCGAGCGGTATGCCGCCGTCCGCCCCGAGGAACTGTGGCCGGGCCTGCGCAGCCGCCAGGCTCCGGTGCCGGCGATCGCGGTGGTTACCAGGAGGATCAGCCTTGACTTGTCCAGCCCGCTGCTGACCGCCGCGCGGCCGGGAGCACGGACCATCCTCATCACCACCGAGCAGGCGCCCGCCGAGCTGCGCTCCGAGGCCCGCAGGAACGCCGACGTCATCGTGGCCGGGGAAGACACCGCCGACCTGGACCTCGCCGTGCAGGCGCTGGCCGGCCGCGGTTACCGGCGGATCCTCGCCGAAGGCGGGCCGCAGCTGCTCGGCGAGCTGGCCGCGGCCGAGGTGCTCGATGAGCTGTGCCTCACGATCAGCCCGCTGGTGGCCAGCGGAGGCGCGAGCCGGATCGCGGTGGGCACGAGCGCGGTGCAGTCCGGCCGGCTCGCGCTGCAGCACGTGCTCGAGGAGGAGGGGCACCTGTTCTGCCGCTACACCCGGCGCCGCCCCGCGGTCGTCTGAGCAGGCGGTCACGCCCCCAGGATCCGCAGGGCGTTCTCACGCAGCAACTTCTCCAGCACATCGTCGGGCAGGCCGAGGTCGCCGAGCTCGGCCAGGCAGCGTTCGGGGGTGATGAACGGGAAATCGCTGCCCCAGATGAACTGGCCGGATAGCCGGCCTCGGAGCTCGCGGACCACCTCGGGCGGGATCCGTCGCGGCGACCAGCCGGAGATGTCGATGTACACGTTGGTCTTATGCAGCGCGATGGCGATCAGGTCCATGTGCCACGGCCAGCCGAAATGAGCGGCGACCACGGTCAGCCCGGGATGCGCGGCGGCCACCGCGTCGAGCTTGAGCGGGTGGGCGTAATCGAGCCGGATGCCCTGGCCGCCGGGCTGGCGGGCGCCGATCCCGCTGGTCCCGGTGTGGAAGAGGGCCAGCAGGCCGTGCTCCTCGCACGCCGCGAAGATCGGCCAGAAGACGGGATCATCGGGCGAAAAGGCCTGCAGCGACGGGTGGAACTTCACCCCGCGCAGGCCCAGCGCGGCGATGTTTGCCACCTCGGCCACCGCCGCCTGGCCCTTATGCGGGTCGACCGAACCGAGCCCGGTAAAGACGTCCGGATGCGCGCGGCAGGCGTCCGCCACGGTCTCGTTGGGTACCCGCGGCCGTCTGGTGGCGGTTTCCGCGTCCCAGGCCAGTAGGACGGCGTGCACCTCCAGCTCGCGGTATCTGCCGGCCAGCTCATCCAGCGACTGCCGCTGCACAACCGACCTGAAATATGCCTCGGCCGCCTCCACATAGCCGCCCATGCTGCCGTCCAGCCAGTCCGGCGTGGGCAGGTGCACATGGAAATCAACGGCTCGCACAGGCACCGCCTCATCCTAGAGACGCGGGTGCCGTCACGCCCCCTTGCGCAGGCGGTTCAGAGCTTCTTCCAGGATTGCCGCGCCGTCGGCGTCGCTGCGGCGTTCCTTGACGTAGGCGAGGTGGGTCTTGTACGGCTCGACGCGCGGCGGCGCGGGGGGGCTGTGCTCGTCCTGCCCGGCCGGGAACCCGCACCGCGGACACTCCCAGATCTCGGGTACAGCAGCATCGGTGGCGAAGCTCGGCCGCGTCTCGTGCCGGTTCGAGCACCAGAATGACACCCAGACCCGCGGAGCGGACTCGCCGCGTTCGGCTTCGCCCATCGGGCCGGCGCCCACCCTGCTGCCGCGGATGGCGTTGCCACTGCTCACGGAATACCCCTTGTCTTTGTGGGTTTGCTTCTCGCCCGTGCCTTACTTGCCTCATGCCTATGCGGGGACCGCGTCGAGGATGAAATCCCGCCGCGCCCGGGCGCTACCTATTGAGGATGCCGAGGCCGACGATACAGAGGAACCAGATAATACCTGTGATGATCGTGAGCCGGTCGAGATTCCGCTCAACTACCGTGGATGAACCCAGCGAGGACGTCACTCCGCCGCCGAACAAGTCGGAGAGGCCGCCTCCCTTACCGCGGTGCAGCAGCACAAGCACGATCATCAGCAGGCTTGTAATGATCAAGACGATGGAGAGTCCGATGGTCACGGCTGTTCTCTAGTCCTCTCAGGCCTGCGCTCAGGCGTGATCCTGGGCCATTTCACGGTACCGGCAAATTCTCGCAAACTCACCGGCGTCCAGGCTCGCACCACCGACAAGGGCTCCGTCGATGTCGCGCTGCTCCATGATCGGAGCGATGTTATCCGCGTTGACTGATCCGCCATACAGGATACGCACGCTGGCGGCCGTTTCGCCCCCGTGGCCCTCGGAAATCCGGTCCCTGATCGCCGCGCACACCTCCTGTGCGTCCTGTGCCGTGGCCACCTCTCCGGTGCCGATCGCCCAGACGGGCTCGTAGGCGATCACGATCCCGTCCGCCTGCGCGGCGCGCAGCCCGGCCAGCCCGCCGTCGACCTGGGCCAGTACGTACGGCACGTAGTCTCCCGCCTGCCGCACCTCCAGGCTCTCGCCCACGCACAGCACCGGTACTATCTCGGCGCCGAGCAGCGCCTTGACCTTGGCGTTGACCAGGGCGTCGTCCTCGCCGTGGTACTGGCGCCGCTCAGAGTGGCCGGCCAGTACGTAGCCGCAGCCGAGCTTGGCCAGCATGGAGGCGCTGATGTCGCCGGTGTAGGCGCCGCCCGCGTGCTGCGATACGTCCTGGGCGCCGTAGCCGATCTGCAGCCGGTCGCCGATCACCAGCGTCTGGACGCTGCGCAGCGCGGTGAACGGCGGCAGCACCACCACCTCGGCCGCCTGGAAATCCCGGTCCGACAGCGTGAACGCCAGCTTCTGCACCAGCGCTATCGCCTCGAGATGGGTACAGTTCATCTTCCAGTTCCCGGCGATCAGCGGCTTGCGGGTCCCGGCGACGAGCGGCATCCGGTTCGAGCGCCCGCTCACTGGTCCTCCCCGAGCGCGGTCAGGCCCGGCAGGGTGGCGCCCTCCAGGTACTCCAGGCTCGCGCCGCCGCCGGTCGAGATATGCCCGAACGCATCCTCGCTGAGGCCGAGCTGCCGCACGGCGGCCGCGGAGTCTCCGCCGCCCACCACGGTCAGCCCCGGCACGCCGCTGATGGCCTGCGCGACAGCCAGCGTTCCGGCCGCGAAGGCGGGAAATTCGAACACGCCCATCGGCCCGTTCCAGAACACCGTCTTCGCGTCGGCCAGCTGGCCGGCGAACAGGGCGCGGGTGGCCGGCCCGATGTCCATCCCCTCGCGATCGGCCGGGAACTCGGTGGCCGGCACCACCTCGTGGTCGGCGTCGGCCGCGTAGTGCGTGGCCGCGACGATGTCGGCCGGCAGCACGATCTCCACGCCGCGGCGGGCCGCCTCATCCATCAGCCGGCGCACCTGCGGGATCTGGGCAGCCTCGAGCAATGACTTGCCGACCTCGTACCCCTGCGCGGCCAGGAACGTGTAAGACATGCCGCCGCCGATCAGCAGCCGGTCCGCCCGGTCGAGCAGGTTGCCGATCACGCCGAG
>DASXLW010000117.1:0-5171 GCA_036496025.1 Streptosporangiaceae bacterium
GCGGGTGCCTGCTCGCTGATGGCGAGCGTGAGCAGTGCGCTGATCATGTCCTCAGCCCGGTCGATGGACAGGCGCACGCGCGCCGCCATGTCCTCGACCTGGCGCTGGGTGCGGGCCGGCTTGGCGAGGGTGACGTCGATGGCAGTGCGCATGACGGTCAGCGGGGTGCGGAGTTCGTGGGAGGCGTTGGCGATGAAACGCCGCTGTGCCGCGAAGGCCCGGTCGAGCCGTTCCAGCATGGCGTCGAAGGTGTCCGCGAGCTCTTTCAGTTCGTCGCGGGGCCCGCTCAGGGCGAGCCGCTCACCCAGGTGCTGCTCGGAGGCGCGGCGCGCGGTCTCGGTGATCGTCCGTACCGGGCGCAGGACGCGGCCGGACATCACCCAGCCCACGCCACCCGAGGCCACGGTCATGACCGCGAGGCCGACGAGGGAGAACAACAGCAGGTTGTGCAGAGTCTGCTGGCGCTGACTCTGCGACGCGGCGTTCGCGCCCGCGGTATACGCCCGCTGGCATGCCTCGATAGTGCCCGGATCGGGGTGCGGCTGCTTGCAGGCGGCGCCCAGCTTGGCCTGTTCGTTGATGGTCTCCTGCTTGGAGGGGGCGGGCGGCTGCGCGGGCAGACTGCTCGCGACGAGCCCGTAGGTGAGCCCGAGGAGCGCGGATCCGGCCGCCAGGAACAGCCCCGCATAGACCAGCGCGAGACGGACCCTGATCCGCTGGGGCCAGCACCGCCAGATCAGGCGACGCAGCCGTGAGCTTATGTGTGCGCTCATGTCAGGCGGTACCCGCTGCCGATGAGCGTCTCGATCAGGTCAGGCTCACCCAGCTTGCGGCGCAGCCGCGCAATCGTCACTGTCACGGTGCGGGTGAACGGGTCGGCGTTCTCGTCCCATACCCGCTCCAGGAGGTCCTCTGTGCTGACCACGGCCCCGTCGGCGACGAGCAGCTCCTCCAGGATCCCAAGCTCCTTCCGGGTCAGCGATATCGGCCGTCCCGCCCTGCTGACCCGGCGGCGGGCCCGGTCGACGATCAGGTCACCGCGCACGATGACGGGGACGGCCGCCGGGCTGCGCCGGGCCAGGGCCCGCACCCTGGCAACCAGTTCCTCGAACGCGAAGGGCTTGCCCAGGTAGTCATCAGCGCCCAGGTTCAGGCCCTCCACCCGGTCGCTGACCGCGCCGGCCGCGGTCAGCATCAGGATGCGCGCCGATGACGGGGAGCCGGCCAGCAGGGTGCACACGGCGTCCCCGTGGACCCGGGGCAGATCCCGATCGAGAATCACCACGTCATAGGAGTTGAGCAGGGCTTTCTCAATCGCGGCCGAGCCGTCGTAGGCCACATCGGCGCCGATTCCCTGATCGCGCAGCCCGTCGGCGATATCGTCCGCCAGCTCGGCCTGATCCTCGGCCACGAGTACCCGCATGAACTCATCGTCCACGCCCGGGATCACATCGACATCACATACCAGGCACCACGCGCGCTGGCCACGCGCCGATGACCTCGGTTTCCCCGCCGCGGCCGTGACCCATCCGGACCGCAGGCACCACGAACATGTGATGTCCGTGTGATGCCCGTGGGCGTACCTCTGTTCCTGGCCAGGACACGCCCGGCATGAGGAGGGAACTCACGTGATCACACAGCCGCGGGTACGGAAAAGACGGTGGCGAAACGCCCGGGGCCTGGCCTTCGCCTGCATGCTCGTCGTCGCGGGTGTGCTCGCGACGGCGTGCTCCACGGGCAGCGCAGGCACTGGAAGACCGGCCGTGGCGAGCCTGCCCGGGCATACGTCCAGCGCGCAGACCGGGCAGCAGCTCACCCAGGCCGGAAGCGACCAGGACATGGTGAACTTCACCCGCTGCATGCGCAGCCACGGGGTCCAGATGTCCGATCCCTACCACCGGCCCGGCAACACGGGCCTCAGCCTCGACCTGCCCACCCACGACGCGGGCACCCAGGCGGCCTACAGCGCCTGCACACATTTCATCGCGAAAATAATCCAGGCCAAGCAGGCGGGAGCAGCCGCCGCCGAGACACCATCACAGCTCGCGGCCCTGACCCGCTACGCCCGGTGCATGCGCAGCCATGACATCGGCATGCTCGATCCCACGCCCAGCGGCCAGCTCAGTCTCGGTAACGTACCGGGGATCACCAGCGACTACGGCCGGTACTCCCCGCAGTTCCGCGCGGCAGACGCCGCGTGCCAGCACCTGCTCCCGGCCGGGGTACATGACGACGGGACCGGCCCGTGAAGCGCGGCCGGGCCGCTCTCCCCGCGGCGGTGGCCGCCGCCGCCGTCGGGGGCGCGGTGGCCGCCATCGCCGTCCGGGGGGGTGCCCCCGCCACGGCCGCGCTCGCACCACCGCCATCCTCCACGGCCACCGTCGTCCGCACGGACCTGACGGAGACGGTGCTGACCGGGGGAACGCTCGGCTACGGACCGGCCCGCCCGATCGTCAACCGGGTCGCCGGGACGTACACCTGGCTGCCCGCGGCGGGCACCGTGCTCACGGCCGGCCGCGCGCTCTACCGGGTCGACAACCTCCCTGTCGTCCTGATGACGGGCACGATCCCCGCCTGGCGGCCGTTCGCGTCCGGCATGACCGACGGTCCCGACATCCGCCAGCTGCAGGCCAACCTCATTGCGGAGGGCTACGCCACCGGGCTGCTGACGGCACCGGATGGGCGGTTCGGCCTGCTCACCACCTACGCCGTGGAGCGCTGGCAGGCCGCGAACGGCTACCCGGTGTCCGGGGAGATAGCGCTCGGCCAGATCGTCTTCCTGCCGTCACCGGTCCGGGTCGGCAGCCCGGCCACCGCCGTCGGCCAGGACGCGGGCCCCGGCCAGGCGCCGTATGCGGCTACGACCAGCCAGCGGACGGTCACGGTCCCGCTGAACCCGAATTTGCCCCCCGTCCGGGCCGGCGAGGCGGTCGCCATCGTGCTGCCCTCGAATGCCACCACGCCAGGCAAGGTCATCGCCGTCGGCACGGCGCAGCTCACCGTCACGCCCGACCGCCCCGCCTCAACCGGGACGGGCACCGGCGTCCCGGTCCAGGTGTCGCTCGCGACCCAATCGGCGCGGGGCGTGCTGGCTGTCCCGGTCTCCGCGCTGCTCGCGCTGGCGGGCGGCGGCTACGGGCTCGAGGTAGCCGGTCCCGCCGGGGCGGACCACCTCGTCGGCGTGACGACCGGGATCTTCGCCGGCGGGCAGGTCCAGGTCAGCGGGCCGGGAATCGCGCCCGGCACCAGAGTGGTGACGGCCCCATGACCGCGCTGGAACTGACGGAAGTCAGCAAGGAGCATCCGGGCTCGCCTTCGGTCGTAGCGCTGCGTTCCGTCACCGTCTCGATCGGCGCGGGTGAGTTCACCGCCATCGTGGGGCCATCCGGGTCGGGCAAGTCGACACTGCTCGCGATCGCGGGCACCCTGGAACGTCCGACCACGGGCATGGTCCGCGTGGCTGGCCTCGACGTCCAGGACCTGCCCGACTGGTCCCTGGCCGGGATCCGGGCCAGTCGGATCGGTTTCGTGTTCCAGCAGTTTTTCCTCATTCCCAGCCTGTCGGCGCTGGACAACGTGGCCGCGGGACTGCTGTATCAGGGCGTCCCCGCGGCCCGGCGCCGCCAGGCGGCCGCCCAAGCGCTGGCCGAGGTCGGTCTTGAGCACCGCGCGGCTCACCGGCCGGGCGAGCTCTCCGGCGGCGAGTGCCAGCGGGTGGCCATCGCGCGGGCGATCATCGGGAAGCCGGCGATCATCCTCGCCGACGAGCCGACCGGCAGCCTCGACACCGCGACCGGCGCCGGCATCATCGCCCTGCTCACCGAGCTGAACGCGCGGGGCGCCACGATCGTCGTCGTCACCCATAACCCCGAGATAGCCGACGCGGTCCCGCGCACGATCCGGCTCCGCGACGGGCACATCGATCACGACAGCGGGGCGTCATGAGGCGCCCCGCCGCACGAGGGGGCCGCGGCCCGGCGGCGCCCCGGAGCAGGCTGCGTGGCATCGACATCTGGCCGCTCGCCGTTCTCGGACTGGCCAGCAGGCCGGCGCGGGCGATCCTGTCCGCCCTGGGCGTCGCGCTAGGCATCGCCACGATGGTCGCGGTGCTCGGCATCTCCAGCTCCAGCCGGGCACAGCTGCTCGCCGAGATCGATGCGCTCGGGACCAACCTGCTGACGGTCACCCCCGGCCAGTCGTTCAGCGGCCAGCAGGCCGTCCTGCCCGTGACCGCTACTGCCATGGTGGCGCGCATCGGGCCGGTCATCGGCGCCTCCGCTATCGGCGACGTGAACGCGAACGTCTACCGCAACGATCGCATCTCCCTCGCGGACACCAACGCGATCACGGTGTACTCGGCGGACACCACCCTCCTAGGGACGCTGCAGGGGCACCTCATCCGCGGCCGGTTCCTCAATTCCGCCACTGCACGGTACCCGGCGGTCGTCCTGGGCATGGACGCGGCCAGCGCCCTCGGCATCGACCGGGCCGACGGGTCCGCCAACGTGTGGCTCGGCCGCCACTGGTTCAGCGTCGCCGGGATCATGGACCGGCTGCCGCTGGCGCCCGAGCTCGACCGCGCCGCCCTGATCGGGTTCCCGGTGGCCCAGAGCCTGCTGCACGCCAGCCCGGCGCCGGCCGAAGTGTACGTGCGGGCGGACCCGCTGAGCGTGACCGCCGTTGAATCGGTACTCGCCGCAACGGCCGACCCGGCCGCGCCGCAGGACGTCCAGGTCACCAACCCGGCCGACGCGCTCACCGCCAGGGCCGATGCGTCGGCCGCGTTCCAGGCCCTCTTTCTCGGTCTCGGCGCGGTGGCGCTGCTCGTCGGCGGCATCGGCATCGCCAACGTGATGGTCATCGCCGTGCTTGAGCGGCGGGGGGAGATAGGCCTGCGGCGGGCGCTCGGCGCCCGGCGCAGGCACGTGGCCGTCCAGTTCGTCGCGGAGGCCGCCCTGCTCGCGGCTCTTGGCGGCTCGGCCGGCGCGGTGCTCGGCGGCTTCGTCACCACCGTCTACGCGACTGCGCGCCACTGGAGCGCGGTGGTACCGGCTCCCGTCCTGCTCGCGGCGGTGGCGGTCGCCCTGACGGTCGGCGTGCTGGCCGGGCTCTACCCCGCGCTACGGGCCGCCCGGCTGGCCCCGGCGGAGGCGCTCCGGATCATATGACGT
>DASXLW010000118.1:0-25927 GCA_036496025.1 Streptosporangiaceae bacterium
GACGGGAAGGTGAGCCTGATCGAGATCCCCGCGCTGACCATCTCATCCAGCGCGTGCCGGGCCCGGGTAGCCCTGGGGGAGCCGATCTGGTATCTCGTGCCCGATGGCATCGTGCAGTACATCGCCAAACGCGGGCTGTACGCCAGCCGGAGGCAAAACCCCGCGGACGTGAGAGCCTAGAGCGGCAGGCCAGTCAACCAACGGCGAGTATTTTTCAAAACCCCGGTAACCTAGGGCTGTTGCCGGAACGGATTGAAAAATACATCGGAGGACGAGCAGCACACGTGACAGCAACCGACCGGGCCGTGGAGCTCATTGAGATCGCCGCGGCCGCCGCGGCCGACAAGCTCGCCAGCGGCATCATCGCTTACGACGTGAGTGAGCAGCTCGTCATCACCGACGCGTTCCTGCTCTGTTCGGCGGCCAATGACCGTCAGGTCCGCGCGATCGTCGACGAGATCGAAGCCAGGCTGCGGCTGGCCGGCGCCAAGCCCGCCCGCCGGGAGGGCGAACGCGAGGGCCGCTGGGTGCTCCTCGACTACATCGACGTCGTCATCCACGTGCAGCACGCCGACGCGCGCAGCGTTTACGCGCTCGAATCGCTGTGGAAGGACTGCCCGATGATCCCGCTGCCCGAGCCCGCCATCACGGCGGGCGGCGGGGCCGACGGGACCGGCGGCGGAGAGCCCCGCTGAGCGGCGCGGAGATCCGGCCGCAGGACCAGCCTCAGGTCCGGCCGGAGTCCCGGCCCGCGTCCCGCCCGGAGTCCCGGCCCGCGCCGGTCCGGCTGGTGCTGTGGCGGCACGGCCAGACGGTGTGGAATGCCGAGCACCGCTTCCAGGGGCAGAGTGACATCCCGCTGGACACGACCGGTGAGGCGCAGGCCGAGCGGGCCGCCCGGCTGCTCGCCGCGCTGCGCCCCAGCTTCATCGCGTCCTCGGACCTGCAGCGCGCGACCATGACCGCGGCACCGCTGGCCCGGCTCACCGGGCTCGAGGTCAACGTGGACAAAGACCTGCGGGAACGCTTCGGCGGGCGCTGGGAAGGGCTCACCGATACCGAAATCCGGGCGCAGTTCCCGGCCGAGCACGCGTCCTGGACGCCGCCGGACGGCGAGGCGTCGGCCGTGGTGGCGCACCGGGCGAAGGCGGCCATGCAGCGGGTCGCCGACGCGATGGCGCCGGGCACGCTGGCCGTCGTGGTCAGCCACGGGGCGGCGATCCGGCTGGGCATGAGCGAGATACTCGGCCTGCCCCAGGAGTCATCCGGGATTCTCGGCCCGCTGGCCAACTGCTCGTGGTCGGTGATCGAGCGGCGCCGGGAGCGCTGGCGGCTGCTCGAGCACAACGCCGGGACGCTGCCGGAGCCGGTGCTCGGCGACGACCGTTAACGCGAAGCACTAGGACTGCCACAGCGCTCCTAACGCTTCGCGTTACGAATCGGGCCCGCCCCGCCATACTTGACTGATGACTCCTCGCTCGTATGTAGTGACCGGCGCCTCCACGGGGATCGGCCGGGCCTGCGTGGCCGAACTCGTGCGCCGGGGCGCCCGGGTATGGGCATCGGTCCGCACCGACGGGGACGAGCAGTCCCTAGCCGAACAGCACGGCGACGCGGTGAAGGTGCTGCGCCTCGACGTGACCGATGCGGACTCGGTCCGGGCGGCGGGGCAGCAGGTGACCGCGGCCGGCCCGCTGCATGGCTTGGTGAACAACGCCGGCGTGGCGTTGGCCGCGCCGCTGGAGTGCATCCCGATCGAGGTGTTCCGGCGCCAGCTCGAGGTCAACCTGATCGGCCAGCTCGCGGTGACCCAGGCGATGCTCCCCGCCCTGCACCAGGCTCGTGACCGGGGCAGGGACGCGCGGATCGTGATGATCGGCTCGATCGGCGGCCGAGTCGCCGCGCCCATGCTCGGGGCCTATCACGCCTCGAAGTTCGGGCTGGTCGGCCTGGCCGACACGCTGCGGGCCGAGCTGGCGCCGTCCGGGATCCGGGTGATTCTCATCGAGCCCGGTGCGATCGCCACGCCGATCTGGGACCGCGGTGTCGCCGCCGCGGACGAGCTGGTTGATGAGATACCGCCTGAGACTCTCGTGCGGTACACGGCGCAGATCACGTCCGCCCGGCAGAATGCCGCCCGGTCGGCCAAGCGCGGCCTGCCGCCGCCGCGCGCGGCCGCCGTGGTCCTGAAGGCGCTAACCGCGGCCAACCCCCGGCCGCGCTACCTGATCGGGCAGGACGCGCACGCCGCGGCCGTGGTCGCCCAGCTGCCGCACCGCCTTCGCTACCGCCTCACCGCCGCCAGGATCTAAGAACCCAGGTAACAAATCCCGGGCACGAGGCGGCCGGGCGTCGCCGGTGCCGCCTCCCCGGCGGTGACGTCGTCCATCCCGGCCGGCGGCGGGTATACCCGCGGGCAGATGCGGATGTTCTAGCCACGGGCTGATGTGCGGGGATGTCCCGCGCCGTCAGAATCCAGGCATGACCGAATCCGATGGAGTAACCGTTCGGGGCCTGCGCAAGGCGTACGGCTCCCGGATTGTGGTTGACCGCCTGGACCTGGATGTCCGCCCCGGTGAGATCGTCGGCCTGGCCGGCGCGAACGGGGCCGGGAAGACCACCACCGTCGAGTGCATCCAGGGGTTGCGCCGCCCGGACGCCGGCACGCTCAGCGTACTCGGTCACGACCCCGTCACCCAGGCCGCGCGACTGCGGCCGCTGATCGGCAGCCAGCTCCAGGCCTCGGCCCTGCCCGACCGGCTGCGTGTGGCCGAGGCCATTGACCTGTTCGCCACCGCGCGGGCCCGGGACGGCGGCGAGCTGCTGGAGCAGTTCGGGCTGGGCGAGCGGAGACGCTCGGCGTTCGCCTCGCTCAGCGGCGGGGAGCGGCAGCGGCTGTTCCTGGTGCTCGCGCTGCTCAACCGCCCGTGCCTGGTCATTCTCGATGAGCTGACCCAGGGCCTCGACCCGGCGGCCCGCCGCAACGTATGGGACGCCGTGCGCCAGCTGCACGAAGACGGCACTACGGTCTTGCTGGTCACCCACGACATGGGTGAGGCCGAGGCGCTCTGCGACCGGATCATCGTGATGCGCGCCGGCCAGGTCATCGACGCTGGCCGGCCGGCCGAGCTGGTGGCCCGGCACGCCCGGCAGGCCACGGTCTCCTTCAGCCGTCCGGATCAGCCCGCCGCGCTGCTGGAGGAGATCGGCCGGCTGGACGGCGTGCGCGCCGTGCGGCAGTCGGGCACACGGGTGACCGTGGACGGCGACCGGCGCATGATCGCTTACCTCGGCGCGGCCCTGGTACGACACGGACCGGTGCCCGAGGACCTGGCCGTGCACGTGCCCGACCTCAACGACGCGATGCTGAGCCTGCTCGAGCCCGGGCCGGCCGGCGGCCAGCACAACCCGGAACCCGGCGAACTGGTGGGAGGACGACGATGAGCGCACTGGGACGGCTCGTGCGGGCCGAGCTGAGGCTGATGACACGTGATCCGCTCGTGCTCACGTTCGTGTTCGCGTTCCCGATCGTGACCATGCTGATCATCGGCGGGGCGTTCGGCACCGCGCCGGACCCGGCCTTCGATCACACCAACCCCTCGCACTGGTACGTGGCTTCCTATCTCACCGTGGTGATCGCCGCAGTGGGGCTGGTGATGCTGCCGGTGCACCTGGCCTCCTACCGGGAGCGCGGCGTGCTGCGGCGATTCGCCGCGGCCGGCTTCCCCCGCTGGTCGTTCGCGATTGCCCAGCTCATCGTCGGCCTGGTGACGACCGCCGTGGCCTGCGCGCTGCTGCTGATCGTGGCCGCGCCGGTATACGGGATCCCCGCTGTGCACGATGCCTGGCGGGTGGCGGTCGCGCTGCCGCTGGGCGCGGTGGCCTTCGTCAGCATCGGCGTGCTGCTCGGCTCGCTGCTGCCCTCGGCCCGGTCCGCTCAGGCCGTCGGCCTGCTGATCTTCTTCCCGTCCTTCCTGCTCGGCGCGGGCGGCCCGCCGCCGCACGTGATGGGCTCTGTGGTCAAGACGGTAGCGGGCCCATTGCCGCTGACCCAGCTGACCAATGCGGTGCGGGTGCCGTGGCTGGGGCTGGGGTCGGCCACCGGGTCGCTGGCCGCCGTCGCGGCCATGGCCGTGGTGGCCACCGCCATCGCCGCCCGCCGGACGGCGCTGTGACCCGGGCGATGGCGCGGGCCGCGGGCCCGCAAACGGGCCGCCTCCGCCCCGCGGTCGTAGCATCCGAGTCATGATCCGCGACGCGGGCACGCCCCGTCCCGCCGGGTTCCTGGCGGGATGGGCGCGCTGGGCGGCCCTGGCCGCGTTCGTCGCGCTGGTCGTGGCCGGGCTGGCCTCGATGAGGCCGAACCCGCCGACCGCGGCGATCGCGGCCGCAGTCGCCATCGGCGCGGGCGTGCTTCTCATCCAGCAGCAGCGTCCGCTCCTGCTCTACGCGGCCTTGGCCACCGCCGGCATCGCCGTCCTGGGCCACGACTCCTCGACCAACATCACCTGGTTCGCGGTCTGCCTGATCGGTATCTGGTGCGCACTCGTCGGACAGCGCCGCGACATCGTGCTGTACTGGCTCGGCACCCTGCTCTTCTTCGCGGCCGACTGGCTGTGGATCCTCAACGACCGGGGCTGGGCCGCGTGGATGGGGGGCCTCACGCTATCCATCGGTCTCGGCTTGCTGATCCGCGAGCAGATCGACTTGGTCGCCCAGCTGCGGGAGGCCCAGGCGGGGCTGGCCGCGCGCGCGAGGGCGGAGGAGCGTAACCGCATCGGCCGCGAACTGCACGACGTGATCGCGCACACCCTGACCGTCTCGCTGCTGCACATCACGAGCGCGCGGCTGGCCGTCGAGCATGACCCCGCCGACGCGGCGCGAGCGCTGGCCGAGGCCGAGCGACTGGGCCGGGAGAGCCTGGACGAGGTCCGCCTGGCCGTGGGGATGCTGCATCAGGACGGGGATTCCGGGCGCACCACGCCGCTGCCGGGCGTGGACGGCCTGCCCGCTCTGGTGCAGCGGTTCCGGTCCGCGGGAGCCGACGTTACGCTCACCGTCGACGGCGACATGGGCCGGCTGCCCGCCACCACCGGCCTGGCCGTCTATCGCATCCTGCAGGAGGCGCTGACGAACGCGGTCAAGCACGCGCCCGGCTCACCCACCGTCGTGCGCATGACCGTCGACACCACGGCCGTGCGGCTGGCCGTGGACAGCGCGGCCAAGCCAGGTACCGGCACCGGCCTGGGCGTGGTCAGCATGCGGGAGCGGGCCGAATCACTGGGCGGCAGTTGCGAGGCCGGGCCCGGGGGTCAGGGCTGGCTCGTGGCGGCCAGGCTTCCGCTGGCCGCGGGCGGACGTCGGAAGGGAGCGACGTGATCCGGGTGCTCCTGGTCGACGACCAGGAATTGGTGCGGACCGGCCTGCGGGGCATCCTGCGCGTTCAGTTTGGCTTCGACATCGTCGGCGAGTGCGCCGACGGCAGCGAAGTGATCGCCGCGGTCGATTCGCTCACGCCTGACGTGGTGCTGATGGACGTGCGCATGCCGGTGGTCGATGGGGTGCGGGCCACTCGCGAGCTGCGGCGCCGTGACGACAGTCCGCCGGTGCTGGCCCTGACCACGTTCGACGACGACGAGGTGCTGGCCGGCGTGCTGCGGGCCGGCGCATCGGGCTTCGTGCTCAAGGGCGTGACCGCCGAGGATCTGCAGCGGGCGGTACGGGTGGTGGCCGAGGGCGGTGCCTGGCTCGACCCCGCGGTTACCGGACGGGTGCTGGGCGTCTACCGGTCGGCCACGCCGCGGGCGGCGGCCGGTGACGCCGCACTCGGGGCGCTGAGCGCCCGCGAGCGCGAGGTACTTGAGCTCATCGGCGGGGGCAAGACGAACGCCGAGATCGCCGCGGAACTGTTCGTCGGCGAAGGCACCGTCAAGACGCACGTCAACCACGTGTTCACCAAGCTGCAACTGCGCGACCGCGCCGCCGCCATCGTCTTCGCGTTCGACCACGACCTCGTCACCCCGGACAGCCAGCACTAACTGATCATCCGCCACTTTGCACACGTTTCGACCAAATTCTGGGGCGTTTTGCCCGATTCGGTGGTCGTACCGTGTGCAAAGTGGGAACGATCAGGCGGGGCGGACGCCCAGGGCGGTGAGGACCCTGCGGCCGAGGGCCGGCCGTGCGGGCGCCGGGTGAGCGGACGATCGCCGCTGCGACCGGCGCTCCCGCCGGGCCGCGCGGACCAGCGCGTCGCGCTGGGCCTGATGACGGAACTCGGCGATCCTCGCCTGAGCCAAGTATTGGTTGATGGTGGGTTCCATTGTCGTCTCCTCGGTGACCAGCATTTCGTCTTGGTCACGAGCATGCTGCTAAGGCCGGGGGGCGCGAATCGGATGATCGCCCCGGATCGGGGCTGGCGAGGCCTTAGATTCCGGCGGATCGGGGCCCGCGAAGCCTTAGTGCCGCCGGATCGGGGCTGGTAAGGCCTTAGATCGCGGCTGGCCCGGCCTGGGCCGGGCGCCGGGCGGTCAGCCGCCGAGGCATTCGTGCAGGGCGTTGGCGAACGCATCGGGCTCGCCGGCGCTGCCGTACTCGCCGCCGAGGAATCCGCCATGGTCGCCCGGGAACATCACCGGGGTGATCCCGAGCCGTTCGGCTACGGCCACGGCGGCTCGGGCGGCCAGGGTCTGGCCGGATTCGGCGCCCACACCGATGACGACGCGGGTCGATGCGGCACGGATCGCGCCGAAGTCGTGCTGGTAGTAGTTGCACGAACGGATGTTCTGGCCGACCAGCGCGTCGTCACGGGAGCCGTCGTCCTCGGTGGGCAGCCCGAAATCGGCGGGGTTCGGCGCGGGCTGGTCGGCGTAACCAGCCGGGATCGGGCCCTGGTAGCTGACCAGCGCGATGAATTTCGCCATCGCGGGGCCGAAGCCACTGCGCAGGTACGTCTCATGGATGTCGGTACACGCCGCCAGCGCCGCCTCGCGGTCCGGTAGCTGCTGGGAGGCTGGCGGCTCGTGCGCTACGACCGTCCGGACTTGCTCCGGGTGCTTGGCCACCAGGGCCAGCGCGTTGACCGCGCCGCCGCTGCTGGCGAAGATGTCCGCCGGCCCGGTATCCAGCGCTTCGATCAGCCGGTGCAGGTCGCTGGAGTGCTCGTCGGGCGTGGTCTCCCGGGCGCCGTCGGTGCGCCTGCTGCGCCCCGCCGCGCGGGGGTCGTAAGTCATGACCGTGCGGTCGGTGAAATGCCCGGCCAGGGTGCCGAATCCCTCGGCACCCATCGGCGACCCGATGATCAGGAGGGTCGGCCAGTTACTGGAGTCGTTACTCCGCACGTCATAGTGCAACCGCGCGCCGGGTGCGTCCAGCGTGCGGGTCTTCGGCTCGGTCATGGCTGCTCCTTCTCGGGCGTGGGTCTTCACTGATGCTGACTGGCCAGGCCGGCCCGGCTCACCGGTGCCGGCGTGGAGCGGCCGCCGATCTCATCAAGAGCGATCGTCGGAGGGCCTGCCGGTGAGCGCGGCCACGTACGCGGCGAAGCGGTCCAGGCTGGTCTGGAAGCCCTCGCGGCCCTGCGGGCTGGTGAACGCGGCGGGCGTGCTGGTCAGGTGCGTGACGACCTCGGTGCGGCCATCGCCGAGTTCGGCCAAGGTGATCGTGGTGGTCATGCCGCCTTCAAGGTCCTGCTCGGTCCAGACCAGCTTCTGCGGGCGGCGCACCTCGACATACACCGCGCGCATCGTGTACGTGCTGCCGTCGTCGCCGACCATCGTCGTCTCGAACGCGCCGCCCGGCCGCAGGTCGACCGTGATGCCATCGACCGGCGTGGTGGTCCCGGCCGGCCCCCAGAAATGAGCGAGATGCCGGGGCTGCGTGAGGCAGTCAAACAGCAGTTCCCTGCTCGCCAGGTGGACACGCCGGTAGGTGAACTCCCTGGGCCCGATCATCGCGCTTCCTCTCCATGGCCGGCGGCCTCTCCGTGGCCGGTGGTTTCTCCGTGGTCGGCGGCCAGGGCGGACAGGTGCTCGTCAAGCCGGTCATAGCGGTCTTCCCACACCTTGCGGTGGCGGCCAATCCACTCGGACGCGGTGTCCAACCGGACGGGCTCGAGGCGGCACGGCCGGGACTGAGCGGCCTGGGTCCGCGAGATGAGCCCGGCTCGCTCCAGCACCTTGATGTGCTTGGAGACCGCCTGCTGGGTCAGCGCAAACGGCTCGGCCAACTGGCCGACGGTGGCGTCGCCGCCGGCCAGCCGGGTCAGGATCGCGCGTCTCGTCGGGTCGGCCAGCGCGGCGAAGGTGAGGCTGAGATCGTCGTTGGCCGCGGTGGCTATCATGGCGTCCGTGCCTCGAGCCGCTGCACACCCGCCCCGCTGAATACCTCCAGGGGGATCGGCCGCCCGGCGAGCAACGGCAGCAGGTCACGGCCCCGCCCGTGCAGGGCCGCGCCGTGACCGAACGACCAGTCCAGATCGGTGGCCCGCAGCTCGAGAGCATCCAGCGGGAAGCCGAACAACGTGCGATCGCCCGGACCGACGGTCAGGTCGAGCACCTTGAACATCGCCGGGCCGGGGGCCTGGTGGTCGATGCCCAGCGGCCAGGTGATGTCCAGGCCATGGATCACGTCATGGCTGAGCGCGCCCGCAAGTCCGCCGCCGGGTGGGCTCCACGGGTTCTCCGCGTTGTCCCGCAGGACGGCGATCAGGTCAGCCTGCGGCAGACGGCTATCACGGTCCGCGACGGCATCAGAGAACTCGGTGAACTGGCCGCCGGCCTGCTGCAGCCCCAACGCGAACTCATCCGCGGAGATTCGGAAGGGCATCGTGAGATGGGCGGCCACGTGCGCGACCGTCCAGCCCGCGCACAGCGACGGCGCGTGCCACTGGGCGGTGCTCAGCCCGCTCAGCACGTCCGCGAGCGCCCGGCGCTCGGCGGCGATCAAATCCATCATGCTGACTCCATTCACAACTTATTAGTTGTACAACTGATGAGTTTAGCAGTGGGCCGCCGGGATCGGTCAAGCCGGCGGTGCGGTCCCGCGCGGTACCTGGCGCAGCGTCCGCCGCCCAGTCTTCGTCCCGCGTGGGGTCAGTATCAGTGCGCCGCCGGGCGCGCGCCGCCCCAGGCTTGCCGTCGCCCGGAGCGCGCAGGCGCGGTCACGATCCGCGCCCAGGCAGGCCGGTTGGTTGGGAGGCGTCATGCGCTACGCGCTGTTGGTCGGTCACGACGAGGCTGCGGTGATCAGCACGGAAGAACGGTCGCGCCGGAACGCCGCGCTCAGCTCGTTCGCCGAGCAGATGCAGGCGACCGGCGTGCTGGCCGGCGGCGAGCGGCTGCAGCCCGCGGACACGGCGGTCACGGTGAGGTGCTGGGACGGCGTGGATGTGATCGTCTCCGACGGGCCGCTCGCCCCGTCCCGGGAACAGATCGCCGGCGTCTTCGTCGTCGACTGCAAAGACCTGGATGAGGCGATCACGGTCGCGACCAAGGTCCCGGCGGCCTGGTACGGCGCGGTCGAGGTGCGGCCGGTCCGGGACGTCTAGCCCCAGGTCTCGCCTGGCACCGGCGCGGCCGGGCTAGAGCAGTGCCGCGATCGCGCCGGCCAGGACGGTCCGCGGCAAGAGCACGGGAACGCGCACCGAATCGCGGACCAGGCACTGCGCCGAGCGGTCGAATCCCAGGCAGTCCAGCACGACCAGATCGGGGCGCCACTGGGCCAGGGCCTCGGCGGCGGCGGCGATCTCATCCGGACCCCGGTACGGGGAGGCGGCGATGACCCGAAGGCGGCCGGTCAGCGACGCCCATTCGGCTCGAGCGTCCTCCTGCTGATCGGCGGCGGGAACCAGGACCGCGAGTCTGCTGCCGCGCGCGGTCATGGCCGCGGCCAGGCCGCGCACGATGGGGCCGGGCAGCAGCACCGGCCCCGGCCATCCGGCGCCGGCTAGCGTCCCGGTGCACAGCACGGCGACAAGATCGGCGCCCTGCCCGCGCAGCTCGGCCGCCGCCCGGCGCAGGAACGGGCCGAGCCTGGCCTCGGCCAGCCTCACCTCGGCTCCGCTCCTCAGCCGCGTGACCAGTACGGTGTCACCCGCGGCCGGGGTCATCCGGCCCAGCTCGCCCGGGGTAACGTCATCGAGGGCGCCGCGCTCGATGATCTGCGTGCCCGGGGGCAGCAGCCCGGCCATCTCGGGCCGGACATCATCGCTGGGGGACTGCCCGGTGCAGACCAGCCCGACGGTGGGCACGGGCTCACCGGTCCCGGGCCGGGACCGGCCGGACCAAGCTGGACGTCATGTCGTCTCCTGGGCTCATGCCGCGGCGCCCGGCGTACTGCGCGTAAGGTCGCGCGGCATCTCTGCTCGAGCGTCCCAGGCAGCCGAGCATACCCATCGGGCTGGCACGTCAGGGGTCTGGCTGAAGGCGGGCAGCCTGAAGGGATCCGGACGCGCCGAGGTGCAAGCGTGGCGGGCGCCGTTCGCCGGCCGCGAGGTACTCGGCAAATCGCGGGGCCCGGACGTAAGGTGGCGCTGTGGACGGCAAGGTGGTCATCAGCCTGCTGGAGCCGGTAATCGGCAAGCGCGGGCAGGTCAGGCTGGTGCTGGAGGGGCTGAGCTCGCGCTGGACCCTCAATGACCTGGAGCATCCGCTGCTCAGCGTGCGGCTCCGCCCAGATGGGCTGGTTGAGACATCGCATGATCGCGGGTGGGAGGTGTTCGACCCGGCCGGCGTGCTGGCCGTCGAGTGGGCGGCCTGGGAGGGCGAGGGCGACGGGCCCTACCTCTGATCGCCCGCCGGTGCTGGCGACGCGGTGAGCCGTGCGCGTGTTCGTCATCACCGGCTCGGGCGGCCTGGCCTGCACCGTCGATCTGTACCTCCGGCGCCGTCGATCCGCGGGCCAGGCGGCCGGCAACCGTCGGTGAGAGTTCTCTCATAGAGCTCATGCTTGCCCTTACAGGTGGGAGGACGATGAAGACCGGAGCCCTTCCATGGCACCTGGGGGGGCCGGAAGGGCTCCGGCCAACGGCTCCGGGGATTGCCCGCGTTCGGGCGGCCTGCGGGCAATCCCCGGAGCCGATCCATCCGCGGACTCCCTCCGCTCACGCGCGCCAGCCAGGGCTCACACATCAGCGCGGCCCACGTGCGCGACCCCGGCCCGCGCCCGTCATCACTGCCGCTGGCGCTGGGCGCAGATGCTGTCCGGCCCCGTGAAGCATCCGGTACCGGCCACAGGTGCCTGGTACTGTCCCACAGGTGTCCGGTACTGCCCCGCAGATGTCTAGAGCGGTGGTTTGCGGATGCGAGCGGGGGTAATTACTCATGAGTAACTGCCTCATACGGATGGGATTGTGCCGTGACTGTGAGAGAGTCGCTGGTCGCACACCCGGCCGCTGAAAGAACTGCCCCGCCTCCCGGCCGTCAGCCCGGGGCACCGGATACGGTAACGCGACCACCGGACGGCCGACGCGCCCTGCGCATGCTGCATAGCCCGTGCGGGTGGTCCGGCGGCGCCGATACGCTGCTGCTCAACGGCAGGGCTCCCGGCCTGCGACGGCTCTTCGGCTGCCTGGCGGCCGTGTTCTACGTGGGCAGCGGCGCCCTGGGCCTGGCCACGCTCCCGCTTCCTGCCCCGGGATCGGATACCGCGGCCACCGCGGCCGTCTATGCCGCCGCGGTGGCCGTCGGGATCGCGGTCTGGGTGGCGCCATGGGAGCGGTGGCCCCGGGCGGCCAGCCTGGCCATCCTGCCGCCCGCGTTCGCGCTCATCGCCCTGCGGAACGTGTTCGGATCGCCGAGCCAGCACATTTATGGTGTCTTCTTCGTGGTCGCCTTCGTGTGGATCGGCATGGCCCATCCGCCGCGCACGTCGCTCGCCATGGCCCCGCTCGCCACCGCCGCCTACATCCTGCCGCTGTTCCTGCTGCCCGGCAGCCTCGGCGCCGGGCTTTCGTCGGCCGCGCTCACGATCCCGGTCTGCGTGCTGGTGGGTGAGGGGCTCGCGTGGGGGATGAGCAGGCTCGAGCGGATCGAGCTGGCACTGCTGCGCGAGCGAGACCGGACCGAGCAGCTTCGCGAGCTGGACGAGATGAAGGACAGGTTCCTGTCGACGGCGTCGCATGAGCTGCGGACCCCCATCACCATCTGCCGGGGTCACCTGGAGGTACTCGACGAGCGAGCCGACTACCGCGAGCTGCTCAGCGTCAGGGAACTCGTGGTCGACGAGCTGGACTTCATGGGCCGGGTGGTGGAAGACCTCACCACGCTCGCCCGGGTGGACGACGGGGGGCGGCTCAGGCGGGAGTCGTTGCCCTTGGACAGCTTCATGACCAGCGTCACCGCGAAAGCGGAGACGATCCTGGGGGACCGGGTCCGGACGCAGCCCGCCGCCCCGGGCGCCGTGCTCCAGGCCGACCCGCAACGGCTCACCCAGGCCCTCATGAACCTGCTGCAGAACGCGGCCGAGCATGCCCGGGGACGGGATCCAGTGTGGTTCAGCGTTCAGCCTGCGCCCTCCAGCTGGCGTTTTGAGGTCGCCGACGAAGGAGGCGGGCTGCCGCCCGGCGATGAGCAGGTTATCTTCGAGCCGTTCAGCACCGGGTCGTCGGCGGAGGGCGGCACGGGGCTGGGACTGTCGATCGTGCGGGGAATCGCCCGGGCCCACGACGGAGAATGCGGCGTGGTCAACGCGCCAGGACGCGGCGCCGCCTTCTGGATCAGGATCCCGCGATGACGCTGCTGATCGTTGAGGACGAGGAACGCGTCGCTTCGTTCCTCCAGAAAGGGCTCCGCGGGCACGGCTATGACGTCGAGTGGGCGTGCTGCGGCCGGGACGCGCTGCGGCGAGCCGAACGGCCCGGCATTTCGTTCGTCATCCTCGATCTCGGCCTGCCCGACCTGGACGGCCTCGATGTGCTGGAAGGCCTGCGCGCACGCGGGTCCACCGTTCCGGTGCTGGTGCTCAGCGCCCGAGGGGGCGTGCACGACAAGGTCAAGGGGCTCGACCTGGGCGCGGACGACTACCTGGGCAAGCCGTTCGCCTTCTCCGAGCTGGTAGCCCGGGTCCGGGCCAACCTGCGCCCCCGGGCCGGGGCCCCGGACACCCTGCTGCGGGCCGGCGGCATCTGCATCGACGTGGTGCGCCGTGAAGTGACGTTCGGCGGGCGGGAGGTGTGCCTCTCGGCCCGCGAGTTCTTCCTGCTGAAAGAGTTCGTCACCCATCCCCGCCAGATCCTGTCGCGGCCAGAGTTGCTGCACGTGGTCTGGGGGACCACGTTCGATCCGGGCACGAACGTGGTCGACGTGTACGTGGGCTACCTGCGCCGCAAGCTCGGCGAGCGGGTCATCGAGACGGTCCGCGGAGCTGGGTACCGGCTGCGCATCGACGGCCAGGCCGGGACCACGAAATGACCGGGACCGGTCACTAGGATGCCGGCATGCGCTTCAGCATCTGGCCGTCGGCGGACCAGCCATGGGATGACATCCACGAGACCGCGGCCCACTGCGAGCAGACCGGGTGGGACGCGGTGTACTTCGCCGATCACTTCATGCCGAACGGCCCCGGGCCGGACGCGCTGGACGGCGACACCCTCGAGTGCTGGTCGGTCATCGCGGCGCTGGCGGCATCGGTCCCGCGGATCCGGCTGGCCCCGCTCGTCACCAGTGTGACCTTCCGGCACCCTGCGGTCCTGGCCAAGATCGCGGCGGCGGTGGACCAGGTCAGCCACGGGCGGCTCACGCTCGGGGTCGGGGCCGGCTGGCAGCAGAACGAGCACGCCGCGTACGGCATCGCCCTGGGCACGGTGCGCGAGCGGCTGGACCGGTTCGAGGAAGCGATTCAGATCCTGCGGTCCCTGCTCAGCCAGCCCCGGACCACCTTCCCCGGCGATTACTTCCGGCTGCGGGATGCGCCTAACCAGCCCAGCCCGGTCCAGGATCGGATGCCGCTCCTCATCGGCGGCCGCGGCGAGCGGCGTACGATGCTCATCGCGGCCCGGTACGCCGATGAGTGGAACTCCTGGACGACGCCGGAGCTGCTCGCGCACAAGGTCTCAGTGCTGCGGGCGCACTGCGAGCAGGTTGGCCGTGACCCGGACGAGATCCACGTCTCCACCCAGGCGCTGCTGTACATGTCGACGGACCAGGAATGGCTCCGCGACCAGCGGCAGGCCGAGCCGGGATCGCCGGTGATCGTCGGCACCCCGGGTGAGGTGGCCGACATCGTGGCCCGGTACCAGGAGGCCGGAGCGGACGAGCTCATCATCCCGGACCCCACCCTCGGCTCCATGGCCCGCAAGAAGGACACCTGCGACCTGTTCATCCAGGAAATCGCGCCCGCATTCCGCTGAGCAGGCGCTCATCGCGCCCGCCGGGCCGGGCTGGCGCTGCCACGCCCGGGACGCCGGCGGCTGAGAATGTGGGCGACCAGATCCCGCGCCGCGCCCGCCGGCGGGTTCGCGCTGCCGCTCCAGATCGCGCGCAGCGCCCGGCGGAGGTCGAGCTCGGGGGTCTGGATCTCGACGAGCCGGCCGGTGGCCAGGTCGTCGGCCACAGCCAGTTCGCTGATCACCGCGGCCCCCGCGCCGGCCAGCACAGCCGAGCGCACTGCCGCGGTAGTGGACAGTGACAGCGCGGGGTGCGCCTGCACGACGCCGGGGCCGAGCGCGGCGGTCAGCGCCGCGGCCAGCGTGTCGCGGGTGCCGGAGCCGCCTTCCCGGCTGACCAGGGGAGTACCGGCCAGTTCGGCGGCGCTGACGCCCCGGCGCCGGTGCGTCCAGGGATGCCCGGACGCCACGACCACGGTAAGCCGGTCATGACCGATCACCGTGGCGCGCAGCCCACTGGGCTTGCGCGGCCCCTCGATGAAGCCGAGCTCCGCGGAGGCCGCCCTGACGTGATTGATGACCGTCTCGGTGTTGGCCGCGGTCAGTACGACATCGGGAATGGTCCCGCCCGCAGGCTCGGCCGCCGCCGCGCGGAACGATGCCAGCCAGCCCGGCAGCAGTTGCTCGGCGATGGTTGAGCTGGAGCTGACCCGCAGATGGCTGCGCCGGTCGGCCCGCAGCGCGGCGATCCCGGCGTCCAGCCCGGCCGCGACGTCCAGCACCCGGGCCGCCCACTCCGCGATCACGGCCCCCTCGTCGGTCAGGCTGGAGCCGCGGGGCGTGCGGTGTACCAGCGTGACGCCGGTCTGTGCCTCGATGGCCCGGATCCGCGCGGAGACCGCCTGCTGGCTTACCCCGATCTGCCGGGCGGCGCTATTCAGGCTGCCCGACCGGGCCACGGCGAGCAGCATCTCCAGCGCGGCGAGATCAGGCAAGTGCGTGCTCAGCACCATCCGGGCCACCTCACCAGGTACAAGCCAGGCTTGTATCCCGTCAAGCTTACGGCGACTACTGCCGGAGGCCAGCACCTGTGAGCGTGGAGACATGGCCACCACATCTCCCGCCGCCGGCCCGCCGGGCAGGCGGCACTCCGGAAGGACGTGCTGAGATGACAGGATCCAGCCTGGCCCCCATCATCATCCCGATCGTCGTGTCGATCTCCCTCGCCGCCTGGCTGATCATGGTGTATTACGCCGCCAGCCACCCCGAGTGGAAGAACGCCCGCCCGGCGCCCGCCGAGGCTGACCCCGCCGGGCCCGAGGCCGCCGGTACACCCGGCGGGCCGCCTGAGCTCCCCGCCGCGGAAAGCGACCAGCTCGACGGCCAGACCCGGCATCGTGACCTGGTTCCTGCCTGAGCCGGCGTCACGGCGAAGCCTCGCGCGGGGAGCGCTCGACCGGACCGGGTCAGCCCACGACGCCCGCGGTGAGCACCCCGGCGAACGCGGCGGCCAGGACCGGCATCAGGGCCAGCCAGAGCGTCACGGTCATCAGCGCCACGCCGCAGCGCGCGCGCCGGGCGCGCCGGGGAGGTTCCAGCAGCCGCTGCACGCGAGCCAGGGTCGCGCCGCCCGTGGCGGCGAGGGCGGCGGCCGGCACAGCCGTTCCGGTGCCCATCGCCAGCAGGGCCGCCGCGAGCGTGCCGCGGCCCGCGCGCCGCGCCGCGGCGTCGTCGGCACACATTTCGGCCAGCCGCGCCACCTCACCGGGCCCTTGCGTGAACAGCGGCACGGCCGGGAAGCTGGCCCTCAGCCCGCGGGCGAGGGAGATCAGCAAGTGGTGGCGGCCGGCCAGGTGAGCCCGCTCGTGGGCCAGTACGGCCGTGAGCTGAGCCGAATCCAGCACGGCCAGGGCTCCGCTGCTGAGCACGATCGTGGCCGGGCGGCCAGGCACGCAGTAGGCGACGCGGGGCGCCGCGTCGAGCACCACGGCCGTGCCCGAGCCCGGCCCGGCGCCCGGGCCCGCCCCGGCACCAGCGTCCGGCAGCTTGCGGGCGGTCAGGCGGGCGATCTCGGCATGCGCCCGGGTGTGCCGCTGACCCTGCTGCACGCTGCGGCCGTATCGCCAGCCCAGCACGGCTAGCGCCAGCGCGGCGGCCAGCGTGGCCAGCCCCAGCGCGAGTTCGAAGATCGCGCTCTGGTACACCGCCGGGCCGCACGATCCTCCGGCGACCGAGCGGCACACCGCCTCGGCCAGCCGGGGCCAGCCGTCGACGGCCGCGCGGATCAGGAACTGCAGCGCCACCAGCAGCAGGGCCAGCATGCTGGCCATACCGGTCAGCCAGGCGGTCAAACCCAGCCGGGCACTGGCGCCGTGGGCCGTCAGCCGCGTCAGCAGCGCCGGCAGGTACCACGCCACGGCCAGCGCGGACAGCAGCGCTAGCAGGGCCGGCCTCACCCCGGCCGCCGTTCGGTCAACCGGCGCACCACCGCGCGCAGCGCCTCGGACTCAGGGCCGCGCATCTGGGCCACGAAGTGAGCCAGCACCGCCTCGGTGTCCCCGCCATCGGCCAGCGCCTCGCGCATCAGGCGCGCGCTGTATTCTTCGCGGCTGGCCGTGGCCGTGTAGCGGTACGCCTTGCCGTCCTTGGACCGGGCCAGCCAGCCCTTCCGGTGCAGGTTGTCCATCGTGCTCATCACGGTGGTGTAGGCGATTTCCCGCTCCTGGCGCAGATCGTCGAACAGTTCCCGCACGGTCACCGGGCGGTGGCGATCCCACACCATGTGCATGATCACCGCTTCCAGGTCGCCGAACCCGCGCATGCTACCTCCGCATCCTGGCCGCCAGGCAGGGCCGCCCGCGCTGCCCGCCTGGGGCATCTGCGACCATGTTACTATCTACGTACGTAGGCAGTAGATAGTCCGCCAAGCCTGCTCGCGCCCGGGCCGCGAAGGCCCGACCTGCCGGCCGCAGGCCCACGAGGAGGCACGCGCCAGTGGCCAAGGGCAACAGGAACCGGCAGCAGGCGCGCGAGAAGATCGCGCAGATGAGGGCGCAGGAAGCGCAGCGCCGGCGGCGAAGGCTCTGGCTGGCCGGGCTGGGCGCGGTGGTGGTCGTGGCCGCGGCGGCTGTAGCCATCGCGCTGGCGGTCAGCGGCAGCAGCCCGCACGCCGCGAGCAGCAGCTCGCCGCGGCTGAAGCTGGCCAGCCTGTCCACGCTGGGCACGCTGCGCACGGCGCCATCACCCGGCCCGCTCGGTCCCGAGGGCGTTCCGATACCCAGCGCGGCCCCGCTGGCCGGCACGGCCACGGTCGCCACCGGGCATCCGGTGGACGGCATCAAATGCCAGACCAACGAGCAGGTCCTGTTTCACATCCACGCGCACCTGACCATCTTCGTGAACGGCTCGCCCCGGCAGGTCCCGGCCGGCATCGGGATCCCCGGGGCTCAGGCCCAGAACACCGCGCAGGGCCCGTTCATCAGCAGCGGGACCTGCTTCTACTGGCTGCACACCCACGCCGCCGACGGCATCATCCACACCGAGTCGCCGGTGCACCGCACCTACACCCTGGGCAACTTCTTCAACGTGTGGGGCCAGCCGCTCGGGCCCGGGCAGGTCGGGCCGGCCCGCGGGCACGTCACCGCGATCTACAACGGCCGGGCCTACCAGGGCAACCCGCGCGACATTCCGCTCAACGCACACGCCCAGATCCAGCTCGAGGTGGGCAAGCCTCTCATCGGCCCGACGTCGATCACCTGGCCCAGCGGCCTGTAGGCCTGGCCTGCCGTGCCTCGGCCTTGACCTGGCCGTGACCGGCCGTTCTCCCAGCGTGAGGGGTGATTGCAGGTCCGGTCGCAGCGGTGGTACAAAGAGCCGAATGATCGCCGTACCCAGCTCTGCGCAGCCCGCCGCCGCGGGTGGTGACACCGCCGCGCGGCCAGCAATTCACGTCACCGACCTGGTCAAAAGGTACGGCGACGTCATGGCGGTGGACGACATCGAGCTGACCGTGCGGCCGGGCGAGTTCTTCACGATGCTGGGCCCGTCCGGGTCGGGCAAGACGACCCTGCTGCGGCTGATCGCCGGGTTCGAGCGCCCGGACCGCGGGCGGATCGAGCTCGGCGGGCGTGACGTCACGGGGGTGCCGCCATACGCCCGGGACGTGAACACGGTGTTCCAGGACTACGCGCTATTCCCGCACATGACCGTGGCCGAGAACATCGAGTACGGGCTGCGGGTGCGCCGGATCGGCAAGCCCGAGCGCCGCGAGCGGGCGGCCCGGGCCCTGGACATGGTGCGGCTGGCCGGGCTCGGCAAGCGCAAGCCGGCCCAGCTGTCCGGCGGCCAGCGCCAGCGCGTGGCGCTGGCCCGCGCAATCGTGAACGAGCCCCAGGTGCTGCTGCTCGACGAGCCGCTGGGCGCGCTCGACCTCAAGCTCCGCCAGGAGATGCAGCTCGAGCTGCTGCGGGTGCAGCGCGAGGTCGGTATCACCTTCGTGTACGTCACCCATGACCAGGAGGAGGCACTGACGATGAGCGATCGCATCGCGGTGCTGAATCATGGCCAGATCGAGCAGATCGGCCAGCCGATCGAGGTGTACGAGCGGCCGCGGACGCCGTTCGTGGCGGGGTTCATCGGGGTCTCGAACCTGATCGAGCGGGACGGCACCCGGATCACCGTGCGACCCGAGAAGATCGTCCTGCTCGACGACGGTCAGCAGCCTCCGTCCGGCGGCCGGGTGGAGGCGGGCCGGATCCGTGACGTCATCTACGCCGGCGTGCTGACCCGCTTCGTCGTGGACCTGGACGCCGGAGGCGAGCTTGTCGTCGCCCGGCAGAATGCGGAGTCCCCGGCCCACGCGCGCGACTCCCGCGGGAACCGGGTGCGCATCGCCTGGCGAGATGACCAGGCGTTCACGATTTCGCAGGGGCCCGGCCATGACCCGGGCGAGAGGTAGGTGCACCATGACAACGCCGCCGCGCGCAGTGTCGCGCTCCACCAAGACCGCGCTCCTGCTGGCCGGTGTCGCCGTCATCGCCGCGGGATGCGGAAGCAGCGGCGGCGGCTCGCAGGCAGCAGGCTCGGGCGGTACCGCGACGGGGACGTCGGGACTGACCGTGCCCACCGCGCACCTGCCGGTCCTGCAGAAGATCGGCAAGGGGGAGGGGCAGCTGAACCTGATCGCCTGGGAGGGGTACCTGAATCCCATCTGGGTGAAGCCGTTCGAGAAGCAGACCGGCTGCCAGGTAAACGCGAAGTACGCGGGCAGCTCCGACGAGATGGTCGCGCTCATGAAGAACGGCGGCGGCGGCCAGTACGACATGGTGTCGTCGTCTGGTGACGCGGATCTGCGGATCCTGTACGCGGGGGATGCGCGCCCGGTGAACATCAACCTGATCCCGAGCTGGAAGGACTTCTTCCCCGCGTTCAAGTCACCTGCGTTCAACACGATCAACGGCGTGCACTACGGGGTTTCGCTGCAGTGGGGCCCGAACGTCCTCATGTATAGCAGGAAAGACTTCTCCACCCCGCCGACGTCGTGGAGCGTCATCTACAACCCGAAGTACAAGGGCCAGGTGACAGTACCCGACAACCCGATCCAGATCGCCGACGCGGCCCTCTACCTGGAGAAGACCAAGCCGTCGCTGGGCATCACCGATCCCTACGAGCTGACCCAGCCCCAGTTCCAGGCGGCGGTGAGCCTGCTGGCCAGCCAGCGGCCGCTGATCGAGAAGTACTGGAGCCTGGCCTCGCAGGAGATCTTCGACTTCAAGAACGGGAACGCGACGCTGGGCGCGGGCTGGCCGTATCAGGTCAGCTCGCTCAAGGCCGCTCACTTCCCGATCGGCGACACGATCCCGGCCCAGGGCGCGACCGGCTGGGCGGACACCTGGATGCTCGCGGCCAAGGCCCCGCATCCCAACTGCGCGTACATGTGGATGCGGTACATCAGCACGCCCAAGGTCCAGGCAGAGCAGGCGGTCAACTACGGCGAGACGCCGGACAACAAGCTCGCGTGCGGGTTCATGAACCAGATCCAGGCGGGCTCCTGCGACCAGTACCACGCCAACGCGCCGCTCAGCTACTTCCACTCCATAGCGCTGTGGAAGACGCCCCTCGCCACGTGCGATAACGGCAAGCAGGACTGCGTGCCGTACACGCAGTGGGTGGCTGCGTGGAACACCCAGGTCAAGTGAGCCGCCGGGCGGATCTGCCTAAGGTCAGCCGCCGATGGCGGTGACCGCGGAGGCCGGGGAGAGGACCGAGCGAGGCGGGGTGCGGCTACGGGTCGCGTCCGCGCTGTGGCGTCGGCCGTGGGCCCGTGCCACCCTGCTGCTCACGCCGCCGCTGGCCTGGTTCATCCTGCTCTACCTGGCGGCGCTGGTCGTCCTGCTGATCACGGCGTTCTGGCAGATCAACCCGTTCACGACCAGCATCGTCAGGACCTGGACTCTCAGCAACTTCACCACGATCTTCTCCAGCCCGGCCTACCGGAGCGTGATACTGCGCACGGTGGGGATGGCCGCGGCCGTCACGGTCGTGGACGGCATCGTCGCCTTTCCGTTTGCCTACTACATGGCCCGGGTGGCATCGCCGCGGGCCAGGACCGCGCTGTTCGTGGCGATCCTGCTGCCGCTGTGGGCGAGTTACCTGGCGAAGGTGTATTCCTGGCTGCTGATCTTCACCCACGACGGGGTGCTCGACTGGAGCCTGCGGCACGTGGGCCTCAGCCAGGTACACCTGATCTACACCAACTGGGCCGTGTTCTCGGTGTTCTGCTATATCTGGCTGCCGTTCATGATCATCCCGGTGTACGCGGCCCTGGAGCGCATCCCGAACTCACAGATCGAGGCATCGCAGGACCTCGGGGCCCACACCTGGCGGACCCTGCGCTCGGTCGTCCTCCCGCTCGCGCTGCCGGGCATCGTGGCCGGGTCGATCTTCACGTTCTCGCTGACCCTCGGCGACTACATCACTCCGCTCCTGGTCGGCGGGACCAGCGCGAACTTCATCGGGAACATCATCTACACGAACATCGGGATCGCGAACAACGTCCCGTTCGCCGCGGCGATGGCGATGGTGCCCATCGTGATCATGGCCGCCTACCTGCTCTGCGCCCGCGCCCTCGGCGCGTTCGAGGCGGTCTAGGTGGAGTCCCGGGGCCTGCGCATCGCGCTGCGGATCTGGGTCGGCCTGGTGCTCGCGTTCCTGTTCGTCCCGATCGCGCTCATCGTCCTTTACGCCTTCAACCGCTCCAACATCGAGAGCTGGCCCATCTCCGGGCTCACGCTGCACTGGTTCAGCGTGGCCTGGCACGACCCGGCGCCGCGCGCCGCGTTCCTGCTGTCGGTCAAGGTCGCGCTGATCTCGACCGGAATCGCGATACTGCTCGGCTCGGCCGTGGCCTATGCGCTCTACAAGTTCACGTTCTTCGGCCGCGAGGCCATCTCGTTCCTGCTCGTGCTGCCCCTGGCGCTGCCCGGCATCATCACCGGGATCGCGCTGAACTCGCTGTTCTCGTTCACCGGCATCAAGTTCGGCGTGCTGACAATCGTGATCGGCCACGCCACGTTCTGTATTGTCGTGGTCTTCAACAACGTGATCGCGCGGTTCCGCCGCGTGCCCGGCTCGCTGGCCGAGGCGTCCACGGATCTCGGCGCGCGCGGCTGGCAGACACTGCGGTTTATCACGCTCCCGATGGTGGCGACCGCCCTGATCTCCGGGGCGCTGCTGGCGTTCGCGCTGTCATTCGACGAGGTGATCGTGACCGTGTTCACCGCCGGCGCGCAGAACACCCTGCCGTTGTGGATCTTCGGTGCGATCCGGCTCGGGCAGCAGCTCCCCGAGGTCAACGTCGTCGTGACGATCGTCATCGCGCTGACCGTTATCCCGGTGGTCATCGCGGCCCGGGTCGCTGGCGCGGGCGCGATCACCAGGTCGGCGCGCAACGTCCCGGTCGCCGAATCCGGCGCCGGTACGGCCGGCGACGGCTAGCGGTTCCTCAGCCGAGTTTGAGCGGCACGTCCGCATAGGGGTCGAGCGCGTAGGCCAGGGAGACCCGGTGGTAGCCATCCGCGATATCGCCCTCCGCGACGAGAACGGGAGACAGCTTCTCGCCGGCCAGCACCTTCTTCAGTTCTTTCAGCACGCCTGGGTCCGACAGCGGCAGCGGGTCGCGGGAGGTGGCTCGCAGGATGTCATTGGCACGGCGGGTGATGACCTGAAGCTTTCGCAGCTTCTCCGACACCTCCCGTGCCCGGCTCTCCCCGAAGCGGATACTCAGGTAGCCGGAGGCAGCGGCATAGTCGTGGTGTGCCACGTCCTTCTTCCACTGCAAATAGGGGACGGCTTCCGCAGTGGTCATTCGTCCCTGGCCCTCCTCCGGCCCCAGGTCGCCGAGATCCCGGTTCGGGCGGCTGGCCTGCCCCGGAAATGACGTTCTGTACCGGGTCGTCGAGGTCATCCAAACTTTACGCTTGATCCGTGCCGAAACTCGTTTACCACCGCTGACCTGGCGCATTGCCGATTGCTTCGCGACGGCTCGGTCGCGACCAGCCGCGTTCTCACCGCCCGGGCCGTTGGATGGGACAGGTGCCGTTGCCGTACCAGGCGGCGCCCGCGGGGTGGCGGCGGGGCCGGGCCGTCGGCGCGCCCTGTTCCGCCCGCCCGCCTCCGGTTGCTGGCAAGGTAGGCGGAGTACGAGCGCCGCGCACTCTAAGGCCCGGCGCCGGTGCGCGCATTTCCGGTGCCGCGCACTGCCCTGGGGAGAGCAGGTCATGGACGAGATTGACGAGGCCGAGCTCGTCGGCGCGGGCCGGAGCGGAGCCGTGGTCGAGGGGGCGGCGGGCGATGTCAGGCGCGCCGTGCAGGCCACGCTGCTGCGCAAGTGCTGCCATGAGCTCAGAGACCAGATCGACCCCCGGGGGTTGCGGCTGCGCAACGTGGTCGTGCTCGGCTCGCTCGATCTGGCCGGGTTGCAGGTGCCGTTCCCGCTGCGCTTCGAGGGCTGCGAATTCGACTCCCCGCTGCTGGTGGAGGGGGCCGAGCTGTTCGAGCTGTCGCTGACCGGCTGCCCGCGGCTGCCCGGCCTGCTCGGCAACGGCCTGCGGCTGCGCCGCGACCTGGACCTGTCGCGTTCCCGGATCGTCGGTGCGCTGTGGACCAGCGCGAGCACGTCGAAGCGGGCCGCCGTCTGGCTCTGCGAATCGGAGATCGGCGGCCGCCTGATCTGCCTCGATGCCACCATCGACGCCGAGGGTGACCGGGCCATCCAGGCCGACAGGATCGTGGTCGGGGGGGCCGTCCGGCTCATCCACCAATTCAGCGCCCGGGGCGAGATCCGGATGATCGGCGCGCGCATCGGCGGCTCGGTCGACATCACCGGCGCGCGGATCGAGGCGACGGACGGGCCGGCCATCGACCTCGGCGGCGCGACCGTCGCCGGCAACGTCTTCGTGATCGAGGACCCGAGCGGGCGCAGGCCGGTCATCCGCGGGCGCTTCGACATGGACAGCGGCCGGATCGCCGGGCGGTTCGTCATCCGCAACGCGACCCTCGAACCCCGCGCGGACGAGTCGATGGGCAGCATCTATGCCAAGTCGACCACGGTGGCCACCACGATCAGCGCCGAACGGCTGTCGGTCGGCGCCGACGTCATGCTGGCCGGGCGCTGTGAGGTGAAAGGCTGCATCGACCTGTCCATGGGCGACCTCAGCAGCGTGTCCGTCGGCGGCGATTGCGCCTTGCGGACGCCCGGCCGCACCGCGCTGGACCTGACGAACGCCAGGATCAGCGGCACGTTCCGGCTACACCGCCGAGCGGTCATCGAGGGCACCCTCCGGCTGGAGGGCGCGGTCATCCGCGGCAGCCTCGGGCTGCACGGCCAGCTGAGCCGGCCGGAGAACAAGTCGCTGGTCGGCGGCAGCGCGATGACCGTGGACGGCGACGTCTACCTGGACCGGATGCGGGCGGACGACGGGCGGATCAACTTCCGCAGCGCCACGCTCGGCAGCGTGTTCGCCGATAACTGCGAGCTGCGCAACCCGGACGCGTACTCGCTCAGCCTCAACCAGGCCACAATCAAGGGATCGGTACGGCTGGCGGGCGGTTTCTCCTCGGTGGGGCTAGTGGTGCTGAACCGGTGCCTCATCGAGGGCCGGCTCCAGCTGGCCGGCTCGTTCGTCTGCCCGGCGCCCACCCCCGCCAACGAGCACGGGCACGCGATCGAGGCGATATCGACCACCGCGCGCGGCGGCATCGACCTGGGCTGGAAGCGGGTCTCGCCCAGCGTGGACTTCACCGATGCGACCACTACGTTCCTCGCCGATGACCCGGCGTCCTGGCCCGAGCGCTTCGCCATCGCCGGCCTGACCTACGAGCGGTTCGAGAGTCCGCAGGGCACCAAGCTCAACCGGGTCTGGGATGAGGGAGCCCGGTCGGCCTGGCTGGGCCGCCAGGCGGAGTTCGAATCCGGCCCGTACGAGCAGGCCGCGAAGGTCTTCCGGCAGCACGGGTACACAACCGAGGCCGAGCACATCCTCATCGCCCAGCGCAGGCACGCCGGGCAGGTCAGGCGGCCGCACGTCATATGGCCGCGGCGCCTCATCGACGCCGTCTACTCGACCATCGGCTACGGCTACCGCCCTTCGCGGGTGCTGTGGGTGCTGGCCGTGCTGCTCGTCCTGGTCATCGCCTCGCTCGAGATCCCCGCCGCCCAAGCGACGCTGCGGGCCAACAACGGCAACGGCCAGGTGTACGCGACGAACGGCCTGGTAATCTCCACCCGTCCGGTCGGGGCGCGCCTGCCGTCCGGCGGCAGTGGCTCGGTGCGGGTCGATTCGTGCGGCGACGGGGAAGTACGGTGCTTCAGCCCGGTCCTCTACGCGATCGACACCGTGGTCCCGCTGATCTCACTCGACCAGCGCACGACCTGGTTCCCCGATCCGTACGTGCGCGGCGGCCAGCTCATGCTCTGGTGGCTCAACCTCGCCACCCTGCTCGGCTGGCTGCTGTCGTCGATCTTCGTCCTGTCGCTAGCCCGGCTGTCCCGAAGCCCGGCGGCGCCCTAGCCTGCAAAGATCATTGAGACCGACTGGACGGGCGTCAGCCAATTCAGGGCGGCCGAGGTCGGTGGCGAGGTCGCTGGCGCTCGGACGTTGGTCTGGGTGGCAGCAGGTCGCCCACGGGTCACTCGGGTCCGGCCGACGGTGGAGTGATGCGACGGAGCGTCGGCGAGCCGGTATGCTATCTGCGTTCCGCGCCGAGCGCGGGACCGCGGTTGCGGGGCTATAGCTCAGCTGGTAGAGCGCTTGCATGGCATGCAAGAGGTCAGGGGTTCGACTCCCCTTAGCTCCACATCACGATGTTTCAGCAGGTCAGAAACCTGCAAACGCGGTTTGCCCAAGGCCAAGACCAGATCTCGTCTTCCCCCTCTCCCCGTAACGCTTCGTTATAACTCCAGCTCAGCGGCGTGCAATCTATAATTGCCGTGGCTGCAAGAGATCAGACATTCGGCTCTTGTCTCCGCAGCTCATAGGACATATGGACCTTGACGAAAGACCGGTCAGCCAGAAGGGTCAGCCAGGCAGCACGATCTACGGGTCG
>DASXLW010000119.1:0-70632 GCA_036496025.1 Streptosporangiaceae bacterium
CAGACGGACTGCCGCGCGACAAGCTCGCCGAGCGTGCCCGCCGTGGCGGCCAGCTCCCGGACGTCGGAGGCGCTGCGCGCGACGGGCGTCCGTGACGTGGCCGGGTCATCGGGCCAGCCCGTCCCCGGCTCGACCGGGCTCATCGGGGCGGCCGCATCGACCAGGCGATGCCGTCCAGGATGTCGTGCTCGCTGACCACGACCTCGGCGAAGCCGAACCGCTGCATGACCCGGTCGAGCACCAGCGCGCCGGCACCGATGACGTCGACCCGTCCCGGGTGCATGGCGGGGATCGCCGACCGCTCCGCCCGGGTCTGGGCGAGCAGCCGGCGGGTCACCGATCGAACCTGGGCCGCCGTGATCCTGGCGTGATGGATGCGCTCAGGGTCATAGCCGGGCAGGTCAAGCGCTATGGCAGCCACGGTGGTGACCGAGCCGGCCAGGCCGACCAGGGATCTGGCCCGCGTTACGCCTATCTTCGCGCCGGCCTCGTCCAGCGCGGCGTCGATGTCCGAGATCGCGGCCGCGACCTGCTCCCGGCCCGGCGGATCGGAGTGCAGGTGCCGCTCGGTCATCCGGACGCACCCGATGTTCAGCGAGACGGCGGCCACCTCATCGGTCCGTGCCGGACCGCTATCGCCGCCCGGCGGGCCGCCCAGCACGAACTCGGTCGAGCCGCCGCCGATGTCGAGCACGAGATAGGGCGGATCCGGAGGGTGGTCCATGGCGCCGAATTCGGCGGTCGCCCCCGCGAACGAGAGACGCGCCTCCTCGTCCCCGGTGAGTACCTCGGGCTCGACGCCGAGGATACCGACCACGCCGCGGGTGAACTCGGCCGCGTTGGAGGCGTCTCTGGTGGCGCTGGTCGCGACCATGCGCACATCGTCCACCCCGCTGCCCCGGATGATGGCGACGTACTCGCGGAGGGCACCGAGCGTGCGTTCCAGCGCCTCGGGAGCCAGCCGGCCGGTCTTGTCCACGCCCTGCCCGAGCCGGACGATCTCCAGCCGCCGGTCGACGTCGGTGAGGGTGCGGCGGACCGGGTCCACGTCGGCGACAAGCAACCGGATCGAGTTCGTTCCGCAGTCGATCGCGGCCACCCGTGACGTCATGCTCCCCCCGGGCGCGCTGGCGGCGGCACGCACGGGCCGTCCGCCCCCCAGTCCCCGGCGGCATCGGCCGCTTCCCGGCCCAGCGGATTCGCGCCGGGCACGGCCAGTTCGTGCGCCATCAGGGCGTGCAGGCACTTGACCCGGGCCGGCATCCCGCCCGAGCTCTGGGTGCCCGCGGGCAGCGGCCGGATCCCGCAGGCCCGGGCCGCCTCGTCACGCCGGGCCAGGTAGTCGAGGTGGGCGGCCTGATAGGCGCGGCGCAGCGTCTCGTCGGCGGTCAGCCTGGCCGTCATCGCCGCCATCATCCCGCTCGCCTCCAGCCGGCCCGCCGCAGCCGACGCTCGGGGGCAGGTGAGGTAGTACAGGGTGGGGAACGGCGCGCCGTCGGGCAGCCGGGGCGCCGTCTGCACCACGTCCGGCAGGCCGCACCGGCATCGGTGCGCGACCGAGAACCAGCCACGCGGCGGGCGCCCGAGTTGGGCGGCTACCGCCGCCGCGTCCGCCGGGCTGATGGCGAGCGGTCCGGGATCGGTCATCGTCAGGTTTTCTTGTCCGCCTGGCGCACCGATTGCCAGAGCCGTCCGTACCACGTGCTGGGCCGGGCCGACCGCGGCGGGACGAGACCGACCGCGGGTTTCCCGTTCACGATTACGTAACAGGTCTGCGCGGGCAGGCACATATGCAGCTCGTCGCGCGCCCGTTGCTCGATGTAGGCCGGGTCGTTTAGCCGCTGCTGCTCCGCGCGCAGCTGGCCCAGCTGGACATACAGCGAGTGCTGCTGCGCGCCGAGCTGGCTGATCTGCCTGTGCTGGGCGATGTACTCGCGCACCGGGTAGGCCAGGGTCAGCATGATCGCGCAGATCACCGCGGCCAGGACCGCGGCCCGGCTGGTGAGCCGCGGCCGCGATTTACCGTCAGCGGACGTGCCCATTAGGTCCCGGCCGCCGTGAACCGGGGAAACGCACCCGCGCCCGCGTAAGCCGCCGCGTCGTCGAGCAGTTCCTCAATCCGCAGCAACTGGTTGTACTTGGCCACTCGCTCGGACCGGCAGGGCGCGCCGGTCTTGATCTGGCCGCAGTTCAGCGCGACGGCGAGATCCGCGATCGTGGTGTCCTCGGTCTCGCCCGACCTGTGACTGATCACGCAGCGGTATCCGCTGCGGTGGGCCAGTGATACGGCCTCGAACGTCTCGGTCAGCGTGCCGATCTGGTTGACCTTCACCAGCAGCGCGTTCGCCACATGCTCACTGACTCCGCGGCGGAGCCGTTCGGGATTTGTCACAAAGATATCGTCGCCGACCACCTGCACCCGGCCGCCGATCTCGGCGGTCAGTTCCCGCCAGCCAGCCCAGTCCTCCTCGGCCAGCGGGTCCTCGATGGAGACCAGCGGGTAGGCATCCAGCCACTCGGCGTAGGTCCGGGTCATCTCGGCCGTGGTCCGGCTGCCGCCCTCGAAGGCGTAGGCGCCGTCGCGGTAGAACTCCGTGGCCGCCGCGTCGATGCCGAGCGCGACATCCTCGCCGGGGGTAAAGCCCGCGTTGCCGATCGCCTCGACGATCAGGTCGAGCGCGGCGCGGTTGTGCTTGAGGTCGGGGGCGAAGCCGCCCTCGTCGCCGACGCCCGTGCTCAGGCCGTGCTGCTTGAGCACGGACTTCAGCGCATGGTAGGTCTCCGCCCCCCAGCGCAGCGCCTCGGCGAACGTGACCGCGCCGATCGGGAGGATCATGAACTCCTGGATGTCCACGCTGTTATCGGCGTGCGCGCCGCCGTTGAGGATGTTCATCATCGGCACCGGGAGCAGGTGCGCGTTCGGCCCGCCCAGGTAGCGGAACAGCGGCAGGCCCGCCGACTCGGCCGCGGCGCGCGCCACGGCCATGCTCACGCCGACGATGGCGTTGGCGCCCAGCCGCGACTTGTCCGGCGTCCGGTCCAGGTCGATCATCGCCTGGTCGACGAGCCGCTGGTCATCGGCGTCGTAGCCGAGCAGCTCCGGCTGGATTTCGTCGATCACGCCCTGCACGGCCCGCTGCACGCCCTTGCCGCCGTACTCGTCGCCGCCGTCCCTGAGCTCCACCGCCTCGAACGCGCCGGTGGACGCCCCGCTCGGCACTCCCGCGCGTCCCGCGGTGCCGTCATCGAGCGCGACCTCGACCTCGACGGTCGGGTTACCACGCGAATCCAGGATCTGCCTGGCATGGATCGCTTCGATGGAAGCCATTCGGGAGACTCCTGCTGGATGTGGTCGGCCTGGCCCGCTGGACGGTTTCAGTATTGGAGCCTAGTGCAGGGCCAGTTGGCTGATGAGCGGCCACGCCGAGTACGGCGCGCCCGGCCAGCGGTTAACGGAGAGCATCGGGCCTGCTATTACGCGCCTAATGCTTCGCGCTAAGCGGGTGGGCGGGACTGGGACTGCTCCCAGGCGTGGACGCGGTCGCGATAGCGACGGGAGGCCGCGCGCAGCTCGAGTTCGGGGTCCAGGCCGGCCGCCCGGGCCCGCTCCACCAGCAGGAACAGCCGCTCCCCCAGGGCCGCCGCCTCGTCACCCGGCGCCGGAGCCAATGCATCGCCGGGCGCCGAGGCGGGCGCCGCGGCGATCAGCTCGGCGGGGACACCGGAGCGCGCCGCGCGGCGCTGCAGCTGGGCGGCCAGGGCCAGAGCGGGCTGGCCGAACGGCACGCCGTCCAGGGCCGACCCGGGCGAGCCGTCCGCGGACGCCCGTTCGGCGGCCTTGATCGCATCCCAGTTCTGCTTGACCTCGTCGGCGCCGGAAACCTCGACCGTGCTGAACACGTGCGGGTGCCGGCGCACGAGTTTGGCCACGATCCCGTCCGCGACGTCATCGATGGTGTAGCCGGTGCCGTCGGTGCGCTCGGCCGCCACCCGGGCGTGGAACGCCACCTGCAGCAGGACGTCACCGAGTTCCTCGCGCAGCGCGGCCTGATCGCCGTCTTCGAGCGCCTCCAGCGCCTCGTACGACTCCTCGATCAGGTGCGGCGCCAGCGTCTCATGGGTCTGCTTGGCGTCCCATGGGCAGTTCACGCGGAGCGTGTCCATGGTGGCCACCAGGTCGAGCAGGCGGGCGCCGGGCAGGTCATAAGAGCCAGGCAGCAGCTCGACCTCGGGTCCGCCGCCGGGCAGCGCGCCGAGGGCGGCGAGCAGCTCCCCCGCGGCGTGGCGGCCGTCAAGTAGGCCGGGCCGGCCCTCCGGAGCACTCATCCGGGCGCCGGGGCCAGCCAGCCAGCCGTCCGGGGCGGCCAGCCAGACCACGCTGCCCGGGGCGGCGGCCGACGCCTCCTGGTCAAGCAGGCCGGCCAGGGAGTGCGGGCCGCTATCGGCGACGACCCGGCAGTCGATCCCGGCCTCGGCCAGGGCCGGCAGCTGCGGATGGTCCGGCCAGCCGGTCAGGACCTGGCCGGCGCGGCGCAGCGTATCCCAGGCCCGCGCGCTCAGCAGACCCGGCGCCACCCGGGCACTGGTCGCCAGCACCACGAGGCGAGCGGAGCGGGAGGCCGGCGGCCGGGGCGAGGGGTCCACTAGCAAGCCGGGGTGAACTGCGGCTTGGCGGACGGCGATGCGCTCGGTGACGCGGAAGCGCCCGGCTCGGGAGCAGACAGCGTGTTGGCCGGCGCCACGACGTTCAGCTGGCCGTAGTCGAACCTGCCGAACTGCGGGTTGACCTTGATGTCCAGGTTCTTGGCCGCCATGCACTGCGCGTGATCGAACGCCTGGTTGAGCGCCTGCTGCGCCGTCGAGGAACGCGGTGTCTTGCCGCCGTCGAGGCGATCGACGAGCGCGTTCGCGATCGCCTGGTACCGGCCGAGGTCAGAGTTGACCAGATTAGGCGGCAGGCCGTTCTGCACGGCCAGGGCGCTCAGGCTGGGTATTCCCGACGCCTTTCCCTGGGACGAGATCTCACTGAGCGCCCGCTGGACGTCTCCCTGGCTGACGGTGATGCCCTCGCGCTTGGCGAGCTCCTCGCGGATCCGGAACCTGAGCAGCCAGGCCAGCACCACCTGCGGCATCTGCGAGGTCGGGAAGGCGAGCCGCACCTTGTCCGCGTGGTAGCTGTTGTTCAGGTTGGAGACTTCAGTGGCCAGGGTCGAGGAGGTGATCCGGTCACCGCCGACGATAGCCGCGGAACCCAGCTGGACCGGCCCGCAGGCCGCCAGCGCGATGCACCCGCCGAATGCGACGACGGCCAGCCTGGCCGCACGACGCTGCCTGATCGAAATGCGGAGCACGACGCGGTCCCTTCTCACTCTTCGCCTCCCGGCGGCTGCAGCCCGCCGAATATCGTCTCGATGAGCTCGCAGCACCAGGTCAGCAGCTCCTGGTCGCGCAGCGGCTGAGCGCCCAGCGATGTCGCGGGTGCCTGGCGCCCGGACGCCCGAGACCCGCCAGCCGCCGCCTTCGGCGCCGGTACGAGCATGGTACGCACTGTCGGCTTGAGCACGGTCTTGGGGTACAGCCGGTGCACTCTGACCTCTCGCGACTCGGGCAGCTGGACCGGAGCGAACCGTACGTGCGCGCCCTGCAGGGTGATATCGGTCAGCCCGGCGCGGCGGGCCCGCTCGCGCAGCCGCGCCACCTCCAGCAGGTTCAGCACCGGGACCGGCGGCGGGCCGTAGCGGTCGGTCAGTTCGTCGCGCACCGCCGTCGCATCGTCGTCCGACTCGATCGCCGCGATCCGGGTGTAGGCCTCCAGCCTGAGCCGCTCGCCCGGTACGTACTCGTGCGGGATGTGCGCGTTGACCGGCAGCTCGACCCGGACCTCCTGACGGGCGGGCTTCCCGCTGCCCCTCAGCTCGCTGACCGCCTCGCCGATCATGCGCACGTACAGGTCGAATCCGACGCCGGCGATGTGACCGGACTGCTCGCCGCCGAGCAGGTTGCCCGCGCCGCGAATTTCCAGATCCTTCATGGCTACGTGCAGGCCGGCGCCGATCTCGGTGTGCTGGGCGACCGTGGCCAGGCGCTCGTGCGCAGTCTCGGTCAGCGCCCGCTCGGGAGGGAACAGGAAGTAGGCATAGGCCCGCTCCCTGGACCGTCCCACCCGGCCGCGGAGCTGGTGCAGCTGGGACAGGCCGTAGGCGTCGGCCCGGTCCACGATGAGCGTGTTCGCGTTCGGGATGTCCAGCCCCGATTCCACGATCGTGGTCGCCACCAGCACGTCGTAGTTCTTCTCCCAGAAATCGACCATGATCTTCTCAAGCGTGTGCTCGTTCATCTGGCCGTGCGCGATCGCGACCCGCGCCTCCGGCACCAGCTGCGCCACCCGGGCGCCGACCTTGCCGATCGACGCCACCCGGTTGTGCACGAAGAAGACCTGGCCGTCGCGGAGCAGCTCGCGGCGGATGGCCGCGGCGATCTGCTTCTCGTCATAGGCGCCGACGAAGGTGAGCACGGGGTGGCGTTCCTCGGGCGGGGTGAGGATCGTGGACATCTCCCTGATGCCGGCCACCCCCATCTCCAGCGTGCGCGGGATCGGCGTGGCCGACATGGACAGCACGTCCACCTCGGTGCGCAGCCGCTTCAGGTACTCCTTGTGCTCGACGCCGAACTTCTGCTCCTCATCGATGATCAGCAGGCCGAGCCGCTTGAACCTGGTCTCCGGTGACAGCAGCCGGTGGGTGCCGATGACCACGTCGACGGTGCCGTCGGCCAGGCCCCGGAGGGTCTCCGCGGCCTCCGCGTTGCTCTGGAACCTGGATAGCGACCTGACCTCGACCGGGAACGGCGCGTACCGCTCCCCGAACGTCACGCCGTGCTGCTGGACCAGCAGCGTGGTCGGCACCAGCACGGCCACCTGCATTCCGTCCTGCACGGCCTTGAAGGCTGCCCTGACCGCGATCTCGGTCTTGCCGTTGCCGACGTCGCCGCAGATCAGCCGGTCCATCGGGACCGGGCGCTCCATGTCTTCCTTGACCTCGTCGATGGCCCCGAGCTGGTCGGGCGTCTCGACGTAGGGAAAGGCGTCCTCCAGCTCGCGCTGCCAGGGGGTGTCGGGAGCGAACGCGTGCCCGGGCGACGCGGTCCTGGCCGAGTACAGCCTGATCAGCTCGGCGGCGATCTGCCGGACGGCCTTGCGCGCGCGCCCCTTGGTCTTGGCCCAGTCCGCACCGCCCAGCCGGTGCAGGCTCGGCGCCTCGCCGCCTGAGTACCTGGTCACCTCGTCGAGCTGGTCGGTGGGCACATAGAGCCGGTCCGGCGGCTGGCCGCGCTTGCTCGGCGCGTACTCGATGACGAGGTACTCCCGGGTGGCCCCGGCCACGGTGCGGCTGGTCATCTCCAGGTACCTGCCGACGCCGTGCTGCTCGTGCACCACGTAATCGCCCGGCTCCAGCTCGAGCGGGTCGATGCCGCCGCGGCGCCTGCTCGGCATCCGTGCCGTCTCCCGCGCACCGACCCGCTGGCCGGCCAGATCGCTCTCGGTCAGCACCGCAAGCCTGGCCCCCGGCCAGCTGAAGCCGTGGCCGATCAGGCCGGTGGACACGTAGGGGACGCCGGGCTCCGGCGGTTCGTCCAGGTCGGCGAGGCGCGCACCGAAACCCTCCCCCCGCAGCAGCTCGGTGAGGCGCTGCGCCGGGCCGTGTCCTTCGGTGACCATGACGACTCGCCAGCCATCGGCCAGCCAGCGCGCGACATGGGGGAAGACTCGCGCGGTGTCACCCCGGTAGGACTCCGCCGGCCTGGCCCCGGTGACGAACACCTGCCGCTCGCCGTGACCGTGCCCGGGTTCCGCCCGATGCGGCCGGATCGGCTCCGGCCCTGTCCCCTCGAGCCTTGTCCCGTCGGGCCCTGTCCCGTCGGGCCCTGTCCCGTCGAGCTCCGTCCCGTCGGGCCCCGCGTCGTCGGCATCGCCCACGCCGAACGGGGTGAGCGTCCACCACGGCAGTCCGAGCCGGTTGGCGGTGGCGCGCACCTCGGTTATCGGCCGGAAAGCGGACTCGCCCAGGTCGATCGGCGCCTGTCCGCCCGCCGCCGCATTCACCCAGGACGCCTCCAGGAACTCCTCGCTGGTCCGGACCAGCTCGCCGGCTCTGGTCCTGATCCGCTCCGGGTCGCAGGCCAGCACGTAGCCGCCAGCCGGAACGTGGTCGAGCAGCAGTTCCATCCGCTCGGCCAGCACCGGAGCGAACGCCTCCATCCCCTCGACGGCGATCCCGTCGGCCAGCTTGCCGAGCACGTCGGACAGGCCGGGATGGTCGGCGGCCAGTTCCTTGGCCCGCTCCCGGACGGCGGGGGTGAGCAGCATCTCGCGACAAGGCGGCGCCCATAGCACGTTGGCCGGGCCGAGACTGCGCTGGTCGGCGACCTTGAAGTAGCGGATCTCATCCACCGTGTCGCCGAAGAACTCGATTCTCAGCGGGTGCTCTTCGGTCGGCGGGAACACGTCCAGGATCCCGCCGCGCACCGCGAGGTCGCCGCGCTTCTCGACCAGATCGACCCGGGTGTAGCCGATGTCGATCAGCCTGGTCAGCACCTCGTCTTGGTCGGCGGCCTGGTCCGGGGCCAGCCGCACCGGATCAAGATCGCCGAGCCCGGCGACGATCGGCTGCAACAGGCCGCGGACCGGCGTAACCACGACCGCCAGCGGGCCAGCGACCGGATCCGAAGGGTCCGGGTGAGCCAGCCTGCGCAGCACGGCCAGCCGCTGCCCGACCGTGTCCGAGCGCGGCGACAGCCGTTCGTGCGGGAGCGTCTCCCAGGCGGGGAAGCACGCCACCGACTGGGCCGGCAGCAGCGAGCCGAGCGCGGCCGTGAGGTCGTCGGCCTCCCGGGCGGTGGCCGTCACGGCCAGCACGAAGCGGCCAGCCTGGGCGGCCAGGGCCGCGGCCACGAACGGGCGGAGCTCGGCCGGTCCGACCAGGTCCGCACCGCCCGGTCCGTCCGTGGCCGGGCCGGCCAGGTCCCTGTCGGCGGGCGCGACAGCCCCGGCGCGGGCCAGGTCAAGGGCAGCCCTGAGCTGTGGGTCATCGGCTATGACGCTGAGAAGTCCGGCGAGGCTCATAATTCCTCTGTTAGGCAGCACGAAGCGCCCGCGTCGCCAGAAGGGTACCCCGGCCCGCTAGCACCGGGGCCTAGAGACGAGCGGTGAAGGTACGCTGCCCCGCCCCGTGGCCGGTGACCGGCACAGTACGGGGCACTGCATCCATGATAGGTCCAACCTGAAGCCAGGCGGCCCGGCCTAGAGGACCGCCACCCGCGCGCTGTCGGCCGGCTGGGAAGGCAGACAGGGTGGTGGGCACACGATCGTGCATACCGAAGGTTGCCGTCGAAATTGACATCCAGCCGACTACGCTAAAGTTCCATGACTTCAGTGGGCGGTTCCGCGGAAGGATTCGCAGCCGACAGCAGCTCGCTGGGCACCCAGCCGGCGGACTGGACGTCCGCTGCCGGTACCCGCACACGGGCGGCGCACCTGCATGGGACCGTGAGCGACCTGTTCGCCCGGTCCATCTATAACTACGGGCGTCAGCACGAGGGCGAGGCGATCAAGCTCCTGCAGGTCGGCTGCACCGGTCCGGCCGACGAGCTCGAGCTGGACAAGCTCCACGCCCACGGCATAGATGTCAGCATCCGCAGGATCGACCAGGAGAACAGCGAGGCGGATGGATCGGCCAGCGCGAGCCCGGGGGATATCGTCTTCGGCGACCTGCGGACCATTCCGCTGCCGTCCCGTGACGTCGGCGTGGTTTACAGTGCTCACCTGCTCGACCGGATCCAGCATGTGGAATTGGTGCTCGACCGGCTGGTAGCCGCGCTGAAGCCGGGCGGCATACTGCTGCTGCGGTTCAGGGACCGCGAATGCGCGGCCGGGCTCCTTGACCGGAGGTTGCCGCAAATCGCACGGCGGGCAGTCTGGCACTGGCTGCGCCCGGAGCAAGAGGGTCCATTACCCGCTATATATGAGCCGCTGCTGTCGGTGGAAGGCGTGTACAGCTATGCCCTCGCTCGCGGCCTGGCGATCGGCGAGCGGCAGGCGTTGCGCGACCGGCCGCGACGACCGGCCCGCATGGCCTGGGGCGCGCCTCTGGCCTGCCGGCTGATCGCCGCGATGTCCCGGGGCAAGCACCCTGATGATCACGATGACCTGCTCTACGTCATCCGGAAGCCGGTCAACAGGTTCGCCCGGGTGCTCTGACGGCGCGAAATCCGAAGCGATGTCCGTCCCTCCGGAGGCGAGGGCTAGTATCAGCGCACTGACTGTCCGCACACCCCGCGGCCTGCGCGTGGTTTCCTACGGTGGCATTGGGTACCCGGGTGGCAGACACCGTGCACCAAGACCGGAGTGACCCGGCGCCGGGGGAGGTAGAAGTGACGGCAGAGGCATCCTCCGGCGCGCAGGCGGATGTGGCGAGCTTGCCCGCCTGGGCGCCGGACGAGCGCTCCCTCGGAGATCTCGAGCTGCTGTTGGCCGGCGCGCTGGCCCCGCTGACCGGTTTCATGGGCTCCGCGGACGTGGCTGCCCTGGCCGAGCGCGGCACGCTGGCCGATGGGACGCCATGGCGGGCTCCGATCACGCTGAACGTGCCGGCCCGGGCCGTGCCCGAGGGCGCGGATCGGCTGATCCTGCAAGATCCGGAGGGAGCGCCGCTGGCCATCGTCCGGATTACCGAACGGACCGACCTCGGCGGACCGGCAAGCGCCGGAGTAGTCGATGGCCGCCCGGCCGGGGATTTGGTCAGGCTGGCCGGGCCGGTGTCCGCGCTGCGGGAGGCCGAGCACGGCCCGTTCCGGCAGTTGCGCCGCAAGCCGGCCGATATCCGGGCTGAGCTGGGCGACGGGCCGGTGCTCGCCTACGCCACCCGGACTCCGCTGCACGGACGCCAGATCGGCCAGCTACGGCATCTGGCCGGCCAGATGAAGGCCAGGCTGCTGCTGCTACCGCTCATCGCCGGTCCGGCGGGCCTGGTGGTGACGGGAGAGTCACTGGTCCGCGCGGTCCTCGCGGCGCGGCAACTGCTGCCCTCCGGCACCCTGGTGGTCCCCGTGCCGCTGGCTCCGCGCCGCGGTCCCGACACCGAGTTCGAGCTGATCTCCGTGGTGGCCCGGTCCTACGGAGCCACGCATCTGTTCAGCGACGCGGTGCCGGAAGCGGGGGGCAGGGCCGGCCAGGTGGACGTGCCCGGGGTGGCCCTACCGGTCGTCTCTCCCGGCGACTGGGCCTACGACCCCGCGGCCGAGGTGTGGCGGCCGCTGGCGCTGATCGAACCTGGGGCCGAACGCGGCGAGCTGAGCGATGAGGAGCTGGCCAGCCTGCTGGATCACGGTGACCCGCTGCCGTCCTGGCATACGCCCGAAGCCGTGGCGAACGAGCTGCGGCGCGCGCGGCCGCCACGGTACGAGCGGGGGGTGGTGGTGTTCATGACCGGGCTGTCCGGCTCGGGCAAGTCCACGATCGCCCGCGACCTGCGCGACGAGCTGGCCGAACGAGGCGACCGCACCGTATCGCTGCTCGACGGGGACCTGGTCCGCAGGCTCCTGTCGGCCGGACTGACGTTTTCTCGAGCCGACCGCGACCTCAACATCGCGCGCATAGGCTTCGTCGCGGCCGAGATCGGGCGGCACGGCGGCATCGCCATCTGCGCGCCCATCGCTCCCTACGCGCAGGCCCGGGCGCGGGTCCGCGAGATGGTCGCCCAGGCCGGCGGCGACTTCCTGCTCGTCTACGTGGCCACGCCGCTCGATGTCTGTGCCGCGCGGGACAGGAAGGGACTGTACGCCAAGGCGCGCGCTGGCCTGATCGAAGGCCTGACCGGGGTGTCGGACCCATACGAAGAGCCAACCGACGCCGACCTGGTCATCGACACATCGGCCATGTCCCGCCAGGAAGCGGTCACGGCCGTCCTGGACCTGCTCACTACGGGCGGCTGGCTGGCGGCGGGCCGGGACAGCTGAGGCCCGGCCGCCGCGCAGGCAGGAGCCGGGGCGGGCGCGGAGGTCAGTCTTCGTCCTCGGCCTTGGCGCCCTCGTCGAGCCGGCCGCCGAACTCTCCGACCCGGGCCCGCAAGCCCCGGAACCGGGTCGACAGCGACGATGACATCGCGTCCCGCTGCCTGGACAAGACCACGAAGCTGATGATCCCGCTGACCAGCAAGGCCAGGGCGAACAGCAGCAGACCACGGGCGCCGATCAGGTAGAGCAGCAGCACCGCGGCGAGGAACAGGCCGAGCCTCGCGAGGGAGTAGGCAAGTGCAGGTCGCATGGCCATCCCAGCTTATGCGGCTCGTGTTGCGTGCGTTCAGGCGGCAGGCTCGGCCACGGCATCGCCCACGATGGCGGCCAGCAGGGCGGGCTCGACGTTACCGCCGGACAGGACGGCGACCGGCGCGCTGGCCGCGGGCAGCTCCCGCTCCCGAAGCAGGCAGGCAGCCACCGCGACGGCGCCTCCTGGCTCGCTCACCAGGCGAGCCTCGCAGGCGAGCCTGCGCACCGCAATCCTGATCTCCGCTTCGGTCACGGTCACGATCTCGTCGACGTAGCGGCGGATGTGCTCGAAGGTCAGCTCGCCCACCTGCTCGATCCGGAGCGCATCGGCGATCGTGCGCTGAGTCTGCTGCGGGTCCCAGGCGATCCGGTGGCCGGCCCGCAGCGATTCGCGGGCGTCCGCGGCCAGCTCGGGTTCCACTCCGACGATCCTGGTCTCCGGGCGTTCCGCTTTGATCGCGGCGGCGATCCCGGCGATCAGGCCGCCGCCGCTGACTGGGACGACGACGAGGTCGGCCGCCGGGCACTGGGCCGCGATCTCGAGCCCGACGGTGCCCTGTCCGGCGATGACGCCGAGGTGGTCGAAGGGCGGGATCAGCGTGTAGCCGTGCCGGGCGATCAGTTCCTCGGTGGCCGCGACCCGGGCGCTCAGGCTGGGGGCCACGGTCACGATCTCGGCCCCGCTCGCGCGCACCGCGGCCAGCTTGACCGGCGGGGCGTTGGCCGGGATGACGACGACGGCAGGGACTTCGAGCCGGGCGGCGGCGTAGGCCACGGCGCCCGCGTGGTTGCCGCTCGAATGGGCGATCACGCCCCGTCGGCGCGCCTGCTCATCGAGCGCGCTGATCGCCGCGTACGCACCGCGGATCTTGAACGAGCCGGTCGGCTGCAGCGACTCGGCCTTGACCAGGAACCGCTGGCCGGGGAACGGCAGCAAGGGGGTGCGGACCGCGACGCCCGCGATCCGGTCCGCGGCGGCCGCGATGTCCGCCGCTGATACCAGGCCTGTCACCCGCTCACCCTACGGGGCAGGGGTGCTGAGATGGCAATTTTTCGGAACTCAGGATGTAAACGCCTATTTGTCGGCACACTTAGGGACAACCTGCACGGGCAGAGAGGCGATGATTGTGGACGACAACAGTGAGCGCCTGCTCACTCCTGGAGAGGTCGCTGCCCTCTTCCGGGTTGACCCGAAGACGGTCACCCGGTGGGCAGCCTCCGGCCGGATCAGCAGCATCCGGACTCCGGGGGGACACCGGCGGTTCCGTGAGGCGGAGGTCCACGCCCTGCTGCGCGGGGATGTGGAAGCAAGCCGGTAGGTTCTGACGCGCCGCCGTTCCAGGCGCGGCGGCGTGCCCCTGCAGCCGGCCGGCTGCAGGGGCGAGGTCAGGCCAGAACAGGGTCAGGGTCAGGCCGGGTCATGACCATCGTGCGGGGCAGGGTCTGACCACGAATTCTCACTGGGCCACGAATTTTCGCGCTGCGCGCGATACGCGAGGAACTCGCGCTGCAGTGCCTCGTCTTCCTCCTGCCAGCGCTGGCGGCGGATCTGCACTTCCTCCTCGGTCAGCGCGTTCTTGGCCAGCCGCTCATAGTCCGCGTCATCGGGGCCGATTTCCACGTAGGCATCCCCGATGATCCGGCCGCCCTCGCCGATCGCCGACTCGGGGACCATGAGGTTCCCGTTCGGCAGCCTAATGACGAACATCGTCAGATCACCTTAGATGCCGTAGCGCCGGTTGAAGAAGAGCATGACGTTCAGGGCCACCCTAGTCTTGCCGCCGAGCATGTCCACGAGAGCCGGCCGCTGCCCGGACGCGATCGCGGCAAATGCGTCGGCGAAGAACTCCCGCCTGCCCAGCACACCCTGCTGCCGGTGGAAATGGCTGACCAGGCTCGGTAGGCACTGATCGTAGAGCATCCTGAACTCGGCCGAGTCCGATTGCCACCTGCCGGGCGGCGCATCCGAGTCGTCAACCGCGTGCCCGACCTCGTGGCACATCACGTCGGGGGACGGTGAGGGGCGCGTGCCGACCACTATCTTCCTGTCGCCGTAGGCGCCCGCGCAGGCGTCCCAGGTGGCCCGGCCGGACGGGAGCGGTACACCCCGCAGGCGGCTCATGTCATCGAGGTCAGGTACGCCGCCCGGGCCGATGTAGATGGCGTCTACGGCGGCTGTCAGCAGGTCCTTGATCCGCTGCGGCAGCCGGGCCAGGCGCTCGACGGCGCGCAGGGCCGCGGCCGGTGCCGTTTCTGCCCTGTCCCACTGCCTGCGCACCAGCGGCTCCAGGCTCCCGCAGTGTGTGCTGCCGTCGGCCTGCTGCCAGCCCCCGGCGAGCTCGTACCAGGGCCTGGGCGCCGCGGCCTCGGTCCGGCCCTGGCTGGCGCCCCGGCTCCGTCCGGCCGGGTCTTGACGCTGGCTTGCGGACCGGCGGCCGGACGACCGCTGGCCGTGCCTGCGGGCCGCGGCGCGGCCGCCTGTACCCTGCCTGGCCACCCCTCCGCCTCCCGACTGCGGTGAGCCGTTCGCCTCGGGTCCGGCCTGCCTGCGCCGGACGCGGGCGCGCGCGCCGCCGACCACGGAAGGCCGGGCCTGGCCGGCCTGGGCGGGACCTGGCTGAGCGGGTCCGGCCGTCCCGTCGCGCGGCCCAGGGGCGGGAGCATCCTGCTGGCCGGGGCCGGGGTGGTCCAGCCGCCCCGGGCCGAGGACATCCCGCTGCTCAGGGACGGGGGGCAGTGGCCGGCCGGGGGTGGGCATGGCCTGCTGCCCGGGGGCGGCGTATCCCGCCGCTGCCGGCGCGTACCCGCCGGGCACCGGGCCGCCGGGCACCGGGGCGCCGGGCACCGGGGCACCGGGCGCGGCGTGGCGCGCCGGCCCGGGAATGTCGGGCCGGCCCGATGGGACCGACCGGCGATGCCTGCCGCTGCCCTCGTCCCAGGGTGGCCCGCCGCCGTCCTCGTCCCAGGGCGGCCCGCCGCTGCCCTCGTCCCAGGGCGGCCCGCCGCCGTCCTCGTCCCAGGGCGGCCCGCCGCCGTCCTCGTCCCAGGGCGGCCTGCCGCCCTCGCGCCTGGGTGGCGAGCCGGCGTCCTGCGGGCGGCGCTGCTCCGGCGGGGCCACGGCGGCGGAATCCCCGCGCGCGCCCGGATCGGGCGCCAGCACCCGGGACAGCCACGATCGCGTCCGCCCGGCATGCACGGAAGATGACCGCTCCCGCCGCCGAAAGCGGCTGAGCAACCAATCCCACATGTCCGGACCCCCGTGCGTCGCGTGCCTGGGCGCCAGGTTATGCCGGATCCTCGATATCGTCACCCCCGGTGACCGATTGCGACGGGCAGCATCCGGGCCACGCGGGTTGCCGGACGACTGCCCGATTCCTCCCTTGGCCGGCCGTCCACCAGCTATCCTGCCCCCATGCTGCTGTTTGGCGCTCTGCTGGTCTTACTGGCTGTCGGCCTGTGGATGTACGGCCTGATCGACGTCGTGCTCACCCCCGCGCCGGACTGCCGAAACCTGCGCAAAGGAGCCTGGCTCGCCGTCGCCGGGCTGCTTTTTCTCCCCGGAGCCGCGGCGTGGCTGTGGTTCGGCCGCCCCCGCACTGCCGGCGGTCGCTACCGGGCCAAGCCCGCGGCGCAGACCCCCTGGCTGTACGGGCAGCCGTATGACCCGGTTGGGCTGGACGCCGATGCGGCGCTGCGCCGGCACCCGGCCGGGCGGGCACGCCAGGACTGGATGGTGGAGGCCGTGCAGGACCAGGCAGGCGACGAGGTCAGTGACGAGTCGCTGAGCGCGCCGCCCGTGGGTCCGGACGATGATCCTGAGTTCCTGCTCTACCTCGACCGGGTGATCCGGGACATCAGGGAAGCCGGAAACGGAGCCTAGTGCCGGCCCTTAGTTCAGGCCGGCATACGAGTGCAGGCCGGTGACGAACAGGCTCACTCCGACCAGGTTGAATATCAGGCAGCCGAATCCGGCCAGCTGGATGATCTGAGCCTTCTTGCCCCGCCATCCGGCCGTGGCGCGGGCGTGCAGGAAGCAGGCGTACACCACCCAGGTGATGAACGCCCAGGTTTCGGTGGGGTCCCAGCCCCAGTACCGGCCCCAGGCTTGATCGGCCCAGATCGCTCCGGCGATGATGCCGAACGTCCAGATCGGGAAGGCGAACATCACGGTCCGGTAGGCGAGCCGGTCGAGCACGTCGGGTCCGGGCAGCCTGCGCATGATCCTCGCTGACGCGGCCGACCCGCCGGCGGTCACCAGCCGGGCTTGCCGGGCTGCGAATAGGTACACCACCCCCAGCACGGCCGCCACGAAGTACGTCCCGGTCGCGACGGTCATCGCGGTCACGTGGATGGACAGCCAGTAAGACTGGAGCGCGGGTACCAGCGGGCCCGCCGCGGTGTAGATGACGGTCTGGGCGAGCCCGAGGGCGATGACCACCGCGCCCATTACGAACAGGCCCAGGTAGTAGGCCTTGTACCGGATCATCAGGCCCAGGAAGAAGATCACCGCCACGCAGGTGAGCGCGGTGACGAACTCGTACATGTCGCCCCACGGGATCCGGTGCACCGCGAGCCCTCGGGTGATCACGCCGAGCACGTGCGCGGCCAGCCCGACCGTGGTGGCCACCAGCGCGGCGCGGACCCAGGCGCCGGCCGCCGGCTCATGCCGGGACCGGGACCCGAAGCCGGGCGCGGGCGAGTCGGCCGCCGCCGCGTCAGCGTCTCCGGGGGCGCTGCTGTCCGCCGCGCCCGCGCCGACGAGTTCGGGCACCCGCGCCCGGGCCTGCCGCCCCGCCGCGGCGCCGCGGCGCCGGCCGAAGGCGAAGTCGCCGGCGAAGGCGAGCACCGCGAGCGAGTAGCACAGCAGCGCCACGATCAGGAAGGCGTTGCTGAGGTGGGCCAGCCCCAGGTTGGCGGGCATGGGCCTCACTCCCCCTCTTGCTGGATGTCGGGCGAATGCGACGTGTCAGACGAGTGCTGAGTGGCAGGCGAACGCTCGGCGGCAGGCGCATCCTGGCTGCCGGGCGAATGCTGGACTGCAGGCGATTTCCGGGCGAGGGATGACCGGAGTTCCTCGGTGAGCTCGGCGAACTCCGTCTCGAAGCCGCCGCCGGCGTCCGAGCGGGCCAGGCCGCCGAGCTCCACCACGGTCCGGCCGTCATCGGCGGCGCGGGCTCGGACGAACACCCGGCGACGCCGGACGAAGAACGAAAGCAGCAACCCGGCCAGCGCGGCCAGCGCGCACAGCAGCGCCGGAAGCTGGCCGGGATCGTACGTGATGGCCAGGCTGATCCACTGCCGGTAACCAGTGAACGTGAGCGTGCCGCCGCCGCCCGGCAGCTTGATCGACTGCCCGGGCTGCAGCGGCCGCGGGCTGACGGCGAGCCGGTGCATGCCCGCGGTGTTCAGCTGGTACACCGACTGCGGTACGCCGGAGCCCAGGCCGAGGTTGCCCGCGTAGGAGACCAGGCTGACCATCGGGTTGAGCGCGGCCGGGAAGGCCGATTCCAGGCGGCCGCCCTGGTTCACCGCGGTGGGCAGGAACACGCCAATGAAGCCGAGCTGCTCTGGCCGGGCGTTGGGCACCTTGATCACGCCTTCGGACGTGTAGGTGCCGGTATCGACGGCGATGAACGGGACCGGCTGGTTGAACACCACGTGGCCGGCCCCGTCGGTCACCCGGAACACCGGCGCGTACCCGTGACCGATCAGGAACACCCGGACCCCGTCCACCACCAGCGGGTGATTGACCTGCAGGTCGTAGCCGCGGGCCGGGGCACCGGGCCCGCTGGCGTAGCGGATCAGCGCGTGGAACGCGGCGGGCTGGTCGCGGTCGACCCCCGACGTGATGTAGCTTGCGCTGAACCGGTTCAGCGTGATGGTGAACGGGGCCAGGTCGGCGGGCGAGACCAGGCGGCCCGGATGATAGACGTCCAGGTTGGTGACGGTGTCGGCGAACGTGTTGCCCTCGACCAGCAGCCGGTTTGCCTTGTAGCCGAACAGGCCGCCCAGCCCGATGGACAGCAGCACGCCGAGCAGCGCCAGGTGGAAGAGCAGGTTGCCGGCCTCGCGCCGATGCCCCTTCTCGGCCGCGACCCAGTCGCCGGCGACGCGAAGCCGGAACCTGCGGGCCGACAGCAAGGCCCTCGCGGCGGCGAGCGCCTGCGGCGGCGGGAGCGTCGTCTCCAGCCGCGCCGAACTCGGCAGCCGGGCCAGGTTGCGCGGGGCCGCCGGAGGCAGCGCGCGGGCCGACCGGGCCAGCCGGATCGTGCGCGGCACCACGCAGCCGGCCAGCGAGACGAACAGCAGCAGGTAGACGGCGGCGAACCAGGGGGCGGCGAAGACGTTGAACAGCCCGAGCCGGTTCAGCCAGGGCGCGAGCGCCGGATGGGACAGGAAATATTGCTGGACCGCCGAGGGGTTGAGCCCCTGCTGCGGGAGCAGCGACCCGGGCACGCTGCCCAGGGCGAGCAGGAACAGCAGGATGAGCGCCGTACGCATCGAGGTCAGCTGGCGCCAGGCCCAGCGCAGCCACCCTCCCGGCCCCAGTTGCGCGCGGACAGGCCTGGCCCGCGATGGCCGTGGGCCACGCCGCGCGGGCGGGCCCTCGGTGGGCTGGGTGGTGTCGGGTGTGTGCAGCCCGGTCACTATGGCACCCTCATCTGACCGGTCTCCTACAGACGGTAGTAACCCGCCCCATTGTGCCGCATCGCCCCGGCGGGCCCGACTCCGGGTCGGTCCCCTGGCCAGACACGGCCTACGCCCCGGCGACCTGGTGACCGCCCGATCCGGCAGGTTCGGCGTAACTCACCCCGGTTACCTGATCGCCCTGGTAGCTGACGCTGGTCACGCTGCCCAGCGCGCACTGGCGGTAGGCGGGGTGGTGCCAGAGCCTGCGTCCCTCGAGGTAGCGGCGGGTCACCCAGATCGGCAGCTGATGGCTGACGCAGACCGCTTCATGGCCGCGGGCGGCATCCCTGGCATCGGCCATGGCGGCCAGCACCCGGTCCACGACCTGCTGGTAGGGCTCGCCCCAGGAGGGCAGGAACGGGTTCCACAGGTGGCGCCAGTGCTCCGGCCGGCGCAGCGAGCCTTCGCCCACGCCGACGGTGAGCCCTTCGAAGTGATTCCACGCCTCGATCAGCCGGTCATCGATGTTTACCTCGAGGCCGAACTGCTCGGCCAGGGGCTCGGCCGTCTCGCGGGCCCGTTCCATCGGCGAGGAGTACAGCGCGGTGATATCGCGGCCGGCCAGGAAGTCCGCCGCCGCCTTGGCCATCATGCGGCCGTCCTCGGACAGCTGGAAACCAGGCAGCCTGCCGTAGATCACGCCGTCGGGATTGCGTACCTCGCCGTGGCGCAGCAGGTGGATCACGGTGCTCTGGGTCATGGCGGGCCCAGCCTACCGGCGGTACCGGGGGTCGTGCCGCGCCGTGACCGGTAGCCTGAGCACAGCATGCGGTTGCGCCTAGGGTTCCGCGTACTGCCCGCCCCGGCGACCACAATCAGGGCGGTACGGCCTGGACCGAGCGGCGCCAGGAACCGCCGCCGTGGTACTCGTCCCGGCGACCTGCGACGGCGGCCAACACCTCACGGGAGAGAAGCCTCGAGGGTTCTGTCCGGCTTGCCCGCAGCGGCCCGGCCCACGACGGCCGGCCCGTCCAGGGCCTGACCCAGCAGGAGCCGCACCGTGAGTCCGACCGCAATCGTGCTTATTCTCGTCGCCGCCATGGCGCACGCCAGCTGGAACCTGTTCAGCAAGCAGGCCAGCGCGGCCGGCGCCGTGTGCTTCGTCTGGCTGTTCTTCACGGCGGCCGCTGTGCTGTACGCGCCGGTGGCCGTCATCGTTCTGGTGGTCAGCCACCCCCGACTGGCCGGGCTGCCGATCGTCTTCATGGCCGGAACGGCGATCATCCACATCGGGTACGCGCTGCTGCTGCAGAACGGCTACCGGCTCGGCGACCTGTCCGTGGTGTACCCGATCGGCCGCGGATCGGGGGCGCTGCTGGCCGCCGTGGCCGGCATCGTGCTGCTCGGCGAGCGCCCGGGTCCGCTGAGCATGGCCGGGATCTTGCTCGTCATCGCGGGCGTGGTCGTGATCGGCTTGCCCGGCCACGCCCCGAAGGGCAACGCCGCGCTCCCGCCGGCCGCCGGGAAAGGAATCGCGTTCGCCCTGCTCACCGGGCTGACCATCGCCGCGTACACGGTGTGGGACAAGTACGCGGTCGCCACTTTGCACGTCCCTCCGGTGCTCGAGGACTGGGCCGCGACCCTGGGCGTGACCGTGGCCGTGGCTCCGATCGCGCTGCGGGACAGGGCGCGGCTGGCCACGGTGTGGCGCTCGTACCGGCCGCAGGTGCTCGGCGCGGCCGTGCTGTCCCCGCTCGCCTACATCCTGGTGCTGACCGCGCTGCGGTTCACCGCGATCAGCGTGGCCGCGCCGTGCCGCGAGGTCAGCGTCCTGTTCGGGGTGCTGCTGGGCGGGCGACTGCTCGGTGAGGGCGGCGCAGTCCGCCGGCTGGCCGCCGCGGTCGCCATAGTGGCGGGCATCATCTCGGTGGCGGTCGGGTGAGCGGCCGGACCGGGGCCCTGGCGGGCCAGCCCGCGGCGCACTGCCGGCGGCCGGTATTTGCTGTCGCAAAGTTCCCCCCAATCATGCATAGTTTCAGAGAATGATGCGGTTCGAGCTGACCTGGCAGACGGCGGCGGTCGCGTCCGCTTGCCTGGTCGGCCCCGCGGTGGCGCTGCGGGCGGCGATCCGGTCTCCGGTGGCCCGGTCCCTGCCTGCGCCGCGGCTGAGCGCGCTCGCCGCCTTCGCGCAGGAGACCGGGATAGTTCTCGCGCTGTTCGCGCTCTGGCAGCTGGCCGGCAGTCACCCGGTGCTGGGCCCGCAGGACGCCCTGGCCCGGGCGCGGTGGCTATGGCATACCGAGCGGGTGCTGCACATGCCCAGCGAGACCGTCGTCCAGCGCGCGTTCCTGCCGCATCCGCTGCTCGTCCAGGCCTTCAACCTCTACTACGCGGGGCTGCACTTCGCGGTGCTCATCGGCTGCCTGGTCTGGCTGTTCGTCCGGTACCGGGCCAGTTACCTGCGGGTGCGGACCACGGTCGTGCTGTTCACCGGGCTCTCGCTGCTCGTGCAGCTGATCCCGGTCGCGCCGCCGCGGATGCTGCCCGCCGACCACATGGTCGACACCGCGGTCATGTACGGGCAGTCGGTGTACGGGAGCGTCGCGGGATTCCGGGCCGACCAGCTGTCGGCGGTGCCGTCCGTGCACATCGGCTGGGCGCTGCTGGTGGCGGTCGTGGTCGTGCAGGTGTCGCGGAGCCGCTGGCGCTGGCTGGCGCTCGGTTATCCCGTGCTGACCACGCTGGCCGTGGTGGTCACGGCCAACCACTTCTGGCTGGACGGGGTGGCCGCTGCGATCCTGCTGGCCCTGGCGCTGCTGATCCAGCGCGCGGCCCAGGCGGTCCGGTGCAGCCTGACCCGCGCCAACCGGGTACCGCACCGCCAGGAAACACTCCCCGATCCCGCCTTCTCCGGCAACGCGGAGCATTAGCCGCGCCAGGACAGCACTAACGCTTCGCGCTCAGACCGGCGGCCTGGAGTCGTCTCACATGCCGGACAATCCGACGGGCGAGCGCCTAGCCGAGCGCGGTGGCGGCGGCCTGGGCGGCGGCGGGGAGGGCATCGGCGATGCGGGCCAGGGCGGCGTCGTCGTGCGCGGCGGACAGGAACCAGGCCTCGTAGCCGGACGGCGGCAGGTACACCCCGGCGGACAGCATCGCGTGGAAGAACGCCGCGTAGGCGGGCTGCGACTGGCCCCGAGCCTCGTCGAAGTCGCGCACCGGCAGATCCCGGCCGAGGAACACGGAAAACAGGTTGCCGCCGGATTGCAGCCGGAACGGGACTCCGCAGGCCGACAGCGTATCGGCGGTGAGCTTGGCCACGGCCGCGGCGGCCTCATCCACCCGGCCGTAAGCCTCCGGCGTGCAGGCGCGCAGCGTGGCCAGCCCGGCCGCGGTGGCCAGCGGGTTCCCGGCCAGCGTGCCCGCCTGGTACACCGGGCCGGCCGGGGCCAGCATGTCCATGATCTCGGCCCGCCCCCCGAACGCCGCGGCAGGCAGGCCACCCCCCATGACCTTCCCGAACGTCACGAGGTCGCCGGCCACGCCCTCGCGGCCGTACCAGCCCGACGAGGTGACCCGGAACCCGGTGAGCACCTCGTCCATGATCAGCAGTGCCCCGTGCTCGCGGCACAGCCCGGCCAGCAGCTCGTTGAAGCCAGCCAGCGGCGGCACGACGCCCATGTTCGCCGGGCAGGCTTCGGTGATCACGCAGGCGATCTTCGTGCCGTGCTTGGCGAAGGCCCGGTGCACCGCCTCGGCGTCGTTGTACGGCAGCACCAGGGTGCTGGCCGTGATCGCGGCCGGGATCCCGGGCGAGTCGGGCAGGCCGAACGTGGCCACCCCCGACCCGGCCGCGGCGAGCAGCGCGTCCGCATGCCCGTGGTAGCAGCCGCTGAACTTCACCACCAGAGACCGCCCGGTGAAGGCCCGGGCCAGGCGCAGCGCGGTCATCGTGGCCTCGGTGCCGGAGTTGACCAGCCGGACCTTCTGCACCGGGGCGCGCCCGATGAGTTCGGCGGCCAGCTCCACTTCGCCCGGGGTGACGGCGCCGAACGATGTGCCCCGGCCGGCCGCGTCGCGCACCGCGGCGATCACCTCCGGGTGCGCATGGCCGAGGATCATCGGTCCCCAGGAGCCGACCAGGTCCACGTACTCGTTACCGTCCACGTCCCTCAGGTAGGGCCCGGACCCGGACGCGATGAACGGCGGCGTGCCGCCGACGGCGCCGAACGCGCGCACCGGCGAGTTCACGCCGCCGGGCAGGATCGCGGTGGCCCGCCGCATCAGCTGCGCGGAAACTTCCCGGCCGGTCATGGCGCTCCCTCTCCGGATGCGTCGGCGAGATACTCCAGCAGTCGCACCGCGTCGGGCAGCGGCCGCCCGGCGGGCCCGCGAACCCAGCGGGAGGCCACGTCGTTGCCGTGCCTGGACGGCGGCGCGAGCACGTAGCTGTCCCGGCAGTGCCAGCGCAGGCCCGCGGTTTCGGTCATGTCGTCGGGGACGCAGTCAAGGTGGCACGACCACCATTCGTCGGCCGCCGCGGGCGCGCCGCGGGAGGCGACGAAGAACAGTGCGCGATCGCCGGAGCTCATGGCCACCGGGCCGGGCGGCGTCCCGGCCCGCGCCATCTGGCCGAGGGCCTCGAGGCCCGCGCCCGCCGGGACGTCGAGCACGTCGAACACTCGCCCGGTGACGAGGATCACGTTGGCCTCCGGGGTGGCCGACCACCAGCGGCCAGCCACGGCGGGATCCGCGGTCGCCTGCAGCTGCCAGGCCGGGGAGACCGGATGGGCTCCGGGCGCGGGACAGCCGATCCGGTCACACGAGCACGCCCGCCCGCTGCCGCGGGCCCCCGACGTCGCGCGTGGCAGGTGCGCGCCCTGGCAGACCGGCCAGCCCAGCCCGGTGTACATCCGGGCCGCCGAGGCCATCTGCTGCCGGGCCGCGCGCTCCCTGCGGCGCGCTCGGCGCAGCGTCACATCGACCATGGGCTCCGCTCCCCAGTCCGGCCCTGCCTCAGAGCCTCAACTTAGCCGCCGTGCCACCTCGGCCGCCCAGTAGGTCATGATGATGTCCGCGCCGGCCCGGCGGATCGCGGTCAGGGTTTCCATGATCGCGCGGTCACGGTCCAGCCAGCCGCGGGCCGCGGCGGCCTCCACCATCGCGTACTCGCCGCTCACCTGGTAAGCCGCGACGGGCACCGGCACCGCGTCGGCCACCCGGCGGATCACGTCCAGGTAGGCCAGCGCGGGCTTGATCATGACGATGTCGGCACCCTCGTCCAGATCCAGCTCGACCTCGCGCAGCGCCTCGCCGGTCCGGCGCGCATCCTGCTGGTAGCCTGCCCGGTCGCCGAACCTGGGGGCGCCCTCGGCGGCGTCGCGGAACGGACCGTAGAAGGCCGAGGCGTACTTGGCCGAGTACGCGCAGATCGCCACGCCGGGGTATCCGGCCTGGTCCAGGGCGGACCTGATCGCCCTCACCTGACCGTCCATCATCCCGCTCGGGGCGACCACGTGCGCTCCGGCCGCCGCCTGGGCGCAGGCGATCGCCGCGTACCTGTCCAGGGTGGCGTCGTTGTCCACGTCGCGGTCATCGGCCAGCACGCCACAGTGACCGTGATCGGTGTACTCGCACAAGCACAGATCTGCGATGAGGACGGCGTCGTCGCCCACCTCGGCGGTCAGGTCACGCAGGGCCAGCTGGATGATGCCGGCCGGGTCGTCGGCCGCCGAGCCGCGGGCGTCTTTGGCCGCCGGGACGCCGAACAGGATCAGCCCGCCCACGCCCTGCTGTACCGCGCCCACCGCGGCCTTGCGCAGGCTGTCCCTGGTGTGCTGCACCACGCCCGGCATCGAGGCCACCGGCTGCGGCTCGGCGATGCCCTCCTTGACGAACAGCGGCAGCACCAGGTTGCCGGGTTGCACCGACGTCTGCGCGACCAGCCGGCGCAGCGCCTCGCCGCGCCGTAGCCTGCGCGGCCTGGTGGCCGGGAACCGAGCACTCATCTGGTCGCCTCACCCCATCCGGTGACTGTTACGTGCGCCGCCGCCGGGCGCCGCGCCTGCGTTCGCTCGGCCTGCGTACCGGCTCTCCGGCCTCGATGGCGGCCTGGCGCAGCCCGGCGCCGTGCCCGGCCAGGGCGTCCACCAGCGTGGTGACCGAGGGCGTGTCGGCTTGCACGTCGACCCGCAGGCCGAACTCGGTCGCGGTCTTCGCGGTCTGCGGCCCGATCGCGGCGATCACGGTGAGCGCGTGCGGCTTGCCCGCGATGCCGATCAGGTTCCGCACCGTGGACGACGAGGTGAACAGGACCGCGTCGAATCCGCCCGTCTTGATGGCCTCGCGGATGGGGGCGGGCGGCGGGGAGGCCCGCACCGTCCGGTACGCGGTCACGTCCTCGGCCTCCCAGCCCAGTTCGGTGAGCCGGGCGACCAGGGTCTCGGTGGCGATGTCCGCGCGCGGCAACAGCACGCGGTTGATCGGGTCGAGTACGTCGTCGTACGGCGGCCAGGCGGCGGCCAGACCCTCGCCGGACTGCTCGCCGTCCGGCACCAGCTCAGGCACGATTCCGAACGCGCGGAGCGCGGCCGCGGTCTGGTCGCCCACCGCGGCCACCTTGACCCCGGCGAAGGCCCGCGCGTCGAGGCCGTACTCTTCGAACTTCTCCCTGATCGCGCGCACCGCGTTCACCGAGGTGAACGCGATCCACTGATACCGCCCGGTGACCAGGCCCTTGACGGCGCGGTCCATCTGCTGCGGAGTCCGCGGCGGCTCGACCGCTATCGTCGGGACCTCCTCGGGCACCGCGCCGTAGGCCCGCAGCCGCAGCGAGACGTCGGCCGCCTGCTCCTTGGTGCGCGGCACCAGCACCCGCCAGCCGAACAGTGGCTTGGTCTCGAACCAGGAGAGCCCGTCGCGGGCGGCCACCGCCTCGCCGGCCACGGCCACCGCCGGGCCGTGGGTGGTGAGCATGCTGATCCCGGCCGCCTTGAGGTCGGCCGCCACCGAGCCGATCGTGGTCACCACCGTCTGCTGGGCGGTGGTGGTCCCGTTCCAGGTCACCGCGAACGGCGTGTCCTGCGGCCAGCCCGCGGCGACGAGCATCTTGCCGATGTCGGACGGTCCCGACTCGGCGCCCAGGATCACCAGGGTGCCCGGGCCGGCCGGCGCCCGGCTCAGCTCGGCGGCGTGGATGATCCGCACGTCGGCCCGGGACTCGGTGGTCAGCGGGATGCCGGCGTAGGCCGGCACCGCGGTGGCCGCCGGCAGGCCCGGCGCGATCTCGAAGCGGATCCCGGCCTTGGCGCAGGCCGCTGCCTCCTCGGCGGCTCCGGAGAACGCCAGCGCGTCTCCGCGGTAGAGCCGCACCACGAGCTTGCCCGCTCGGGCCGCGGACAGGACCAGCTTCGGGTTGGCGTCCAGGTCGGAGGCATCGGCCAGCTCGGCTTCGGGCGCCAGCAGGTGGCGCACATGCTCGGCCACCTCCGGCGTGGCCACCACCAGGTCGGCCTGGCCAAGCAGGTCGGTGGCGCGCAGCGTCAGCAGGCTCTCGTCGCCCGGCCCGGCGCCGACGAACGCCACCCACCCCTCGCGGGCGTGGCTGGCCGACTTGCTGTGTGGTGTGGGGCTCACTACACATCTCCCCCGTCGCTCGGGCGTGCCGCGGGCACGCTGATGTAGTCACCTGCGCCGCGGCGCAGGAGTTCGCCGGCCACCTGGCGGCCCAGCGCGGCCGCGCCCGCGGCCGCGCCGCTGTCGGCGGCTCGCACCGCGCCGGCTCCGCCGGGGTCGAACACGCCCGCCTGCAGGTGCACCGTGTCCGTCGCGGGCGTGTACGCGGCGTACGCCCCCGCCGGGGCGCTGCACCCGCCCTCCAGGGCGGCGAGCACGCTGCGCTCGGCGGTGATCGCCGCCCGGCTGGACGGATCGTCGGCCGTCGCGAGCAGCGCGACCAGCTCGGCCGCGCCGGCCGCGCACTCGACGGCCAGCGCGCCCTGCCCGGGCGCGGGCAGCATCTGGTCCGGCTCGAAGACCTCGGCGACAGCGTCCAGCCGGCTGATCCTGGCCAGCCCCGCGTAGCCAAGAACCACGGCGTCGAGCTGGCCGGAGCCGACCTTGGACAGCCGGGTGTCGGCGTTGCCGCGGACCGGCACCGGGACGACGTCGGGCCGCAGCAGCCGGAGCTGGGCGGCGCGGCGCGGTGACCCCGTCCCGATCCGTGCCCCGGGCGAGAGGTCGGCGAGCTTCGCCCCGTCGGCGGTGACGAGAGCATCTCTCGGGTCGTCCCGGACAGGCACGGCCGCGAGCACGATGCCGCCGGGATCCGCGGTCGGCAGGTCCTTCAGCGAGTGCACGGCGACGTCGATCTCGCCGGCTAGCAGCCGCTCCCGCAGTCCGCTGACGAACACCCCGGTGCCGCCGATCTGGGCCAGCTGGCCGCGGCTGACGTCGCCGAAGGTGGTCACGGGGACCAGCTCGACGGCGCGCCCGGTCCGCTCGGTGACCAGGCGGGCTACCTGGCCGGCCTGCACGAGAGCCATCTGGCTGCGGCGGGTACCGAGCCGCAGCGGGGCGGTGCTCACTCGGGTGCCTCCCGTTCTACGTCGACGTCGGCACGGGTGACCGCCTCGATCGCCTTGGGGTCAAGGTCGAAAAGTACCCGCAGGGCGGCGGCGTATCCATCGCCGCCCGGGCCGGACGCCAGTTCCTTCATCCTGACGGTCGGCGCGTGCAGCAGCTTGTCCACCACGCGGCGGACGGTGTGACTGATTTCGCCGAGCGCGCGATCGTCGAGGCCGCTGAGCCGTCCGCTCAGGCGCGCCAGCTCCGCGTCCACGACCTGAGCGGCCTTCGCCCGCAGCGCGACCACCGTGGGGGTGACGCTGGCGGCCCGCGCCGCCGAGGCCCAGGCGGCGAATTCCTCGGCCACGATGGCCCGGACCGCAGCCACGTCCTGGCTGGTGACGCCCGCCTGCCCGACGGTGCCCGGGCCGGGCCCGGCCGCGGCGCCGATCGCGTCCAGGTCGATGAGGCTGATCCCGGCCAGCGCGGCCGCGCCGGGCTCGACGTCCCGGGGCAGGGCCAGATCCAGCAGCACCAGGGGTGCGCCGCCGCGGCGCGCCATGACCCTGGCCAGCGTGGCCTCGGTGATCACCACTCCGGTCGCGCCGGTGCAGGAGATGACCAGGTCGGCAGCCTGCACTGCTTCGGGTAGCTCGGCGAGGCCGGCCGGGATGCCGCCCAGCGCGGCCGCCAGCCGTTCGGCGTTGCCGGGGGTGCGGTTAGCCACGACGATGGCCGCCGCGCCCATGCGGGACGCGGTGGTGGCGGCGAGGGCGCTCATCGAGCCGGCGCCCACGACCAGCACGCGGCGGCCGCCCAGCGGGGCATCCCCCGCGGGCCACCGGTCGCCGGGCAGCCGGGCCGCCGCCAGGCCGATGCCCACGCTGACCAGGTTCGCGCCGGCCCGGTCGATCCCGGTCTCGGCGTGCGCGCGCTTCCCGGTGCGCAGGGCGAGGGCGCCGAGCCCGGCGAGCTCGCGGCCCAGCGTCTCCTGCGCACGCGCCACGCCGAGGGCCTGCCGGACCTGGCCCAGGATCTGGCTCTCGCCGACCACCATCGAGTCGAGCCCGCAGGTGACGTCGAGCAGGTGCTGCACGGCACGGTCCTCGTAGTGCACGTACAGGTGCTGGGTGAGATCGGTCAGCGCGATACCGGAATGCCGGGCCAGCAGGTCGCTGATCGCGCTGAGGGCGCCGTGGAACTTGTCCACCCCGGCGTAGATTTCCACCCGGTTGCAGGTGGACACGATGAACGCGCCGCCCACGTGCTGGGCCCCGAACACGTCACGGCGCAGCTTGTCCAGGTCGTCGCCGGCGAGCGCGGCGCGCTCCAGCGTCCCGACCGGCGCGCTCTTGTGACTCAGGCCAACCACGAGCAGGGTCACGAACTCACCGCCTGGACCTCCGGCCGTCCCGTCGACGCCTTGCGCTGAGCGTGGAAGGCAAGGATCTGCAACTCGATGGAAAGGTCCACCTTACGCACGTCAACCCCGTCGGGGACGCCGAGCACGACAGGGGCGAAGTTCAGGATGCTGGTGACGCCTGCCGCCACCAGCCGGTCACAGGAGCACTGGGCCGATCCGGCCGGGGTCGCGATCACGCCGATCGACACCCGGTGCTTGCGCACCACCGCCTCCATCGCGTCCGAATGCTGGACGGCGAGCCCGGCGATCACGGTGCCGACCACGCCCGGATCGGAGTCGAGCAGCGCGGCGATGCGAAAGCCGCGGGAAGCGAACCCGCCATAGTTGGCCAGCGCGCGCCCGAGGTTGCCCACGCCGATGATGACCACGGGCCAGTCCTGGGTGAGGCCCAGCTCGCGGGACACCTGGTACACGAGGTAGTCCACGTCGTAGCCCACACCGCGGGTGCCGTACGAGCCGAGGTGGGACAGGTCCTTGCGGAGCTTCGCCGAGTTGACGCCGGCCGCCACGGCGAGTTCCTCGCTCGACACCGTGGCCGTGCCGCTTTCGGCCAGCGCGTAGAGCGCGCGCAGGTACACGGGCAGCCGGGCAATGGTTGCTTCCGGAATACCGTGGCTGCCATTGGCAGACACGCCGCGGTGGGTCATACGCCGGCGCTCCTGGGATCGACGCGGCGACGGGCTCCCGCCGGGCTGCGCGGCCGTGACGGCCCGCCGCTTTACGATGTACGTTACGCCCTTGTGAATGTTTGCACAAAAGCCGTAAGGAGCCCGGCGGTCAGCCGGCGAGCGCGGCCCGCAGCCGCTGCTCGCTGACCCGCCAGAAGTCGTGCTGGATGCCGTCGATGAACGTCACCGGGATCATGTCCCAGTACTCGCGCAGGTCATCCTCGGACGCGGTGATGTCCCGCTCTTCCCAGGGCGTGCCCAGATCCGCGGCGACCCGCGCGATGACCTCCCGGGCCTCATCGCAGAGATGACAGCCGGGCTTGCCCAGCAGCGTGATGCGGTGCCCGGAGGCGGATGCCATGCCCGCGTCAGGCCCCGGCCGGGGGGCCGAACAGCTGGGAGAGGCCGGGCAGCGACGACAGCTTCGCCTGCTGCATGCCGAGTTCGATCACGTTGGTCGCCAGTACGTACGGCCTGCGGTCCGCCTCGAACCGCTGGATGTGCGGCTGCCGCTTGTGATCCTCGTATGCCATCCGGTCGCGGTAGACCTCGTAGAAGATTCGCTGCATCTCCGCGTTCGGCACCGAGTGCACCGCATAGACGAGGGCGTCGGGCTCGTTGGCGCGCACCTCCGCGACGACCCGCTCGGCCAGGGCGTCGAAGTCCGCGGGGGCGCCCTCGGCCAGCGTGTAGATGGCGATCAGGCCGTAGAGCCGCTGGGTTGCCTCGTGGTCGGCGGGCTCCTCGACAGCCGACTCGGGCCCGGTCACCGCGGCGGCAGCAGCGGCGGCAGCGGCGGCGGCGGCCGCCGCGACCGCCCCGGCGGCGGCCGGGTCGGGCGCACCGGACGGCGCGGGACCCCCGAGTGTCCTCGGCTGCCAGACCCCGGTCCGGTCGGCGTCAGAAAGTCCGCCCATGCTGTCCCCCCCGTTCACTCCGTTCTCCCCGTTGAGTGGGTATCCCTCGCCCGGCGGATACCCCTCGGCCGGCAGGTACTCCTCGCCCGGCGGGCGGACCGCGCCAGGCGAGAAACCGCCGTTACCCGGGGGCCCGCTGACCGGCCGGTACCAGTCGTCATGCTCATACCGTTCGCGGCCACCGTTCTGCGTGCCCGGCGGGTAGCCGGCGTCGAACGCTGCATCTTCGGCGTAACCGTTGCGCGCCGCAGGCTCTGCACTGCCCCTGCGGTTGGCCCGGGCGCGCGGGATCTCTTCGTGCAGCTCGGCCAAGTCGACCTTGGCCGCCCGTACCCCGGCGAACCACGTGAGCCCCGCGCAGGCCGCGATCAGCGCCAGGTAGGCGGCGTTCGCGGGCAGCGAGAGCCGCAGGCCGAGGATCAAGACGGCGGCGACGGACACGGCGGTGACGGCGATAACCGGGCGGCGCCAGGCCGGGTCGGCGCGCAGCCGCAACAGGGACGAGACCAGCGCGATCACGACGACGATCAAGGTCACCGCGGCGATCAGGCTGAGCAGCGACCTCGGGATGATCTGGTAGTGCTTCGACGCGGGCGGCCAGGCCTTGCTGAACGGCGTGGCGCTGAGCGGGTCGGTGACCAGGACGACCCCGGTCACGACCGTCAATGCCATCGTCACCAGCTTCGAGGCGAACCTGACCGGCACGCTCTTGGCCGCCAGCTCGGTCACCCCCCAGGCCAGCCACAGCGGGGCGATGAGCTGGGAGCCGAACTGCACCACGCGGAACGTCGCGGACCCGTAGCCGCGGTCCGCGCCGAGGGCCAGCGCCACCAGCGCGACCGCGAGCGCGGCCAGTACGCATGACCAGGCGATGAGGTCCAGCCGCGGCACGCGAATACAGCGGCCGACCAGCACCCCGGTGCCGGCCGCCGCGGCAACGGCGCATACGAACGCGACCACGGCAGAGGCGGACATCACTTCTAATGGTGCACGACAATTCAGGCATTGCGAAACCGGGCATCCGAAACCTTGGCCCGGCCGTGGCCTGATGCGGTGGCCGATAGGGCTCTGCGGCCGATCGCCCGGCCGTGGACCGCTAGGCTGTGGCGCATGAGGCGGCAGCCAGAGCGCCTGCCTGACGGGATGCCCGCCGCCCGCGCGGCCGCAGCCGCTGCCATTGTCGGTCCCGCGACGCCCGCTCCGGATCTCACGGCAGGCGCCTTCTTCGACGTTGACAACACGATCATGCGCGGAGCCTCGATCTACCACTTCGCCCGCGGGCTGGCCGCGCGCAAAATGTTCACCTCGATGGACCTGGCCAGGATGACCTGGGCCCAGCTCTTCTTGCGGGTCCGCGGCGCCGAGCACGCGGGGCACATGGAAAGCGCGCGGCAGAGCGCGCTCGCGTTCGTGGCCGGGCACAGGGTCAGCGACATCGTCGCGCTGTGCGAGGAGATCTACGACGAGACGATGGCCGACCGCATCTGGGAGGGCACCAGGGAACTGGCCCAGCGCCATCTCGACGCCGGCCAGCGCGTCTGGCTGGTCACCGCGACCCCGATGGAGCTGGCCGAGATCCTGGCCCGCAGGCTCGGCCTGACCGGGGCGCTCGGTACGGTGGCGGAGTCGGTTGACGGCGTGTACACCGGCGCGCTGGTCGGCGGCCTGCTGCACGGCCCGGCCAAGCCGGCCGCCATCGCCGCGCTGGCCAGCCGGGAGGGGCTTGACCTGACCCGCTGCTCCGCCTACAGCGACTCCGTGAACGACCTGCCGATGCTGCTCATGGTCGGCCACCCGCACGCGGTCAACCCCGACAGCGACCTGCGCGCCGAGGCCCGCCGGCGCGGCTGGCCGGTTCACGATTTCCGCACCGGGCGCCGGGCGGCCATGATCGCCTTGCCGGCCGCGGGCGCGGCCGGCGCAGTGGCGGGCGGCGTAGCGGCGGGAGTGGCGCTGCGACGGCGCCGGGCCGACCCCAGGGCGTTACCGCCCAGACAGGCTCTTGAACACCAGCGGCGTCCGGTCGGCTAGCTGAACGCAGGACCTCGCTCCACGACGAGGTCGTTGACCATCTGCTGGACGATGTCGCGAACCCGGTCGGCCAGCTCGCACACCGCGGCTGAGTCGCCGGCGGCCGCAGGCCCGTAATGATCGGTCGGCACCGGCTCGCCGAAAGCGATGATCCAGTCGGACGGCAGCGGGATCGTGCCGAGCAGCCCGAACCAGGGAAATAGCGGAGTTATCGGGAAGTAGGGCAGTCCGAGCAGCTCAGCCAGCCACTGGGCATTGCCGATCATCGGGTAGATCTCCTCGGCGCCGACGATCGCGCACGGAATGATGGGAACGCCCGCCCGGATCGCCGAGACCGCGAACCCGCCCCGGCCGAACCTGCGCAGCTGGTAGCGCTCGCTGAAGGGTTTGCCGGTTCCCTTGAATCCCTCCGGGCACACCCCGACGAGCTGGCCGGAGGTAAGCAGCTTGTGAGCCTGCTCCGGCGAGGCCTCGGTGTGGCCGCTCCTGCGCGCCAGCTGGGCGAGCAACGGTACTTCGTAGACCAGATCCGCGCCGAGCAGCCGCAGGTTCCGGTGCCGGGGATGCTCGTAATGGACGCCCACCTGCACCATGACCACATCGATGGGCAGCACCCCCGCGTGGTTGGACACGACCAGGGCCGCGCCCGTGTCAGGTATGTTCTCCAGCCCGCGCATCCTGACCCGGAACCAGTTCTGGTAGAGCCAGCGGACCATCGGCATCAGCACCGAGGTGGTGAGCTCGGGGTCGAACCCGAACTCATCGGTCTGGTAGCCGCGTGCCCGCCGCCGCTGCGCGAAGTCCGCGACCTCGGCCAGCCAGTCCCGCAGCGAGCAGGGTTCGGCGGCCCGCGGCTCAGTCATCGGTCCAGGCCCGGTACGGCTGTATCGCCGGCACGATGGTGCCGCCGCCCCCTACTTCTTGTTTCTGCGCTGGATACGGGTCTTCTTGAGCAGCTTGCGATGCTTCTTCTTAGCCATCCTTTTACGGCGCTTCTTGATGACGGAGCCCACGGCACCACCTTCGGCCTCACTCGACGGAACGGGAAACGGGCACGCTCGCCCGCCCGTCGTGCCAGGGCAGGGCACTCGCCCGGTAAAGCGTACCGCCCGGCCGTCGTGCGGCACGCCACCAGCCCAGCGCAGCGGCGTCCGGCCGTCCCCGCAGATTGCCCCCGTGTCCCCTTAGACCAGGTCAGCTCGAGGCCACGAAGGCATCTTTGAGGTACTGGTTGACGGCCTGTTCCGGCACCCGGAAGGAGCGTCCCACCCGGATCGCCTCGAGTTCTCCCGAGTGGACCAGGCGGTAGACGGTCATCTTGGACACCCGCATAATCGTGGCTACCTCAGCCACGGTGAGGAACCTGACATCGTTCAGGGGAGTTTGCTCTGCAGCCATCGGTTGCCCTCTTCCGTGCGTGCGGAGCTAAGTTCGCCGCCTGTCCGTATCCGACGCACCAGTCACGCACGCCTCCAGCGTAAGTCGCGTACGGAAAAGGGCAACCCCGGCACGTGTCTGTTTTCGGGGGGATCCGGGCACGCCGCAGCACACCGGTGGTCATACCGGACAGCGTGGAGCAACGGGGTACGGTCAGGGATTCAGGCCATGCGCAGGAAAAACTGCCATGCGGGTGGCCCTGATGGACCGGTCGACGGGGTCGGCGGGATCAAAACCTGATTCGTACGACTTGAATTCGGCGGCGCTGCCGTCGGTCATGGTCTCCGGCGGCTGCCGGCCGGTCCGGTCGCGTACGTACTCCCGCCACGCCGCTGGTGTCTGCGCCTGCGGGTCGATAGGCTCGCCCGCCGCTTCGGCCAGCAGATGCGTCCAGCACCGGGGAACGACCCGGACCAGCTCATACCCGCCGCCTCCGGTCAGGAGCCAGCGGCCGCCTGCCGTCTGGTGAGCCAGCTCGTGCAGCACGGTCTGCGCGCGGTGCTGCGCGTCGATGCTGAGCTCGAGGTGAGCCAGCGGGTCCAGCCGGTGGCTGTCGCAGCCGTGCTGGCTGACCAGAACGTCCGGCCCGAACGCGCGGATCAGCGGCGGGACCACCGCGTCCAGCGCACGCAGCCAGCCGGCGTCGCCGGTCCCCGGAGGGAGCGCGACGTTGACCGCCGTGCCTGCCGCGTCGCCCAGGCCCGTCTCGGACGGCAGCCCGGTCCCGGGGAACAGCGTGGCCGGGTGCTCGTGCAGGCTGATCGTCAGCACCCGGGGGTCGTCGTAGAAAGCCGCCTGCACGCCGTCGCCGTGGTGGACGTCGAGATCGACGTAGGCCACCCGCTCCGCGCCCTCGGCGAGCAGCCAGCTTATGGCGATAGCGGGGTCGTTGTAGACGCAGAACCCGCTCGCGCTGGCCCGCATCGCGTGATGCAGGCCGCCGGCCACGTTTGCCGCGTGCTCGGCCCGCGATCCCCATACCGCCCGCGCGGCGGCCAGGGTGGCCCCCGCGACCAGCGCGGACGCCTCGTGCATCCCGGCGAACACCGGGTCATCGGGGGTGCCGAGCCCGTGCGACACGTCGGCCCGGCCGGTTCGCCCAGCCCGCCGCACCGCGTCGATATAGCCGGTATCGTGCACCAGTTCCAGCTCGCCGTCCGTCGCGGGCTGCGGCGCGGTCACGGTGACGGAGGGATAGTCGAATATCCCGAACGAACGCGCCAGCGCCATCGTCAGCTCGACCCGGACCGGCGCGAGCGGATGCCCGGGACCGAAGTCGTACTGGATCAGACCGTCATCCCATGACACGCCGAGAGTGCACGTCACGTCATTCACCACCGTCCAGGAGGCTGCCGGTCACCCTATTTCACGGCCGAGTTCGCGGCCGCGGTCGCGGGCCGCCTCGATGGCGGCCAGGAAGGCGGCGCGCACCCGGTGCCGCTCGAGCTCGCGCACCGCGGAGATCGTCGTGCCGGCGGGCGAGGTGACCGCCTCGCGCAGGATCACCGGGTGCTCACCCGACTCGCGCAGCATCGTCGCCGCCCCGTACACCGCCTGGGTCACCATGTCCAGGGCCGTCTGCCGGGGCATGCCCAGCAGGATCCCCGCGTCCACCATCGCCTCCACCAGGTAGTACACGTACGCCGGGCCGCTCCCGGACAGCGCGGTGGCGGCGTCTTGCTGCGACTCGGGGATGCGGATGACCCGGCCCACGGGGCGGAGCAGATCCTCGGTGAACCGCAGGTGCTCGTCGGTGGCGTGCGATCCGGCCGAAATCACGCTCATCGCCTCGTCCACCAGTACGGGAGTATTGGACATGACCCGGACCACCGGCAGGTCACCGGGCAGCCGGGCCTCGATGAAGGACGTGGTGATGCCGGCCGCCACCGAGATGACCAGCCTGTCGCCCGGCACGCTCGGCGCGATCTCGTCCAGCAGCGCGGCCATGTCCTGCGGCTTCACCGTGATCACCAGCGTGTCGGCGGCCTTGGTCGCGGCGGCCGCCCCCATCGCCTGGATGCCGTAGCGCTCGCGCAGCTCCGCGGCGCGCTGTGGCCGCCGCGCCACCGCGAGGATCCCCGCGGGCGGCCGGCCCGCGCGCAGCAGCCCGGAAATGAGCGCCTCGCCCATCTTGCCCGCGCCCAAGATCGCGATCATCGGCCCGTCTTCTCGCGGCACGGCCTACCTCCTCGTGGCCAGCGAGCGCAGGAAGAAGGCGAGGTTGCCCGGCCGCTCGGCCAGGCGGCGGGTGAGATAGCCGTACCAGTCGCTGCCGTAGGGGACGTAGACCCGCACCCGCGCGCCCAGGGCGGCCAGCCGCCGCTGCTCGGCGGGCCTTATCCCGTACAGCATCTGGTACTCGAAGCTGTCCGCGGACCGGCCGGCCAGGATGGCCTGCGCCCCGGCGATCTCGATCAGCCGCGGATCGTGGGTGGCCAGCATGGGGTAGCCGGGCCCGGCCAGCAGCCGGCGCAGGCACCGGACGTAGCAGCGGTCGATGTCGCGCCGGGTGGTGAACGCTACCTGCTCCGGTGCATCGTAGGCGCCTTTGCACAGCCTGACCCGGGCCCCGGACGCGGCCAGCGCCGCACAGTCCGCCTCGCTGCGCCGCAGGTAGGACTGGATCACGCAGCCGAGGTCGGCGAACTCCTCCCGCAGCTCGCGGTGGATGCGCAGCACCGCTTCCACCATCTCGTGCTCCTCCATGTCGAGGGTCACGGTGGTGCCGGCGGCGCGCGCCGCGGCGCAGATCCGCGCGATGTTCTCGGCCGCGGTCTTCTCGCCGTGCTCGCTCAGGCCGAGCCCGACCGCGGTCGGCTTGACCGACACCTCGGCCGCGCCGCGGCGGGCGCGGCCGGCCTCGGCCAGCCGCCCGAGCACGCTGATGTACTCGTCGGCCGCGGCCGCCGCCTGCTCCGGGTCGGTGGTGTGCTCGCCCAGGTGGTCGAGGGTGACCAGCAGGCCGCTCTCGATCAGCTGGCGGGTCACCCGGAGCGCGTCGTCCTGCCCGGTACCGGCCACGAACCTGGCCACCATGTCCCTGGCGTAGGGGGCGGTGGTCACGACCTTCCGGATGCGGTCGCTGGCCGAGACGGCCAGCATCATGCGGCGCAGCACAGCCGGCGACCTCCCTGGTTCACCGTGGCCGGCCATGGCAGGCCGGCCGATTTTCTGACCGATCAGGCTACCCCGGACGGCGGGGCGCACCCGTGCCCGGGCGCTCAGGCTTGGCCGGCCGTCGCAGCGTGACCTTGACGTTAGCGCCCGCGTCCGGAGCGACGATGGTCTCCTGGGTGGCGTCCACGCTGCCGGCCAGCAGTTGCCTGTCGGTGGGTACGGTCCGCTTCACCATCGCCAGTGCGATCGGCCCGAGCTCGTAGTGCCGGGCGGCAGACCCGACGAACCCGATCGTGGCCCCGTCGAGCTCGACCGGGTCGCCATGGGAAGGCAGCCGGTCGCTGCTCCCGTCGAGCTGCAGGAGGACCAGCCGCCGCGGCGGGTGCCCCAGGTTGTGCACCCGGGCCACGGTTTCCTGGCCTCGGTAGCAGCCCTTGTCCAGGTGCACGGCGGTATCGATCCAGCCGGCCTCGTGCGGGATCGTCCGGTGATCGGTGTCCAGGCCGAGGCGCGGCTGGTGGGCCGCGATCCGCAGCGCCTCGTACGCCCACATCCCGGCCATGCGCGCTCCGGCCTGCCGGAGCTCGTCGGCCAGCCCGGCCATCTGCTCCCGGGGCACGATGAGATCGGTGCCGAGGCTACCCGGCAGGGCCACCGTCACCCGGGGGACCTGCGGTGCGTCCGGGCCCATCAGCGTGAGCAGCGCGTACTCGCCGCTGACGTCGGCCGGCTCGACCCGGAGCATGAAGCGCATGGACTCCAGGAACTTGACCAGCTCCGCCGCGGTACCCGGCTCGACGTGCGCCCACACCGCCTCGCCGTCATCGGTCATCGTCAGATGGTGTTCGACGTGCCCGTTCGGACTCAGGATCAGCGCCTGAACGACGGAGCCCGCCGGCAGCGGCTCAAGTCGCTGCGTGGTGAGGCTGTTCAGCCAGGACAGCCGGTCCGGGCCGGCGACGCGGACGATGCCGCGATGGGACCTGTCCACCAGCCCGGCCGCCTGCGCGAGCGCGCGCTGCTCGCCGAGCGGGTCACCGTAGTGGGCCGCGACGCCGGCGTCGGGCCCTTCGGCCGGGACGGCGCCGGGCAGGTGGAGCAGCGGGCTTTCCATGGTGGCAAGGCTATCTTCCGGTGCCGGGTGATCGGCGGCCGTCAGGCGCTCGGTGACCCGGCCACCTCCGGGGCCGGTGCCTCCGCCTTGCGGCAGGCTCCGCACCGGCCGAACACGGTCAGGTGCCGGACGTCGGTCTCGAAGCCGTGCTCGGCCTCGAGCGCGGCGACCAGAGGGGCCACCGACCGCGGGCCGACCTGCTCGATCCGGCCGCACTCACGGCAGACCAGGTGCACGTGCTCGGCCTCCGCCGCGAGGTGGTAACGAGGGGCGCCGTGCCCCAGGTGGCTGTGGGTGACCAGGCTGAGCTGTTCGAGCAGCTCGAGCGTGCGGTAGACGGTCGAGATGTTCACGCCCCGTGCTGTCTGCTGGACCCGGGTGCAGATTTCTTCGGGCGTGGCATGCTCGAGCGCGGTCACCGCCTCGAGCACCAGCTGGCGTTGCGGGGTGACCCGGTATCCGCGGGCCCGCAACTGATCATCCCACGCCTGGGTCATACGCAGAGTGTAGTAACGCGGGCGGCACGGAGCCGATGCCCGGCGGGCCGGAACCGGCCCTCCCCGGCCCGATGCCGGTCAGGGGTGCCCGGTGAAATGCTCTTGCCAGGCCGCTGCGGCCCAAGTAGCGTTCGGGCTACGCGGGAAAGGAGGTGGTCCAAGAGTATGCATAGTTGTTGGACACGTGAGGTGGCTGTCCGTTAGCTGCCGTCCCGCCGATGCATGGGTCGCTGTCCTGCAGTGACGCGTGCTTCACCGGCCGGGCTTTCCCGATAGCACGTTCATCGTGACGTTCTGGAAGGAAGGCTTGCTGCCCTAGGGGCGGCGGTCGGCGAATCCTCGGCAGACACCGAACCCCCGGGCTGGCCGGCCTAGTCCAGTCGGCCCCCGCGTAAGGCATCCTTGACGGTGCCTGCCCGCGGGAGGCGCCCGGGGGTCTTATCGTGCTAGCAGGCCGGGCCGCACCCGGCGGACCTGATGCAGGGCCTGGCCGCAGAGCCGGTCTGGAACCTGCTGTCCCGCTGCCCGGCCGTCAGCGGCCTACCGACCGGCTCTTAGGCGGCTGAGGCCCGCTTGAGCTGGGCCGACAGGTGCGGCTGCAAGCCCTGGCCGACCGCCGCCATATCGTAGGCGTACGCAAGGTCGTCCCCCACCAGGCCGTAGAGCCGGTGTCCGGCGGTGACCTCCTTGGCGGTCGCGGTGCGGATCACCACGTCCGTGCTCATCTCGACCCGGGTGCCGGTGATCTGGCCCAGGTAGATCTCGGCGATCCCGGTCGGATGCGCCAGCAGCACCTCCACCCCGCCGTCCGGCTGCGGCCGCCAGTACCCCGTCTCCAGGTGCGACGGCCGGACGGTATTACCTTCCTCGTCCAGCAGCCAGGTCCGGGAGGAGTAGATCAGGTACGGCTTGCCGTTGTGGCTGAACGACAGTTCCTCGCCGTACCGGAAGCTCTCGATGGTCGGGTAGCCGCCGACCCCGACGCCGCGCCAGCGGCCCAGCAGGAAGCTCAGCGGGGCCAGGTCGGGGTGCAACTCGGGGGCCGGCGGGGCCGCGGGATCGGGCGGGCGGATGAATTCGATCTCGAACTGCGGCTCGGACTCGGGAGCCTGGTCCGGCGCGGGCGCTTGCGGCGCGGGCGACGGCTCTGCGTCCGGTGGCTGGTGATTCATGCGTATCAGGCCATCGACTGGGGGGTCGCGATGTGCTCGTCGGCCGATCCGCCGCCGGGGGGCGGGCCGGCCGGGTCGGCTGGCGACGGCAGCGCCGCCGTGGCGCGGACGGCGGGACAGGCCCGGTACAGCCGCACCAGCAGGTAGCCGATCCACCCCGCGAGGCCGGCGGACGCGGCCACCAGGACCGCCAGGCTCAGCATGCCGTGCATAGCGGCAGTCTAGGCAGGACGCTGCCCGGCCACGCGCCCGCCACGCGGGCACTTGATGGTTCAGCCGCGTGAGCCATCGGCGAACACGACGCCGTTGACGTCGGACGCAACGCGGGTGCCGGCCTCGCCGGCGAGCATGGCATCGATCTCGCCCAGCGCGCCGATCATCGCGGGCTTCCCAGTAGCCCTCGCGAAGTCGCACGCGGCTATCACCTTGGGGAGCATCGACCCCGCCGCGAACTCGGCCTCGTACCGGGTGAGCAGGACATCGGGATCGGCCGCCACGATCGCCCGCTGCCGCGGGGTGCCGAATCCAACGAAGACCGCGTGCGCGTCGGTGGCCATGATGAGTATGTCTGCCTCGATGTCGCGGGCCAGCAGGGCGCTGGCCCGGTCCTTGTCAATCACGGCTTCGACGCCTGCCAACTGCCGTCCCGGCCGGTAGCAGACCGGGATCCCGCCGCCGCCGGCGCAGATCACCACGCAGCCCTGGTCAAGCAGCCACTTGATGGGCCGGCGCTCGAAGATCCGCTGGGGCACCGGCGAGGGCACCACCCGGCGCAGGCTGTCGCCATCGGGCTTGAACGTCCAGCCCCGCTCCGACGCCAGCTTGTCCGCCTCCGGCTTGCTGTAGAGCGGGCCGATCGGCTTGCCCGGGTCGGTAAACGCCGGGTCGCGGGGATCGACCTCGATCATCGTCAGCAGCGACGCGAGCGGCTTCTCGAACGGGAGCCGGTTTCCCAGTTCCTGCTCGACGAGGTACCCGATCATTCCCTGGGTCTGCGCCCCCAGCACGTCAAGCGGAGACTCAGGCCCCCCCGGGTAGGCCGCCTCCTCCAGGGCCAGCAGCCCGATCTGGGGGCCGTTGCCATGCGAGATTATTAGTTCGTGTTTCTCGCCGATCGGCGCCAGGCGATCACACGCGAGCTGGACGTTCTTACGCTGGTTTTCCGCGGTCATCGGCTCCCCCCGGCGCAGCAGCGCATTCCCGCCGAGGGCAACCACTACTCTCATGAGATCCCGCGTGCGTTCAGTATCCGGCGGCTCAGCCCATCCGGCCGGTGACGTAGGCCTTGGTGCGCTCGTCGGCCGGGTCCTGGAAGATCTGCTCGGTCGGGCCGTACTCCACCAGCACCCCGGTGCGGGTGTCGCTCTTGGTGTCGGTGAGCACGTAGAAGAAGGCGGTGCGATCGCTGACCCGGGTGGCCTGCTGCATGTTGTGCGTGACCACGATGATCGTGTACTGCTGCTTGAGCTCCTTCATCAGGTCCTCGATCGCGCCGGTGGCGATCGGATCCAGCGCCGAGGCGGGCTCGTCCATCAGCACCACGTCCGGCTCGACCGCGATCGTGCGGGCGATGCACAGCCGCTGCGCCTGCCCGCCGGACAGGCTCAGCCCGGACGTATTCAGCCGGTTCTTGACCTCATCCCACAGCGCGGCCTTGCGCAGCGAGGACTCCACGATCTCGTCCAGCTTGCCCTTCTTCCGCTCGCCGTTGATCCGCGGCCCGTAGGCCACGTTGTCATAGATCGACTTCGGGAACGGGTTGGGCTTCTGGAACACCATGCCGATCCGCCGCCGCACCGCGATCGGCGAGACGTCCTTGGCGTACAACTGCTCCCCGCGGTAGGCCATCTCGCCTTCCAAGCGGGCCCCCGGTATCAGATCGTTCATCCGGTTGAACGACCGCAGCATCGTCGACTTGCCGCTCCCGGACGACCCGATGAACGCGGTGATCTCGTTCTCGTGGATGTTCATCGTCACGCCGGTCACGGCCTTGAACGAGCTGTACCAGACCGCCACGTCCCGGACGTCGAAGATGACCTGGTCCGACGGCGCGGCGAACTCCCGCCCCCCCACATCCTGCAGGGCCGCCGGCTTGGGCATCTCGGTCCGGGCCGCGACATCCTGTTTGGGCATCCCGGTCTGCGCCGCGACGTTCTGCTCTGGCTGTTCCATGACGATCCCTAGCGCTGGTATCGGGCAAATCGGGCGGTGACGAACCGGGCGGCGATCATGAGGATGAACGCGATCGCGATGAGCGTGAGCGCCGCGCCCCAGCCCCGGGCCTGCGCGCCAGTGTACGGCGACGTCGCGTTCGCGAATATCTGCGAGGGGAGCGAGGTGTTGGGGCCGCTGAACACGTTCGTGTTGGCCGTGGTCACCGTGAGGATGGTGAACAGCAGCGGCGCCGTCTCGCCCGCGGCCCGGGCGACAGCAAGCAGGGCGCCGCTGACGATGCCGCCGATCGCGGCCGGCAGCACCACGGTCAGCGTCACGCGAGCCTTGCTGGCCCCGAGGGCGTAGCTTCCCTCGCGCAGTGAGTTCGGCACCAGCTTGAGCATCTCGTCGGTGGACCGGATGACGACCGGCAGCATCAGGCAGCCCAGGGCGAGCGCGCCGGCCAGGCCCGAGAACCCGAAGTGCAGCACAAAGATCGAGAAGATGAACAGCCCCATCACGATCGACGGCACGCCGGTCATTACGTCGGCCATGAACCCGATGAACCGGGCCAGCAGATTGTTGCCGCCGTACTCGTTCAGGTAGATGGCCCCGAGCACGCCGAGCGGCACCGCGATGACCGTGGCCAGGGCCGTGATCTCGATCGTGCCCAGCACCGCCGGACCGATGCCCCCCACATTCGCCGGGGCCACGTTGACGGGGATCGGGCTGGTCAGGAACGACCAGCTGATAGCCGAGGCGCCCTTGGCGATCACCGTGTACAGGACGAATCCCAGCGGGATGATCACGACCACGAACGAGATCACCATGAAGACCGTGGCGATACGGTTCTTGGTGCGCCGCCAGCCCGCCGGCTCCCGCAGATCGGCCTGGCCAGCCTCGGTCACCACCGCCATCAGGCACCTCGCTTTCGTCGCGCGGACCGGTTGACGATCGCACGGGCGACGACGTTGATGATGATCGTGAACGCGAACAGCAGCACGCCGAGTCCTATCAGCGCCGACCGGAACACCCCGCTGGCCTCACCGAACTGGTTCGCGATGACCGCGGGCATGTTGTAGCCGGTCGAGAACAGGCGGGAGCTGATCACGGGCGACGACCCGATCACCAGCGCCGCCGCGATCGTCTCGCCGACCGCCCGGCCCAGCCCGAGCAAGACCGCCCCGACGACGCCGCCCTGGCTGTGCGGCCACACGACACCGCGGATCATCTCCCAGCGGGTGGCGCCCAGCGCGTACGCGCCCTCCCGGTCCACCGTCGGCACGGTCGCGATGACCTCGCGCGACAGCGAGGTCACGATCGGCGTGATCATGAAGGCCAGGATGATGCCGGCGGTGAAGAAAGAGGCCCCGCTGGTGGGCTGCCCGAAGAAGAAACCGAGCACCGGGACGCCGGTTACGGCCGAGGCGATGTGCGCGTAGATGTGCTGGATCCACGGGGCGAACACCAGGATGCCCCACAGGCCCCAGACCACGGACGGGACCACGGCCAGCAGGTCGACCACGTACACGATCGGCCGCGCCACCCGGTACGGCACGACCTCGGTCAGCAGCAGGGCGATCCCGATGCTGACCGGGACGGCCATCACGAGCGCGATCACTCCGGTGACGGCCGTGCCGTAGATGAAGGGCGTCGCGCCGAACTTGTTGGCCGCCGTGTCCCAGACGGTGCCGAAGATGCCCCAGCCTTCGGTGGTGAACCAGGACGAGGCCTGCTGGGTGGTCGTGACGGCGATCAGGACCAGGATCACCAGCACCAGCAGGCCGCATCCCAGCGCCAGCCACTGGAAGCTGCGGTCGCCCAGGCCCTGGCGCGCGGCCAGGCCGCCCGGGGCTCTCCCCGCGGCGGCCTGGTCAGCCTGCGTAACCGCGCTCACTACGAACCAATCTTGCTCAGCTGCGCCTTGGCCTTCTGGTCGATGTTGGACGGCAGCGGAGCGTAGCCCAGGCTGGGGAGCAGCTTCTGGCCGTCACCGAGCAGGTAGCCGATGTAGGACTTGAGGTTCTTCGCGGTGCTCGCGCTCGACTGCTTCTGGTAGACGAGGGCCCACGACTGGTAGGTGATCGGATAGGCGGTCGCGCCTGACTGCCATACGGCGGCGAACGTGAGGTTCGGCGCGACGGTCACGGTCTTCCCGGCCGCGGATGCCCCCGCCGGCGAGGGCGCGACGTAGGTCCCGTCCTTGTTCTTGACCGAGGCGAAGCTCAGCCCGGCGGCCTTGGCGTCGGCGTAGTCCACGTACCCGATGGCCCCGGGGGTGGTCTTGACGACCTGCGCCACGCCGCCGTTGCCTTGGGCAGCGTGCGCGCCGGAGGGCCAGCTGATGGTCGAGGAGCTGCCGAGCTTCCAGGCGCTGCCCACCGACTTCTGGAGGAACAGGGTGAAGTTCTGGGTCGTGCCGGAGGAGTCCGCGCGGACGGCGAGGGCGATGGGGGTGCCGGGCAGGCTGACGCCGGGGTTGATCGCCTTGATCACCGGGTCATTCCACTTCTTGATCTGGCCCTGGAAAATGCTGGAGATGACCTGCGGGGTCAGCTTCAGGTTCTTCACCCCGGACAGGTTGTAAGACATCGTGATCGGCCCCATGATGACGGGGAAGTACAGCACGGTCTTGCCCTTGAAGCTCGATGCCTCGGTGGAGGGGATCGGGGAGTCCGAGCCGGCGAACTGGACGACGTTCGAGGACAGGTCCGTACGGCCCTTGCCCGAGCCGCCGCCGCCGTAGTTGACCGTTACGTTGGGCTCGATCGACCTGTACTGCTGGATCGCCGCCTGCTGGAAGGTGAGCTGGAACGTCGAGCCGCTGCCGTTGAGCGTGCCCGACAGGCCCGAGCTGCCGCCCGACCCGCTGTTGCTATTCGACGAGCAGGCGGCGGTGAACGAGGTTATGGCGACGAGGGCGACCCCCGCCGCCGCGAAGCGCTGGACGCGCAGACGTTGCATGTTAGATACCTCACCATTTCTAGGTCGCGATGAACACAGACTCCCCCGGCGCCAGCCAAGCATGCCAAATGCCGACCATCCCACAAAACGAGTCTGTCCCGCCGCCCGAACCCGCACGTTAAGCCATGGGATACGGGCAGTGAAAAATAAGGAAACATGAAGTGAATCTAAGGTGTCATCGGTGTGACAGCCCGGAATTCGGAGCACATCCGCCCTGCAATATCATAACCGCCGCCAACTCGCCCGGATAGGGCCAAGAAAGCTGGGGCGTCGTGGGATATTTCATGCCGGTGGCGGCGCTGTCCCGGGGTTCGCTCTATGGCCGGGAGGGGTGGGGCCGGGCTGGCCGCCGGCGAGCTTTCGGCCAGTCATACGTTCGTGAACACTCGGCGCACTGGGTGGAGTACCGAAGAGCCGCTCAGTAAGCTCGGCTTATGATCGAGCGCCGACGGGAATTCGAGCACGAGCTGGAGGCCATCGAGGCCAAGGTCATCGAATTGTTCGCCATGGTCGCGGAGGACCTGCCCGGCGCGACCCATGCCCTGCTCAGCGGCAACAACGAGGTGATCAAGGCACTGGCCGAGCGTGAGCAGGCCATCGACGCCCTCTACCTGGAGATCGAGTCGATGGCCAACCGGGAGATCCTGCTTCAGGCGCCCGTTGCCTCCGACCTGCGCTTCCTGCTGTCCGTGGTGCGCATCGTGCCCGAGCTGGAGCGGTCCCACGACCTGGTGATGCAGATCGCGGCCCGGGCCAACCACATCCTCAGCGAAGACCTCTCGCCGCGCTGCCACGGGCTGGTGGAACAGATGGGGAACCTCGCATCCAGCATGTGGCGCGAAGCCGTGGACTCCTGGTACCAGCGCGACCGGGCCGCCGCGGCCAAGCTGGACGAACGCGATGACGAGATGGACGAGCTGTACGCCAGCCTGACCGCCGAGCTGGCCGCCGGGCGGATGTCGCTGCCGGTAACAATGGAGATGACGCTGGTGGCACGCTTCTATGAGCGGCTTGGGGACCACGCCGTCAACATCGCGCGTCGGGTGGTCTACCTCGCCGGATCCCGTATCCCGCCTGTCACGGACCAGTGACGGGCGCCCGAAATCCTGAACCGCCCAGCGTGCCAGGTCCGGTCATAGCTGTTCTCGGGATAGCTGCGCAATCCCCGGTAAATCCCGGTGACGGGCGGACGCGGAGCGGGTGAATGGGCATAACGGTCAGCGGGAGTTGATGCTTCAAGGCGTCGCTTATCGCCCAGCCGAGTGCGCGGTGAGAACGACCCGAGCCGTTCATTCCCGGCAACGATTCCGGGCATCTCTGCTCCTGCGATCCCCGATCCCCCGCTGCCTTTCCCTGATTACAGCCTGCTCTCGGGACAGGCGGAAGCAGATTGACCGCGAAGCCGCCAGCGCGGCGCGCACAGGCTCGCGCTAGGGTCCAGTCATGGCAGCGCGCTCCCTGGTCGTCAAGGTCACCGCGGGCAAGGATGATCCCGAACGCTGCAACCAGGCGTTCACGGTCGCCGCCACCGCGGTCTCCAGCGGAATCAGCACCTCGCTCTGGCTGACCGGCGAATCCGCCTGGTTCGCCCTGCCCGGCCGCGCGGAGGAATTCACGCTTCCGCACGCGGCACCGCTAGCGGATCTGCTCACCGCGGTGCTGGCCGCCGGCACCGTGACCTTGTGTACCCAGTGCGCGGCCCGCAGGGACATCACGCCCGACGATGTGCTCACCGGCATCCGGATAGCGGGAGCGCCCACGTTCCTGGCCGAGGTCACCGCGGATGGCGTTCAGGCCCTCGTGTACTGAGCTGCCGGGAGGCCGACAGAGCCCTAGCTGGCCGACACCGCGGCCAGCCGCTCGTCGCGCAGCCGCCGCGCCCACTCCTCGTCGGCGGCGGGCAGTTCCGGCAGCGGGCCCGCCGCCCAGCCGAGCAGCAGGTCGGCCAGGGCCGGATTGCGCACCAGGGCCGGGCCGTGCAGGTAGCTGCCGAGCACCCGGCCGGCGTGGGCGCCTTCGGTGCCGTCGCCGTTGCCTATCCCGGCCGCGACCCGGGCCAGCGGCCGGACACCCGGACCCAGCCTGGTCACTCCCTGGTGGTTCTCGAATCCGGTCAGGCGGGGCAGGCCGAGCGCGGGGTCCGCATCCGCCAGGACCTCGCCTACCGCCCTGCGGTCGCCGCGCCTGCTGCGCAGATCGGCGATCTCCAGGCCGGGTACCGGCTGGCCCTCCTCTCCCGCGAACTCCGTGCCGATCAGCTGATAGCCGGCGCACACGGCGAAAACGACCGCGCCGAGGCCAGCCGCGGCGGCCAGGCCGCCGTCGGTACGCAGCCGGCCGGCGGCGAGAATCTGCGGCAGGTCTTCACCGCCCCCGATCAAGTAGATATCGCCCTGGCGGGGCACCGGCTGGTCCGCGTGCACCAGGATGGACTCGGTCCCGATCCCGCGCAGCCGGGCCCGCCGCTCGAGTATCAGCAGGTTGCCGCGGTCTCCGTACGTGCTGAGCAGGTCGGGGTAGACCCAGACCAGGCGCAAGCTGCTCGCGTCGCCGCCGCGCGCCCGGCGCCCGCCGCCTTCCGCCCTGCCCGGGTTTTCCGACATGCTCGGGTCATCCGCCCTGCCCGGGTCTTCCGGCATGCCTGCCTCCTCCGGCATGCTCACCTCCCCGGGCCCCTCATGCCGTCCGGCCGAACGTCGCCCGGATCTGCTGGAACGCCGTGTAGTTGGCGATCACATCCAGATCGCCGCCGACCGCAACCTGGTCCACCGCGTCGTCCACCCGCGCTACGAGCTTGAACGTCACCTCGTCGGCTTCCAGCCTGACCGAGAGATCCAGCCTGCGCTCCCCGGCCACCAGCACCGGCCGCCCGCGCAGCAGGCGGTAGTCCACATCCCAGAGCCACGAGGTATCCCGGCCATCGGGCCCTTGCGCATTCACCGCGAGCAGCACCGGCGCCGGCGCGGGCTCGAGCACGTCGAACGCCTCCAGCCAGCCCGCCGGGTTCTTCGCCAGCAGCAGCCGGACGTTCCGCCCGCGCCGCAGCACGGTCGTGTACCGGCCGGCCACCGAGGTCACCGTGCGCAGCCTGGGCAGGGCTTGCCTGGCGTCGATGCCGAACGTCTCGGCGACGGCCAGCGCTACCACCGCGTTCGCCCGGTTGGCCCGCCCGGGCAGGGCGAGCCCGAGTTCGTCCCGGCGGCCTGCGGGATCCAGCACGGTGCTGCCGTCCAGCACCCAGCTGGCCGTGGGCTTGGCGAACCCGCACTCGCCGCACCGCCAGTCGGACTCGCTCCGCATCAGGTGCGAGCCGCACTCCGGGCAGCACCAGGAGTCCTCCCGCCAGCGCTGCCCGGCAGCCACCCACGTCACCTGCTTCGCCCCCGCCGCCGCCCATGCGATGAGCGGGTCATCGGCATTGGCGACCACCCGGCAGTCGGGCGCGTCGGCCAGCGCGTCCCGCCACCGCCGGGCGACCAGCCAGATCTCCGCCGCCCTGTCCATCTGGTCGCGGCTGAGGTTGAGCAGGGCCACGACCCGCGCCGCGGTGGCGGTCAGCACCGACGGGAGGTACTTCTCGTCCACTTCCAGGACCGCGAAGGGCGCGTCCCGCGCCTGGCCGAGCGCCGTCACCAGGCCCGCCTCCATGTTGGCGCCGAACGCATTCGACGCGACCTGGCCCTCGGACCCGAGCGCGGCGGCGATCAGCCGGGTCGTGGTGGTCTTGCCGTTCGTGCCGGTCACCAGGACGACCTGCCGGCCGGCGGCCAGCATCGCGAGCAGGCCGGGCTCGAGCCGGAGCGCGATAACCCCGCCGATCACCGATCCGTCGCCCCGGCCGGCCAGCCTGGACACCTGCCCGGCGGCCCCGCCGATCGAGGCGGCCAGGCGAGCGCGCAACGGTAGTTTGCTCATCGCCGCCGATGCTATCGGGCGCCCGGGGCCGGCTCGCCGGACGCCAGCGCGAATCCCTCGCCGCTCTCGCCGGCGATGAACCGGCGCGGCCAGGAAAGTACCGCCTCGAGCCAGTCGCAGACACCCATGTCCGCCGCGGCCTGCGCCAGCTGAAGACCTGGATCGCGGCCCACCATCACGGCCGCCACATCGGCCAGGAAGCCACGCTGATCATCGTCGCCGAGCAGCAGGTTCCACGCTACGCGCCGGTTCGGTTCGAGCTCCATGGCCAGCGGGTCCCGCCGCAGCTCGCGCACCCGCTGGCCGACGCGCACGCCGGCCCGCACGGCCGGCGGCCCCGCCGCGCCGGCCAGCTCGAAGTCCGGCGGCGGCGCCGGGTCGTAAGGATCGGGCTGCGGGCCGCCGAACGGGCAGATGCGCTCCACCTCGTGCAGCCACCGCAGCGGCCCGGCCACCCAGCCGGGGCCTGCCCTGGTGCCGGGTGGCGTCTGGCCGGCCAGCACGCGCAGCGCCGCCGACGAGGCGCTCGCAGCCAGCCGGCCCGGATCGTAGCTGCCACGCAGGCTGGCCGCCCGGGCGCCGACCGACCTGTCGATCAGCGCGCCGAGCGCGCACTCGCGCAGCCTGGCCTCCAGTCCGGACCACCGGCGCCGCAGGCCGGGCGGCACCGCGGGCAGGCCCCGGTTGGTCAGGAAGGCGAGAACCAGCGTCTCAGTCCAGACCCGCAACCAGGCCTGCTCGGCCCCCGCGGACAGCAGCTCGCCGCGGCGCAGCTCGACCAGGGTGCAGGCGCGACCGGCCGAACAGCTCGGTCCGCAGGCAGCGCTACGCCGGCCGGACAGCGGCGGCGCCGGTCCGCCGCAGGCCCGCTCCCTGGCCTCGCCCAGCGGTACCCGGATCCGCAGCGGCCGGTCCATGCCGTCGGCGAACACCGCGGCCACGCCCGGCTCCAGCGAGACCACCTGCCGGGACTGCTCGCCGTCCAGGTTCATGGCCGCGCCCACGACCTGCCGGTCGTCGGCGGCGGGCAGCCGGTGCACGATCTTCAGCGCGGTGTTCTTGACCACGTCCGGCACGAGCTTGGCCGGAATCTGCTCGGCCACGATCATGCCCTCGCCGTAGGCGCGGATCTCGGCCAGCATCCCGGCGAACAGCTCGACCGCGTGCGAGCCGGCCCGCTCATCGCCGCGGTTGCGCAGCAGCCGGTGCGCCTCCTCGATGACGATGACGTGCCGCAACCCGGCCGGCCGCTCCCGGCGGGCACGCAGCCGCAGGTGCTCGACCAGCCTGATGATCAGCGTACCCATGAGGAACGCCTTGTCCTCGTCGTTGGCCACGTCCTCGATGGCCAGCACCACGCTGCGCCGCAGCAGCTCGCCGATGTCGGCCGGGTGGCCGCCCTCGAAGAACCGGCCCGCCGACCCGACACGCAGCGATCCAAGCCTGACGTTGACGAAGCCGCGCACGTCCGCCTGGAGCTCGGGGCCGTAGCCGACGGCGTCGATCACGTCGAGCGCGGCCCGCTCCAGCCGGGCCAGAGTGGGGACGGCCGGTTCTACCGTGGCGCCAGGAACGCCCCGGCCGGTGACCGCGTCCCAGCCGGCCTCCTCGTACACCCGCTGCAGTGCCTGCGACATGATCTGCGGGAACGGCTCGTCGGCGCCGAAGGCCGCGTGAAACAGGGCGCGCACCATATCGATGTGCGCCTGTACCGGATAGCCCGGCTCGGGCGCGAGCGGGTGCACCGACAGCGGCACCGCCCGAGGGTCCGTCGGGTTGATCACCGTGACTTCGGTGATCCCCTCCAGCCGGCCCGCCATGGCGGCGTACTCGGACTTGGCCGGCTCGATGGCCAGCCACGGCAGCCCCGCGCGGCTGCACTGCTCCAGGATGTGCCGGACGGTCTGGGACTTTCCCGCTCCGGTCGCCCCGGTGACGAACGCGTGCCGGTTCAGCGTCGACAGCGGCACCCGGAATGCGCCGGCCGGCCTGTCCTGGGGATCGAGGATCGCGCCCACCTCGATCACCGGCGAGGCGACCCCGCGCCGGTCCCGCCCGTCGGTCTCGCTGGTGACGTCGAAATAGCCGGGATCGAGCACTCGCAGCCCGGGAACCTCACGGCGGGGCAGCCCGGCCAGCGCGGCCAGCGCTCCGGCCGTGGCCACGAAGGGGGTGGCCGCGCCGTCGGTCGCGTCCTGCGCCCCGACCGTGAGCGCCGCGGCCAGGTCGTGCGGCTCCGAGCCGCTGCGCAGCCGGTAGGGGTGCCTGCTCAGGTCCACCGACCCCACCAGCACCGGAGCGATCACACGCAACTCCTCGGCGGTGGCCGCGCCGGCCAGCACGCGCACGCTCCACAGCCCGGCCTCGCGGAACGTGTCGAGTTCGGCCATCCGCCGTTGGGCGCGCTCGACGTCGAACCTGGACCGTTCATCCTCGTACCGGCGGAGCACGTTCAACTGCGTGCGCAGCTCGGCGACCTCGGCGTCGATCAGCTCGGTCCGCTCGGCGATGACCAGCCAGCCGAACCGTCGGCCCATGAGCGTCACGAGGGTCGACTCGAACAGGGTCGGCCGGCCGGCCGGCTCCCCGCCGTCCGGGCGACCAGGTTCGGCCAGTGGCGGCGCCTGCCGTCCGGGGCAGCAGGTCCAGACCATCCGGTCCAGCTCATCCCGCCAGTCGTCGCCGATCACGACGCCGCGCGCGCCCCCCGGAAACAGCAGGCCCGGCGACTCGCCGGACTCAGGCTCCGGGGCTGCGCCGGGCAGCGCCCCGGCGTTGGTGATCAGCTCGAGCGGGGCCCCGGCACCGCGGGAGAGCCAGCCGACCGCAAACGCCCGGCCGCTCCCGGCGGCGCTGAGCACCGCGGGCAGGACGGCCACGAAGTCGGCCTCGGGCGAGCCGGCGCCGGCCGCAGCCGTGATGGCCAGGATCCTGTGCCACGGGCCGGCCAGGCTGTCCCCGGCCCCCGTGGTCACCGTCGCGCTCTGACCGCCCACGAGGCGTGCATACCAGGCCGCCAAGGCCAGCGCTACCGATATCGCCATTGCCCCGGGTATCGGCCCGGGCAGGCTCAGCCGCGTCGCTTGCGCCAGTCCAGCCGCTCCGGCGGCGGGCCGAGGTTCGGCGGCGGCTGCGCGTCACCGGACCGCCAGCTCACCGGCACCCGCGCGGGTCCGCCCGCCGGGGCTGTCGGGGCCTGCCGCGACGGCGTGGCGGGTGGCGGCGGCCGGCCGCCGGGGGGCTCCTGCGCGCCGTTCCTCACCTCGTCCAGGGTGAGCAGGGTGGCGGTCGGCAGCCCGATGATGCCGGGGTTCGCGTCGGCCATCACGACCTGCCTGCCGCGGCGGGACGCCGTGGAGATGATCACTGCGCTCGGCGGCAGCTGCTGCAGTTCGTGCTGCTCGACCAGGAACTCCCGGGACCGCTGCGCGGTCCTGGCCAGCGAATCGTTGCTGCCGACTGCCCGGGAGGTGCTGACCCCCCACGCCGTGCTCATGTTGATCCCTTCCGTGATCGATTCGGAGTCGCTGGTACCGCTGGAATAGCTTCGGTCCCCGCTTTGCGACGAGGTTTCATGACCGAACGGCGCCGCGATGGACTCGCGGCTACGGCTGCGACCACGGCTGCGGCCCGATGTCTTACTCGTCGTGGCGGAGGTGGACACCGAGTCGGCGGTGCCGACCGTGCTGGTGTACGAATCGCCGACGGTGTCGGTCACCGACGTGCCCATGGTGTCGGTGAACTGGGTGAGCACGAACCGGTGCTCGGTGCCGATCTGCTCGCTCGCGATCCTGGCATCCTCGGCATTACCGAGGCGCATGAAGGCCAGCGCGGCGTTTCCCCGGCCCAGCCGCTCTTTGACCTGAGCCGGGATCGAGCGGTAGGCGAGCAGCAGGCCGGTGCGGGTGGTCTCGCAGGCGTCGCACAGCCGGTCGATCACCTCGCCGCGGAGCTTGTCCGCGCCGGCCAGCATCAGCGTGTGCTGCCAGGGCCGGCCCACCGGGGCCTGGCGCAGCACGTGGGTGAGCGCGGTCACCGCGTAGGTGCCAAGCACCTGATTGCCGAACACCCCGGCCCGCCGGTCGGTGCAGATCACCCGCAGCCTGCTCGGCGCGAGCGAGGCGGGCGCGACGCCGGCCTGATCCAGCTTCCGCAACCGCGATTCCATCGCCCAGGCCCGGGCGATCACCACCCGGTCGGCCGCGCCCCGGCCGAACATCCCGGTGATGCGTTCCAGCTGATCGGCGGTAAGCAGCCCGAGGCGGAGGTCCTCCCGAGGGTCGCCGATCTGTCCGAGCGCCCGGAGCCCCGCGGTGACCTGGGCGATCGTCGCGTACGGCCCGAACACGTCGATCAGGCGCTCTAGGATCGCGTTGTCCTGCGCGACATCGCCGGCGCCTTCGTCCTCGCTCACGCTGACGACCAGGGAAAGCACGTCGGCCAGAGCTTCGCGAGACAGGTCGCCGCTCAAGTCCAGCCGGGGCAGATCCGCGGGCAGCACCCAGACCAGCGGGGCGATGCCGGATCGCTCGGCCACCGCGAGCAGGTCCTTAGCCACCGCGCCCTCGGACACGTCCACCACGGTCAGCTCGCCGCCCGCGGTGAGCCGGGACGCTCCGACCACGGTGAACAGCGCGGACCAGCCGGAGAGCGTGCCGCCAGCCAGGTCGATCCGGTCCACCTTGGCCGGCAGCGAGACCGCGTACCACTGCGCCTGCTTCTCGTAGGCGTCGCGCCGCTCCTGCCAGTCCTCGAACCTGCGGGCGTGCTCCTCCTGCCAGGCGAAGAGCCGGCTTTCCTGCTCGTCCCGGATCTTGTCGAGTCGCTGCTGCTCCTCATCGACAGATGACCGCAGGGCCTGCTCGCCCTGCCAGATGCGCTGCACGGCCAGGCCAGCACCGACCAGGCAGGCGATCGCACCCAGCCAGGCGATCGCCGCATTCAGCCAGCCGGCCGCCCAGACCGCGATCAGCAGGCCGGCCAGCACCACCGCGGCCCCGCCCGCCAGCTTCAGCGGCCGGTCGAGCAGGTTCTCCTCACGGCGCTGTGCCGCCACCCATTCCGGGTTGAGCTGCTCCTGCTCCGGGGGCGTGGGCCGTTTGGGCTGCGGACCCGGATCGGGGTGCAGCAACGCGTGCTGCCAGCCGAGGTAGATCCGGTCCGGCCGCATCCGGCCCGGGGCGCGGGATCGCTGCAGCCGGCGGAATTCGGGTGGCGGCTGCAGGTCCTGCGGCCGGCCCGGTGCGCGGTCACCGCCGCGCTCGCCTCTCGCGGTTGGCGCCGTCACCTCCGCCTGCCCTTCTGCCCGGGGCCCGCACGCGTGTCCCCGCCCGCCGCGGCCGGCACGGCCAGATCCGCAGCTGGGCCGGCGGCCGGCCGTGTGCTCAGCCGCCTGGCGGGGTGCCGCGCGATCCGGGCCGGAACGGTCAGTCCCAGCGTAACCAGGCGGCGCCGCGGCCTCCGGACAATAAGGACATGCTCCCCGTTATCCAGCCTGCTCAGTGACCGCGCCGCCACCACCGGCTTGCGGATCAGCCCGTACGGGCCTAGCTGGCTCAGCGGCCCGGCCGAGTCCGCCGGCGCGGCGCCCACGGCGGCCGCCGATGTCGTCGCGCGCACTGCGGCGGTGGCTTTCGCGCGCACCGCCGACCTGCCCGCGGCCGGAAAGTCACCCTCGCCGGCCGGGGCGAACTTCTCGCCGGTCAGGCCGGCAAACCGCTCGGCTACCGCTGGATCGGTCAGCCGGTGCAGCACGAGCACGTTGACCTGATCGGCCAGCTCCTGGACCCGGGCGGCCTCCGTGGTGGTCAGCAGCGCGGGCAGCCCGGCCGCCTCGCCCCGCGCGACCAGGTCGCCCAGCGCGGCCGGGGCCAGGCCGCCGCACTGGTCGAACCAGGCCAGGCCGTCGCCTGGCACGCCGATCCGCCGCAGCTCGGAGCAGACCGCCAGCACGTCCCGCGCGACCAGGCTGGCCAGCGTGGTCGCCGCCCGGCCACAGGCCGCGGCGTCGATCGAGAACAGCGCGACCGCCCGCTCCCGCACCACCCGGCCGAGGTCCACCCGCAGCCCCGGCCCCGGGGCGAGCCACCGGCCGAGCGCGGACGCGCGCAGCTCGTTGAGCTGCTCGGCCAGGGCGGCGGTGATGCGCGGGTCGCCATCCAGCAGCCCAGCCGACACCTTGACCCGCTCGCCGAGCGCCTGCCGGCGGGGATGGTAGCCCGGCACGTGCTCCATCCGAGCCCGCAGCGCGGCCGGGCTGAGCAGGTGCACGACCTCGTCGAGCATGGCAGTGCGCGGATCGCCGGGAGCGGCGTCGGCCACCGCGAACAGGTCGGTGAGATAGGCCGCGCAGCTGCGCCGGTACTGGTCGGAGACGCCGGTCCAGTCGACCATGCCCATGACGAGCGACGTCCGCCTGGCAGGCTCGCCGGTGCGGAGCGGGTCGTAGTAACGAGAAGCCTCGCCGCCGAACCGGTACAGCGGTGCCCCGGTGGACTCGCACAGCGCGCCGAACGACTCGGCCAGCCTGCGGCTGCCGTCCAGGTCGACGGCGATCACCGGCTTGCGACGGCGGATGGCCGCGTGCACGATCTGGAAGCTCGTGGTCGTGGTCCCGGAACGCGGCGAGCCTGCGCACAGCACGCCGCCTGTCACCTCGGCCCAGGACACCGCTACCTCCCAGCCGGCAGCGGCGTCCAGCCCGAGGCACGCGCCGTCCCTGGTGACCACACCGCCCGATGAGATCAATCGGGTCAGGTACGCGCGACGGCACCAGGTGACCAGGCCGGGACGGTAGCCCGGGAGCTTCCATTCGTCGGTGTGCAGCCAGGTCAGCCAGGCCACGACGGCGGCTTCGGCTGCCGCCAGGATCAGCGCCAGCGGAAACTGCCGCGGCAGCCAGTGGCCGATGCCGGCGTAGGCCGCGCCCAGATGCCCCAGCCTGCCGGGATGCTGGCCGACCCCGCCGAGGTAGGCCGCGATCTGCGCCGGTCCCTGGCCGAAACCCGCGGCAGCCGTGGCCGGCCCGATGGCCAGCACCCAGACCAGGCCGACTGCCGCCGGGACCGCCAGCCATACCGGCCGCCATCGGCTCAGCCGAGTGATGATCACGAATGCGGCGGCCAGGATCAGCGTCAGCTGGGCGAAGAGCAGATGCGCGACGACGGCCAGCACCACGCAGACGGCGATGAGCTCACCGCGGCGGGGGACGTCCCCGGGGATGAGATATCGGCCGGGACGCGGCATGTGCTCGGGCCCGGTGACGGCGTCGGCTGGCATAGGCACTCAAGGTTCCCAGTCCGCTGCGGTCTGTGTCCAGATAACCCTCAGGGGCGCGGCAGATCCCGGCACATCAGGCGAGGCGCCGGAGGGAACGCCGGGATCGTCAAGTCTCCCGGTCCCCGGCCGTCCGGGGCCAGCTGCCGTCGTCGCCGATCGCGACGGCGGCGCGCGGGCCGTCGGGGGACTCGATCACGACCCGGAACCTCTCGGGCCGCAGGACCGCGGTGGTCAGCGCGATCGGAACGCCGGCGGATGCATCGTCGAACCTGACCGTCACGTTGACGGCAGGCTCGCCCGCGGCCAGCCGCAGGCTCCGGGCCACCGACGGGGCTGGCGGCTGCAGTTCGAGGTACATGCCGCCCGGGCGCGGCACCGGTATCGTCGTTCGTTCCGCATCGGGGGGGTGCGAAGTGGCCGCGGGCTTGGCCGCGAGCTGTGACATTCTCAGCACGTCGGACAGCGCGGGCGGGGCTTCGACGAGGAACGAATGCCCTTCGGACAGATAGGTGGCCGAGTAGGCGACCGGGGACCCCGCCGACGTCCATAGGCAGCGGACGACGTACACCAGGTCGCCGGGGGAAAGCCCGAGCGCCCCGCCGATGTCCTCGGGCACTCGCCGCCACGACACGTGCCTCGACGCGCAGTCGATCTGCATGCCCATCGGATCGATCGAGGCGCGCAGCTCCGGCAGGCCTTCCAGCCTGATCAGGTAGTCGGCCGGGCTGGCCCGGTACACCTGGCCGTCGGGGAGGCGGCGCAGCAGGTGCCGCGCCGACAGCTCGTCGATCGCGGCTTCCATCTCGGCCGGGCTCACACCATAGCGGCGGGCGAGCGCGCTGCGCCGCGGCAGCCGCCAGCCCGGCTCGTGGTGGATCAGGGCCGCGGCCACTCGATCCGCGAGGACCTGGGCCGCCGACCGGCCTTCGCCCGGCTCGCCCGCGGTGCTCTTGGTCGCTGCGTGCGCTACCGTCCAGCCATCATCGTCCCCCCGGCGGCCCTTCATTCCGCATAGCGCCGGGAAGTCGCGACGACCACCCGGCCCATGGTGACGATCAAGGCGGCGGCTGAGCTGATCAGGTGGCCGGCCGGGGCCGAGCCGCCCGCATCGACTGCCATCGGCACCATGTCCTTCGCTCAGGTCGTCGCCGTGCCACTGGGGGCTGGTTGAAGATCCGCCCGTCGGCCACAACCTTCCTAGGCAGCAGAGGTTTCGCGCGGCTGAACCAGGAACGCGCTGGATGGCGAAGAGTAGGTGAACGACAGGGAAAGCAGCACGGTGACGGCGCCGACCCGAGGGACGGCGCCGTCACCGGGCAAGGTCAGCGGGAGATCAGAGCGCCAGCTCCACCGCGGCGAGACGGCCGGTGTCGGCGGTCACCGACTGGTCCCCGCTCAGGCCACCCGGGGCGAGCACGCGGACCGTCCAGGTACCGGGCGCGGCGAAGAACCGGAATCCCCCGTCCGAGCCGAGCGGCACCTCGGCCACGAAGTCGCCGCCGGAGTCGAGCAGCCGCGCGTACCCGGTGGCCACCGGGGCCCCGTCGTGCGTGACCCGCCCCTGCACCACCGCCTGGTCACCCACGTCCGCGGGGGCACTGACGCCGCCGGCCGGAGCGCCGCACCCGTCGCTGGCGGTCACGAGGCCGCCCCGAGCTCGATGGGGACGGCGACCAGCGACCCGTACTCGGTCCACGAGCCGTCGTAGTTCTTGACGTTGGGCTGACCGAGCAGTTCGTGCAGCACGAACCAGGTGTGCGCGGAGCGCTCGCCGATCCGGCAGTAGGCGATGGTGTCCTTGCCGAAGTCGACCCCGGCGCCGCTGTAGAGCTCGCGGAGCTCGTCGTCGGATCGGAACGTGCCGTCCTCGTTGGCCGCCTTCGACCAGGGGATGTTGCGCGCGGACGGGATGTGGCCGGGCCGCTGCGCCGACTCCTGCGGCAGGTGCGCCGGGGCGAGCAGCTTGCCGCTGAACTCGTCGGGCGAGCGCACGTCCACCAGGTTCCAGGTGCCGATCGCGGCCACGACCTCGTCGCGCAGCGCCCGGATGGAACTGTCCGGGTCGGACGCCGTGTAGTGGGTGGCGGCCCGCTTCGGGACCTCGGTGACGAGTTCGCGGGATTCGAGCTCCCACTTCTTCCGCCCGCCGTCGAGCAGCTTCACGTTGCGGTGCCCGTAGATCTTGAAGTACCAGTATGCGTAGGCGGCGAACCAGTTGTTGTTCCCGCCGTAGAGCACGACCGTGTCATCGTTGCCGATGCCCCGCTCGGACAGCAGCGCCTCGAAACCCGCCTTGTCCACGAAGTCACGGCGGACATGGTCCTGCAGATCCTTCTGCCAGTCGAGCTTGATCGCGTTGCGGATGTGGCCCTTGTCGTAGGCCGCGGTGTCCTCGTCCACCTCGACGAGCACGACATGGGGATCGTCTCGGTGTGACTCCACCCAGGCCGCGTCCACGAGAACGTCAGAACGGCTCATGCCTGAACCTCCTTGTCAGGTCCGGTGGACAGCGCCCTCGCGGCCGCCTGTCCGGATTCGTTGGATCATCAGATACATCTCGCAGCCTAGGCAGAAGCCGAAGGCCGCATTGAGGAAAGCCGCGGCGAGCGCGGCCGCGGTCGCCGCCATGCCCAGGACGGTGACACCCGTCCCGTACCCGATCACGCCGATCACGCCGAAAACCGCGCCTATCCCCTGGGCGAACCGCGGCGGCGGCTCCGCCTCCAGTTCCGCGGGCGGGCCGAGCCTGGGCCTGATCAGCCAGCGGAAGACCATGCCGTACGGGGCGTAACGCAGGCCGAGCGCCGCCCCTACGGCGAAGACCAGAGTCTGCGCGGCCAGCAGCCATCCGCTCCCGGTGATCAGCACCAGGGCGAGGACGATCGTGGAGACGACGGCAGCGAATCGCGCGCCTCTCGGGTCAATGCCCATCTGCTGTGCTCCTTTGCCCTGGCCAGGGCAACCGGGGGACGGTCTCCATGTCTAACCTACAAGCCGACCGGTAAAGTCGGGAATCAGCAGAGCGCCGCCGCTACGCGACAGAAGTCCACGGCGCGCCGCCTGGTCAGCACCCGCATCCCCGGGGAAGCCACGTACCAGATGCTATGTGCGCCCCGCTGAGCTGTCACTTCCTTAGTCCCGTAGGTCGTGCCCGGCACCGCTCACCTCGCCCGAGGGTATGGCCTCGCCCAGCGCCGCCAGCAGGTCCGCCTTGCGCGGCTGGCCGCTGGCGCGCCGCGCGATGCGCCCGTCCGGGTCGAGCACCAGCACCGTGGGCGTCCGGCGGATGTCCAGCCGCCGGACCAGGTCCAGCCGGCTCTCGGCGTCGATCTCGACGTGCGCCACCCCGTCCACCAGGCCGGCCACGTCGGCCAGGATCACCCTGGTGGCCCGGCACGGGGCACAGAACGCGGTAGAGAACTGAACCAGGGTCGCGCGCCCGCCGAGCGGGTGCCCCAGCTCCGCCTGGGTGAGAAACTGTCCGGCGCCGGGGCTGCGGTCTGCGGCTGGGTCTGACGCGGCGTCATCAGCGGCCGGGGCGGCGCCGGGGCGCAGCCGCCCGTTCCGCCTTTTCCAGATCATCCCGAACGCACTCGCCGCAGCCAGGACGGCAACGCTGACCAACACGCCGGTGACCACGCCGGCTACAGCGCGAGCCGGGCACGATGCATTCCCGGACGGCCTCGGCACGAGCAGACCGCTTCCCGGTCAGCCGGCCTCTACCTGGGCGAGCGTCCTGCCGCCGGAGGTGAGCTGGAAGCTGCTCACCTCGTGAACTTGAGCCGCCGACACGGTCGGGTACCAGCTGGCCTTCCACTCGTCGGCCACCCTCCAGCTGCCCGCCGGCCACCGCTGCCCGTCCTTGCCGATCACCCAGAACTGGCAGGTCGTGCCCGCCGGGATGCCGTCGACCTTGACGTCCAGCCGTATGCCCCCCGGGGTGCCGGCGTACTTGACCTCCATGTGCGCGAGCGCACTCGCCGTCTGGACGCTCTCCCAGTGCAGGGCCGACGAACTGGCGGCCGGCGGGTTCGCGAGCCGGATCGCCCCGATGGCCGCGCCCGCCGCGATGACCGCCACCGCAGCTACCGAGACCAGGCTCCGCCACCGGCTGACCCGGCGCCGGTGGGCCACCTTGGCCAGCAGCGGGGTGAGGACATCCGCCTGCGCGGGCTCCGCGTCCGGGTGTTCGCCGACCTCGGGCCGTTCGGAATCAAATCGCGTGATCTGCTCGGCCTCTGGGAACGGCACCCGGCCAAGCAGCGCGGGCAGCCCGGCCAGTCCGGCCAGCTCTTCCCGGCAGTCGGGGCAGCTGGCCAGGTGATTGTCGACGACGGAGCGCTCGGCGGGGTCGATGGCCCCGACCACGTAGACGCCGAGCAACTGGCGGACGTGCTGGCATTCGGTCATGTTCACGGTGCCAGCCCCCTTTCCTCCAGCGCCAGCTTGAGCGCCTTGAGTGCGTAGAACGTGCGCGATTTCACCGTGCCGGCCGGGATGCCGAGCTCGGCGGCAGCCTCCGCTACCGAACTGCCTTTGTAGTACGTCTCGAAGAGCACCCGGCGGTGGTCGGGCCGCAGCGCGGCCAGCGCGTCGGCGACCGCCCACGACTCGAGCGCCCGGTCCACGTCGCCGGTGGCCGGAAGCAGGCCGAGAGCGGCCTCGCCGACCTCCTGCGGGCGCGCCCGCCGGGCCCGCTGGCCGTCAATCACCAGGTTTCTCGCCACGGTGAACAGCCACGGCCGGGCCGGCTGGCCAGCCACCGCCTCGGGGTGCTGCCAGGCACGGAGCAGTACTTCCTGGACCACGTCTTCAGCTCGCTGCCTGTCTCCTGAAGTCAGATACATCGCGTACCGGAGCAGGGGCCCGGCATGCTCGGCATGGAGCGCGCGCACGACTTCCTCGTCCGCGACATGCCCCTGACGAGCAGCCTCACCCCGACCGGTCACACCCATAGAACGTGCCGGGCGCACCATCGGTTCACATAACGATTATCCGTGGGCAAAAGCCACGTTATGCCCGGCCACGGCGATCACCAAGCCGTCGCGCCCGGGGTGCACGGCCGTGACGGACAGATGCAGCGGCAGCTCGCCCACCCGGATCACAGACGTGAACCGGCTGGCGAGCGCCCCGGCGCTGACGCCGTCGATTGTGATGTGCTCAGGGCTGACGCTGATCCCGGACTTGGTCACGCCGAGCCTCGCTACGCCCGCGATGGTGCCGAGCGGCGTCTTCCCCGTCACTCGCAAGCTGCTGCCGTCGCCGCTCAGGGTGATGCCGCCCGGTAGCCGCCGTTCGACCTGCGAGTACGGGATGAGGGCGGTTCCCGTCGCGTTGGTGGCGGTCACTTGCGCGGAATTCTGGCCGAAGAGCAGGCTCAGCGGCGCGTGCACCCCGGTGAACCGGGCGTGTATGTCGCGGACCTGGACCCCGTCCGCCTTCGCGGCGTTGATCGAGATATCGATCTCCTGGTAGTTCCCCGATGCGACCTGGGTGAGGAACGGGAAGCCGTGCACGCTGACGTCCGGACGGGCGGGCAGGTCATACGCGCTTTGCACCCTGGCGCCGATCTCCCGTTCGGCGAGCAGTACGCCGGCCCGGTCGATGGCGATGAGCACCACGATGAGCAGCGGGATCACGATCAGTAGCTTGCGCATCGAGACCCAACTCTAGGCGCTCCCGGTCGCCGCCCGGGCCGTCCGGGGCGGTCCGCGCAATCCCATGCCGCGCCCCGCCGGATGCCCGTCATCCTCCCGCGAACGGCGGCAGCACCTCGATCACCGCCGCATCGGGCAGCACGACCTCCTCGGCGCCGTCGCGGCCCACCGCCGAGCCGTCCACAAGGAACGACGAGCGGTCGAGCACCGCACGAAGGCGCGGATCCTGTCCGCGGCGGGCCAGCGCGGCGGCGATCGCCCCGGCCAGCGTGTCCGCGTCGAGGGTCTCCTCCGCCACGCCGGCAGCCTGCTTCGCGGCGGCCCAGTAGCGAACGGTCACGTTGGTCATGTGGGCTATCCTCCATTGCGACGGGATCCGGGCGGCGCTGCCCCCGGGTCTTTGTGCGTTTGGGGCGGAGGTGATCGCGGTTGAGCGACCTGCTCCTGCTCACGAACGCCCTGGAACCGTCGGCCGAGATCGTGCCCGCCCTCGGGCTGTTGCTGCACTCGGTCCGGGTGGCCGCGGCCGAGGCCAGCGCGCTGATCGATGCCCCGCCGGCCGACGCGGTGCTGGTCGACGCGCGGCGGGACCTGGCCCACGCGAAGAGCCTGTGCCGCCTGCTGCGCACGACCGGGCTTGACGCGCCGCTGCTCGTGATCGTGACCGAGGGCGGGCTCGCGGCCCTGACCGCCGAGTGGGGTGCCGACGACGTGGTCCTGCACACCGCGGGGCCCGCCGAAGTGGAGGCCAGGCTGCGGCTGGCGATCGGCCGCCGGGCCGGCGGCGTCCCCGAGGTGCCGGACGAGATCCGGTCCGGCGACCTGGCCATCGACGAGGCCACATACTCGGCCCGGTTGCGCTCCCGCCCGCTCGACCTGACCTTCAAGGAGTTCGAGCTGCTCAAGTTCCTGGCCCAGCACCCGGGGCGCGTGTTCACCCGGGCCCATCTGCTGCAAGAGGTCTGGGGGTACGACTACTTCGGCGGCACCCGCACGGTGGACGTGCACATCCGCAGGCTCCGGGCCAAGCTCGGCCCCGAGCACGACGCGCTGATCGGGACCGTCCGCAACGTGGGATACCGTTTCGTCCCACGGAAGGCTCTGGACACCGAGCCGGAGACGGAGTTGAGGGAGACGGGCACTGCACGGGCCGACCGATGAGATCACCCGCCTCACCGTCACCGGGCAGCTTGAGGCGGGCCAGGCGGCCGAGGTCATGCGCCTGGTGGATGCGGCCACGGAGGCCGACGGGGTAAGCCCGCTGTCAGAGCACGTACGGCTGCACCTGCGCTACGGCGGCGACCCGCGGGCCCGCAACGTGCTGCTCACCACGGCCGGCCGGCTCACCGGTTACGCGCACCTGGATCCGACCGACCCGGTCGAGGGGCCGAGCGGCGAGCTGGTCATCCATCCGGCGTATCGCGGCCGGGGGCAGGGCCGGGCGCTCGTAGAGACGCTGCTGACCGAGGCGGACGGGCACCCGTTGCGGTTGTGGGCGCACGGCGACGTCCCGGCGGCGGGCCGGCTGGCCGAGGCGGCAGGCTTCGAGCGGGTCCGGGCGCTGTGGCGGATGGACCGGACACTGGCCGAACCGGTGCCCGAGCCGCACTACCCCGACGGCGTGACGGTAAGGACCTTCGTCGTCGGCCGGGACGAGGATGCGTGGGTGCGGCTCAACCGGCGGGCGTTCGCGCGGCACCCCGAGCAGGGCGCGTGGACCCGGGAGGACCTGGACCTGCGGGAGCGGGAGCCATGGTTCGACCCGGACGGCTTCTTCCTGGCTGAGCGGGACGGGCGGCTGGCCGGCTTTCACTGGACCAAGATCCACGGCGGCAACGGGGAGGGATCGGGCCACGGGCACGAGACGATCGGCGAGGTCTATGTGGTCGGAGTCGATCCCGGCCAGCGCGGCACCGGGCTCGGCCGGGCGCTTACCCTCACCGGGCTGCGGTACCTACGATCCCGGGGCCTGACCCGCGTCATGCTGTACGTAGACGAGGCGAATGTGCCCGCGATCAGGCTGTACGAGTCGCTGGGCTTCGCGCACCAGGACACCGACGTCATGTTCCGCCACCCGTAATGATCGCGTCGCCCGGGCACGGTCCACTCCCAGCACGCGGTCAAGCTCGTCGGCCGTCAGCGGCCGGTCGCTGGCGGCCACCGCGCTCAGCACCTCGGTGTAGAGCTCGATCTCGTCCAGTGCCACCCGGTCGTGGACGCGAAGATCGACTTGCTCGGCCATCGCGCCACCTCCTCCCCGAGCGACCCTGCGGGCGCACGGCCCGAAGTGGTCAGGACAACAGGTTATGACGCGCCGAGTCCGGCCCGCATGACCCATCAGAGTCATTCTCGGACTACCCTCGAATGGTTCTGCCGTGGTTCTAACCGCACTCGGCTGAGTTATGTCCGGGAACTACCGTTTTTCCGGGGGGAAGGGGGATACTCAGTCGTTCGGTTACGCCTACGGTGGTTCAGGGCAAGAGTCTGGGCGCAAGACCCCAGCGGCGATGCGCCCTCCACGACGACATCTGAGGCGACCGACGAGATGAGCGAACACGCAGACGTAGTCCCGGGCCTGGAGCAGGACGACCAGTTCGAAATGCAGATGCGCGGCTACAGCCGCCGCCAGGTGGATGAATTCGTGGCTCGCTCTCGCAGTCACGCGCGGGACCTTGAGGAACGCCTGTCCCGCGCGCAAGACGAAGCCGGGCGACTCCGGCTTGAGTTGTCCAGCGCGCGGCAATCCGCGTCGGGCGGCAAGGCGCACGAGGAGCTCAGCGACCGGATGCGCCAGATACTCAAGCTGGCCGACGACGAGGCCGCGGCGCAGAAGACCCGCGCGAGCGACGAGACCGCCAAGTTGCGCTCGGACGCGCAGAAGGCGGCGGACCGAGTCCGGGCCGAGGCCAAGGAGCAGTCCGACCGGATGCTGACCGCCGCGCAGGAAGAGGCGGAGCGCACCATCGCCTCGGCGCGTTCGGACGCGGAGAAGGCCCGGAACAACGCGCGGGCCGAGGCCGAGAGGATGGTCTCGGAGTCCCGCAAGAACGCTGACAACACGATCTCGGCGGCGAAGGCGCAGGCCAGGCAGACGCTGGACGAGGCCACCGCGCGGGCCAGCGCCATCCACGATGGCGCCGAGCGCCGGCTCGACCTGCTCAAGAACCGGCACGCCGAGGCTATGCGGCGGCTGACCGAGATCCGTGATGTGGTCACCGACCTGGTCGCCCACGATGAAGCAAAGGGCACCGTGGACGAAGAGGTCGACAAGACGGTCGCCAGCACGCTCCACCAGCGGGGCGAGGCTGGGAAGCCCGCAGGCGTTCCGGCCGCTGCACCGAGGGGCACGCCCACGGCTCCTGCCGGGCAGCGACCAGTCGGAGCCGCTGGCCAGCGCCCGGCTGCCGGCCAGCCCGCGAGCGGCCACCCCGCGGGCGCCCAGCCCGCGGGCGCCTCGCCTGGGAGCGCCCAGCCCGGGAGCGCCCAGCCCGGGAGCGGCCCCTCCGCGGGTTCCCCGTCACCGGGCGGCTCAGCCGCCGGTGCCCAGCCCTCGGGTGCGGGTTCGGCCCGTCCGGCGAGCCCGGGCGCCGCCGCGCGCCCGGCGAGCCCGGCGAGCCCCGGAGGCGTCACAAGCCCCAGGGGCACCGGGAGCCCTGCGGGCGCCAGCCCGGCCAGCCCTGCGGGCGCCAGCCCGGCCAGCTCCGGGGGCGCCAGCCCGGCCACCCCCGGGGGCGCCACACCGGCCAGCCCGGGGGGCACGGACCCAGAGACCGGGACCGGACCGGGCGGCCCGGGTACCGGGCAGCAGCGCGCGCGGCACGCGGCACCGCGCGGTCAGGCCGGGACCACGCCCGGATCAACGGCCGGGGATCGCTCATCGCCGCAGGACAAGCCGGGCCCCGCAGGCCCCGGCAAGACCAAGCGCGACGCCGAGGACCCCGACTCGACAGGTGACGTCCGGTTGATCATGCCGTAACTCCGCAGGCGTCACGCCTGGCCGACCGCGTTGGTGCGACCGTTTACACCCGATCGGCCGCGCTGGTGCCGTCGTTGCGCCCGGCCGGCCGCGCTGGTGGTTTGTTCACCCTCGGCCGGCGCTGTTGCGGCGGGCGGGGCCGTCCTGACCATCTACGGTGTCCTGCCGCCCCGCCATCCCGTCCAGCCGCTGCAGGATGACGCCCTCCCGCAGCGCCCAGGGGCACAGTTCGAGTTCTTCCAGCTCGAACAGGTCCATGGCCGCATCGGCCACGATCGCGCCCGCGAGCAACTGCGGGGCCCGGGTCGCGGAGACGCCGGGAAGCTGGGTCCGCTGTGCGGTTTTCATCTTGGCCAGCCGGGACGCCCACGGAGTCAGCTCTGTGTGCCGCAGGTTCCGCCGGACGTAGGACCCCTCGCCTGACGGCGCCGCCCCCGCGATCCTGGCTAGCTGCCGGAATGTCTTCGACGTCGCCACCGACTGGTCCGCCCGGCCGTTGCGGAGCACCTCGCCGGCGGTCCGCGCGATCTCGGTCCGTACGTGCTTGCGCAGCTGGCGCACCTGATTCGCAGACGGAGGGTCGCCGGTCAGCCAGTCGCGGGTCAGCCGGCCGGCGCCGAGCGGAAGCGAGATCGCCACATCGGGTTCCTCGTCGATGCCGGACGCGATCTCCAGCGAGCCGCCGCCGATATCGACCACCAGCAGCCGCCCCGACGACCATCCGAACCAGCGCCGGGCGGCGAGGAACGTCAGCCGCGATTCGTCCTGCCCCGTCAGCACCCGGATGTCGACCTGAACGTCCGCCCTGATCCGAGTGAGTATTTCCTCCCCGTTGGCCGCCTCACGGACCGCGGACGTGGCGAAGGGGAGCAGGTCTTCCACCCCTTTGTCCTCGGCGATCCGCAGCGCCTCGCCGACGAACTGCCGCAGCTGCTTCTCGCCGCTCGACGTCAGCCGGTTGCCGTTCTCGAGGTGATCGGCCAGCCTGAGCTCGGCCTTGTGCGAGAAGGCCGGCAGCGGCCTGGCTCCGCGGTGCGCATCTACCACCAGGAAGTGCACCGTGTTGGAGCCGACGTCGAGGACACCGAGTCGCATAATCAGACGCTACTCATCCGCAGCTGGTCATGGGGATCATGCGGCGACCGCACTGCCCATCCGGCGCACGATCTCCTGCAGCAGATCCGGCGACGTGCCCATGTTCAGCCGCACGAACCCCCGGCCCTGCTCGCCGAAGCCGGTGCCCGAACTTACCGCGACCCGGGCCCGGTCCAGGAAGCTCGCCGCTGGATCCGCGGCACCCGTTCCGTCCGCGGCGGCGGCCAGCGGCCGGCAGTCCAGCCAGGCCAGGAAGCTCGCCTCCGGCGGCAGATAGCCCACCGAGGGCAGGTGCTGGGCCAGCAGCTTCGCCAGCAGCATCCGGTTCTCGTCAAGCTGGCTGCAGACCGCGTCCAGCCAGGGCTCGCAGTCGGCGAAGGCGGCCTCGGTGGCCAGTACGCCCAGATGGCTGGGGAGCAGAGCCTCCCAGCGCCGCTCCAGTGCCGCGGCCGCCTCATCGGCGCCCACCACGGCGAGACCGCACTTCAGCCCCGGTATATTCCAGCCCTTGGAGGCCGAGGTGAAGGTGAAGGTGCGCCGGGCCAGGCCGCCGTCCAGATCCACCGAGAGGAACGGAATGTGCCGCGCGCCCGGCAGCGCCAGCGGTGCGTGGATCTCGTCCACGATCAGGACCGCGCCGCGGCGGGCACAGATGTCCGCCACCGTGTTCAGGTCGTCGCGCGACCACACCCGGCCGGTCGGGTTGTGCGGGCTGCACAGCAGGTAAGCGGCCACGTCGTCGCGGGCCAGGGCCGCGTCCAGCGCGGCGGGGTCCAACTGGTAGCGGCCGCTGGCGTCGCGGGCCAGCGGCACCTTCACCACCTCCCGGCCCGCCTGCCGGAGCCGGAAGAAGAACGGCGGGTAGACGGGCGGGTTGATGACCACGCCGGAACCGTACGGAGTTGCCTCCTGCAGCACCTCGGCGATCCCGGTCATCACGTCCGGGGCGGCGTACACGCGCCGCGGGTCTGGCGCCCAGCCGTATCGCCGGGCGGCGAACGTGGCGTACACCTCACCGAACCCGAGCGGGTGCGGATAGCCGCAGTCACCCGCCGTGATCGCTTCCCGGACCGCGTCCTTGATCGGCTCGGCGAGGTCGAAGTCCATCTCGGCCACCCACGCAGGGAGCACGTCGGGCGGGTACTCGGTCCACTTCCAGCTGCGGCGGCGCCGCAGCCCCTCCAGCGAGCAGTCCCCCAGCAACCGGTCCACGCCCCTGACCGTATCGCCCGCTCCGGCCGGGCCCCTGCTCCGGGCGCCCGGATTCCCCCTTGCCCGGCCGGGCGCGCCACACTGGCTTTCATGGGTAACACTCAGGGACCGGACCAGCCGGAAAAGCCCGCGGACGTCAACCACCCGGAGGCCGGGCGCAGCATCGGCGAAATCTGGGAACGGCTGCTCAGACTGGAACGGTCGGTGCCCGGTGAGCTGCGCGGCCTCCCCGCGGAGGTGAGCCGGGGAGCCGTTCCCGCCTGGCGCCGGGTCACCGAAGGTGAAACCCGCTGGCAGGTGTCGGTGGCCATAGCCGTCGCGATTTTCCTGCAGCCGGTGTCGGGCCGGCTGGCCCTGGTGCGCCCGGCCTGGCTGCTCCCGACGCTCGAGGCGCTGCTGGGAGTCGGGCTGATCATCGCCAACCCGCGCCGGATCAACCGGCAGTCGATGGCGTTGCGCTACACCAGCCTGACGCTTATCGCGTTGATCAGCCTGGCCAACGCCTGGTCCGCGGGCAGGCTGATTATCGAGATCGCGCAAAGGCAGAGCGGCACCACCAACCCCACCACTCTGCTTGTCACCGGCGGAAGCATCTGGCTCACCAATGTGATCGCGTTCGGGCTGTGGTACTGGGAATTCGACCGGGGTGGCCCGGTCGCGCGGGCGCTGGCCATCAAGCCCTATCCGGACTTCCTGTTCCCGCAGATGACGAGCCCGCAGCTGGCCCGGCCGTCGTGGGAGCCGATGTTCGGCGACTACTTCTACCTGTCGTTCACCAACGCCACCGCGTTCAGCCCTACCGACGTGCTGCCGCTGTCCCGCTGGGCCAAGATGCTCATGCTGGTCCAGTCGGCGGTCTCGCTGCTCCTAGCCGCCCTGGTCATCGCCCGGGCGGTCAACATCATCGGCTAAAACCGTTTAAGGCGAACCATCAGCCCGGCTATGACGCTGCTAATGCTCCGCCGTGACGGACAGGCTTCCTCGCCAGCCGCCAGCAGCCTAGTCCGGGCCGGTGCCGCGCGGCGGCCGCCCGGGCCTGCGCATCGCCCCGGCTCGGCTGGGCATCCGTCCGGCGTCGGCGAGCGCGCGGCGCAGCAGGAATTCGATCTGGGCGTTGGTGCTGCGCAGCTCGTCGGCCGCCCACCGGGCCAGGGCGTCGTGTACGGCCGGGTCCAGCCGCAGCAGGATGCTCTTGCGTTCGCTCACTGGTGCCGCGCTGCCGTCACTGGTAGAGCGAGCCGGTGTTGACCACCTGCTGGGTGGCCTGCTCGCTGCACAGCACCACGAGCAGGTTGGAGACCATGGCGGCCTTCCGCTCCTCGTCCAGCTCGACGACCTCTTCGTCCTTGAGCCGCTGCAGGGCCAGCTGCACCATGCCCACCGCCCCCTCGACGATCCGCTGGCGGGCGCCGACGACGGCATTGGCCTGCTGCTGGCGCAGCATGGCCTGGGCGATCTCCGGGGCGTAGGACAACCGGGTCAGCCGCGACTCGATGATGCTCACGCCGGCCGGCCTGACTCGATCCGCGATCTCGGCCGACAGCTGCTGCGTGATCTCCTCCGCGTTGTCGCGCAGCGACAGCTCGCCGCCGCGGCTGGTATAGGGATAGCTGGACGCGACGTGCCGGACCGCGGTTTCGGTCTGGATAGCGACGAACTTCGCGAACTCATTGACCGCGCAGAGCGCCTTGGCCGTGTCCTCAACCCGCCAGACGACCACCGCTGCGATCTCGATCGGGTTGCCGTCGGCGTCGTTCACCTTGGCCACCGCGGTCTCGAGGTTACGGATCCGGACCGACACCGGCCGCCGCCGGGCGAACGGGTTGACCCAGTGCAAACCCGGGGCCCGGATGGTGCCGCGGTACCGGCCGAAGAGCTGGACCACCCGCGCCTCGCCGGCGACAACCGACGTCAGGCCATGGAAGGCCAGCTCGGCAGCGATCACGAGCAGGACGGCGAATATGATCGCCGTCACCGGGCCCGCGCCACCGGGGCCGTCCGCAAAGCCGAGGACGAACAGCCCGATCGCGATCAGCAGCATCGCGATGCCGGCCACGAGGACGCGAACTCCGGGCCTTGACCAGGCCTCGGTCTCGGTGATCTGCCGAGAGGCCAGCTCCTGGGCCGACCTGGCTGGGACCTGCACGCTCACGGCCACCACCTCCGATTGACATGCCTGATATTACATGTCTAGCATAGTGATATCAGTTTAAAGCAGCAACAACATCCGCCCGTGGCGGGACGCGAGCAGCGCGTCCGGACGGGAGGATCCGGCGGGAGGCGGTCGTGACCAGCCCGGGAAGCGCGGCGGAGATCGCGCATCTCCGCAAGGCCTACGGACCGGTGACCGCGGTCGATGACGTGTCGTTCTCGGTGGCCGAGGGCGAGATCTTCGGCATCCTCGGCCCGAACGGAGCCGGGAAGACCACCACCGTCGAGTGCGCCACCGGGCTCCGGTCACCGGACTCGGGCACGATCAGGCTGCTCGG